>JADJYF010000001.1:0-300000 GCA_016719885.1 Pseudomonadota bacterium | reverse complement strand
GGCGAATTCACCGTGCCCGGCCTGCCGTGGCTGACGCGCCTGTCCTATCGTTACTCGTGGATGCAGGGCGACGATCCGGGTACGCGCGCCAACGAAGAGTATCGCGGCCTGTTCTACACCATCTTCCGGCGTGACTGGGACACCTGGTACCAGGGCGAGATCGCCGGCGAATACCATCTGTACAACGAGAACCAGATTACGCAGATGGTCAAGCTCAAGACCTTCCCGCGCCCGCAGTGGTCGATGACGTTCTACTACTACCATCACCAGCTCGAAGAGCCCCATTACTTCGCGACGCCCTTGACCGAGACCAACTGGGCGGACGAACTCAACTTCGGCGTCGAACATTTCGTCGGCGATCGTTTCTTCGGTTACGCCGGCGTGGCATGGTCGACGCCCAACGCGGCGGCCCGCCAGGTCTATGGCGACAAGAATTTCTGGGTCATCCAGACCTACCTGTCCTACAACTTCTGAGGACCGGCCATGAGCACACCCGCCAGCCCAGGCTTGCACGGTACGACATCCGATCCGGCCTACGCCGCCGGTTGCGCGCACGTCGACGGCGAGTTCGTGCCGATAGACGCGGCGCGCATCCCCATCACCGATACCGGCTTCACGCGCTCCGACTGCACCTACGACGTGATCGCTACATGGCGCGGCAGTTTCTTTCGCCTCGACGACCATCTCGCGCGCTTCGAGCGTTCGTGGCGCGCATTGCGACTCAATCCGCCGCTCACGCGCGAGGCCATGCGCGAAGTGCTGATCGAATGCGTGCGCCGCAGCGGCCTCGCCGACGCCTATGTCGAGATGATCGTGACGCGCGGCTCACCGCCGCCCGGCGACCGCGATCCACGCAACTTCAAGAACCGCTTCTACGCCTTCGCCGTGCCCTACGTGTGGCTGGTGAAGCCCGAGGATCAACTGCGCGGCACGCACCTCGCCATCGCCCGCGAGGTGGTGCGCATCGCGCCCGACGCGGTCGACCCGACGGTCAAGAACTTCCACTGGGGGGACCTGACCCGCGGCCTGTTCGAAGCCTTCGAGCGCGAGGCCAATACCGTGGTGCTGCTGAACGCGGCGGGCGAAGTGACGGAAGGGCCGGGCTTCAACCTGTTCGTGCTGAGCGAAGGCCGCCTTTGGACGCCGGCCTCGGGCGTGCTGCTCGGCATCACCCGCGACACCGTCATGGAGCTCGCGCGCGGCCAGGGCATCGCCACCGAGGTCACCATGTTCGGGCCCGAGCGCCTCGCGCGGGCCGACGAGATCTTCATCACCAGCACCGCCGGCGGCGTGATGCCGGTGACGCGCCTGGACGGCAAGGCGGTGGGCGACGGACGTCCCGGTGAAACCACGCTGGCACTGCGCCAGGCGTACTGGGATGCCCACGACGACCCGCGCTGGACCACCCGCGTGCTGCCCTGATCAAACCTGTTCATCGATACCCACGAGTGCCTTCATGAGTTCATCCATTCGCATCCTTGACGTCGCCGAGCGCGACGTGGTGCTGCCCGAGCAGCTCGGCTTCGGCCGCCACTTTTCCACGCGCATGTTCACCCAGCGCTACAACCCGGAACGCGGCTGGCACGACGCCCGCATCGACGCCTACGCGCCGATCACGCTCGACCCGGCGGCGACGGTCTACCACAACGGCCAGATGATCTTCGACGGCACCAAGGCCTATCGACGTCCCGACGGTCACATCAACCTGTTCCGCCCGCAATGCAACGCAGAGCGCTTCAACGAGTCGGCGCGGCGCATGGGCATGCCGAGCGTCGATGCGGCCCTGCACGTCGAGGCCATGGAAACCCTGGTGGCGCTCGATCACCGCTGGGTGCCGGACCGCGAAGGCACGGCGCTGTACATCCGCCCGGTGATGATCGCCACGGAGAAGACCCTCGAGGTGCGCGCCAGCCGCGAGTACCTGCACTACATCATCCTGTCGCCGGTCGCGCCCTACTTCGCCGCCGGCTTCGCGCCGGTCTCGGTATACGTGTCCGACGACTACGTGCGCGCCGTGCGTGGCGGCACCGGCGAAGCCAAGACGCCCGGCAACTACGCCGGTTCGATCGCCGCCACCGAAGTGGCGCTGGCCAAGGGCTACCAGCAGGTGTTGTGGCTGGACGGCGTCGAGCGCCGCTACATCGACGAGGTCGGCGCCATGAACATCGCCTTCGTGTTCGACGGCCGTGACATCGTCACGCCGGTCTTGACCGGCGCCATCCTGCATGGCGTGACGCGGCGCTCGCTGCTGCAGATGGCGCCGGACCTCGGCTACACCGTCACGGAGCGCCGCATTGCCATCAGCGAGGTGTTGGACGGGCTCGCCAACGGCCGCATCACCGAGATCTTCGGCATGGGCACCGGCGCCGTCATCGCGCCGGTCGGCCATATGTACTTCGAAGGCCGCGACATCCAGGTGGGCGACGGCCAACCCGGGGCAGTGGCGCGGCGCCTGCACACCGAACTGACCGGTCTGCAGACCGGCAAACGGCCCGATCCCTATGGCTGGACGCGCAAGATCACCGTGCCGGCCACATAAGTCCTTTTTCCTGGAACGACAGAGCACGCGACATGACCACCGTACACCTCATTGAATACGAAGACGCCAACGACGACGTGCGCGCCGTCTATGACGACATCCGCGCCACCCGCAACACCGACTTCATCAACAACTTCTGGAAAGCGCTGGCCATCAACCCGCAGCAGCTCAAGCGCACCTGGGAAAGCGCCAAGGCGGTGATGGCGCCCGGCGCGCTCGACCCCCTGACCAAGGAACTGATCTACATCGCGGTGTCGGTCGCGAATTCCTGCGAGTATTGCATCCACTCCCACACCGCAGCGGCGCGCGCCAAGGGCATGAGCGATGCGCAGTATGGAGAACTGCTGGCCGTGATCGGCATGGCGCATCACACCAACGGACTGGTGTCGACGCTGCAGGTCGAGGTCGACGAGCTGTTCAAAGTGCGGAGCTGAGCCTGGCGCTTGCAGGCCGAGGCGTGGCGTCGATCACGGCACGCCTCGCGAGCGGCTGTCATGATCAAACTGGTAGCCGTGCGCGATCATGCGCGTCTGGTTCAGGACGAGTTTAGTCGCCCGGCCTAGTGTGCCTTTCGCTGTCGTTGGTCGACGCGCCGCCCGGGCTCGCGATGTCGCTGTAAGCGCAATCATGATCGGGGGCAAAGTCGGCGCGTATCACCGGCAACCATTTGCGCCGCGTGACGTCTACCCTGCACAAAGGTGGTGGCCGCGAGGTCGCGACATCCAACAAAGGAGCGTTCAAAACATGGGCAAACAGTCGACCGCACGCCTCTTGGTGCTGCTGCTGCTGACCGCGTGCGCCGCTTCGGCAGCCGCGCGTGGCGGACATGGACATGGTCACGGCCACGGCGGCCATTACCGCGGCAGCATCGGCTTCTACTTCAACGATCCTTTCTACTGGGGTCCTGATCCTTTCTTCTATCCCTACCGGCCCTACGTCTACAGTCCGCCACCGGTGATCATCGAACAACGCGAGCCGCCGGTGTACATCCAGCGTCAACCGGCCGCGCCTTCGTACTCGGCGCCCGCCGCCGCGCCGTCCACCTGGTACTACTGCCAGAATCCGGCCGGCTATTACCCCTACGTGCAGAGCTGCAGCCAACCGTGGGTGTCGGTAGACCCGCGCACCGTGCAGCCGCCCGCGCGCTGATCCATTTCGCAGGAGTGAACCCGATGAATACCCCCTCACGTTTCGCCGTCCTCGCCCTGTGCGGCGCGCTGGGCGCCTGCGCCACTTACCCGAGCGGCCCGAGCATGATGGCCCTGCCGGGCAACGGCGCATCGTTCGACCAGTTTCGTGCCGACGATTACCAATGCCAGAGCTATGCGCAGCAGGCCCTGGGCATCAGGTCGCCGCAGCAGAATGCGTCCGACAGTGGCGTCAACAGCGCCGCGGTCGGCACGGCGGTGGGCGCCGCCGCGGGTGCGCTGCTCGGCGCGGCGTCCGGTAATGCCGGCGCCGGCGCCGCGATCGGTGCCGGCAGCGGCCTGGTGCTGGGCAGCGCCGCCGGTACCGACGCCTATGCCTCGGGCGGCTACATGGCACAGCAACGCTACGACGACGCCTACATCCAGTGCATGTATGCCAAGGGTCACCAGGTGCCCGTACCGGCGAGCGTCGCCAACTACCAGCAGACCCAGCCGAGCTACGTCGCGCCGCCGCCGAGCGGGCCGGTGACCGTGCCGCCGGCCGGCGGCAACTACCCTCCGCCCGGCACACCGGCGCCTCCCGGATACTGATCGAAGATACTTGCGGGGCCGTCGTCACGGCGGCCCCGGCGCTCCCTCCCGACGCACTCTTCTCGGCGCATCGCGCATCTCACCCGTAGCTTGCTGCCCGCACGCGATGTAGTCCATCGACAGTACGTCGCAAATTCCTGTTTTTCCGAAATTCCTGATTCCATTCCCAGCGCCAGCGGTGGTAAGGTACCGGGTCACTTCGTGACCCGCAGCCAAGTCGCGCCTGGTAGCGCGGCGGCGGTTCAAGCCGGTCTATAGGCGAATGCGAGCGGAATCAACGGCAGCGTGATAGACGAACAAGTAGAAGGCCTGACCAGACCCGATGACTGGGGTCGTCGTCGCGGCAGCATCAGACATGAGGTCTCGCTGCCCGCGATCGTGTTCGATCGCAAGAACAACGCGGTTGCGTGCACGATCGAAGACATCAGCAGCACCGGCATGGCGCTCAAGATCGATCTGAAGACGCCCGAGCCCGGCCGCGAAGCGCTCGAGCAGGGCACCAGCGCGCGCCTGGAATTCTCCGTGCGCCTGACCGACGGCAGTAGCCAGAAAGTGCAGTCGCCAGTGCAGATAATGTGGCGTACGCCGGTGGGCCTGGGCGTGCGCTTCAAGCGCCAGGACGACAATCTCCGCACCGCACTCAAGGCCATCGCCCAGGCGGCAGTCGAAGCGCGTGTCGGTGATCCCCTGCAAAGTCGCCGCGGCCGTTCGGCCGAACATCGCAAGATCATGCTCGCCTGCCGCAAGACCGCCGAGAAACTGCTGCCCAACATCATCTGGACGCTGCGCACCGAGACCGGTCGCCGCCTGCGCCACGAGGCCGACACCTCGACGCCGTCGCAGGCACGCGAAGCGCGCAGCGAGGCCGACCTGCTCGATGAAAAGGCCATTCCCATCGGGCGTACCATCGAACGCCAGTTCCTGCAGGCCTTCGCTGTGGTAAGCGACCTCGACCAGACCCAGGAACTGACGGTGGCCCCGATACTGCTCAAGCGCGCCGACGCCGGCGACGGTCCGCGCATCGGCGTGGTGGACGATGAGGAGATTGAACAGGATTCGACCATCATCGCCATCGGTCACGCCGCCGCGGAGAAATTCAAGCTCAAGCTGTTCCAGCTGAACGTGCGCCTGGCCAACGTGCTGGGCCACCCATTGGACCCGCAGGAGAACCCGCTGCAACCCGCCACCGCATGCCGCATCCTGTGGCAGGCGACGGTCGAGTATTGCGATTCGCCGCGTGTGCGCCGTTGTCTGCACGACGCCATCCGTCTGCGCGTGGTGCCCTTGCTGGGCGAACTCTACGACGCCATCGACAAGACCCTCGACGACGAGCGCGTGCCGCGCGCATTCGATCGCATCGACTGAGCCACGAGCGCTGCCAAGCGCCCGGCGGCAAGGTATATTGCCGCCGCCGCGTCATACGCGGTCGGTTCGCCTTCATTCAGCACTACGGAGTTACGCGATGGCCAGCGCCTCACCCACCGCCGGATATGTCATGAACCAGACCATGCTCAGGGTTCGCGATCCCAAGGTCTCGGTTGCCTTCTACCAGGACGTGCTGGGCATGACCCTGCTCGACCGCTACGACTTTCCCGACATGCAGTTCTCGCTCTATTTCGTCGGCTACCTGGGCGAAGGTGAAACCATTCCCAGCGACCGCGCGGAGCGAGCGCGTTGGGTGTTTGGCCGTCCGGCATTGGTGGAACTGACTCACAATTACGGCAGCGAGTCCGACCCCGATTTCGCCGGCTACCACAACGGCAACAGCGATCCGCGCGGCTTCGGCCACATCGGCGTCTCGGTGCCCGACGTCTATGCCGCCTGCGAGCGATTCGAAAAACTGGGCGTGGAATTCGTCAAGCGCGCCGACGACGGCAAGATGAAAGGACTGGCCTTCATCAAGGACCCGGACGGCTACTGGATAGAGATCCTGAGCCCGCGCGGTTTGAGCGCGATCGTCGCATCCTGACCGCACTCATTCGACGCCGGCCGACGACGCGGCCGGCGTCAGCTGAACATCAGGCGTTGCGTATCGTCAGTCCGCCATCCACCGCCAGGTGCTGGCCGGTGATGTACTGCGCGGCCGGCAGCACGAAGTTGAGCGTCGCCTGCGCCACCTCCTCGGGTTCGGCATAACGGCGCAGCGCCACGCGGCGGCGTGCGAACTCCGCCTTGGCCTCTTCCGGAATGCCGGCCGTCATGCCGGTGCGAATGGGACCGGGGCAGATGCAGTTGACCGTGATGCCGCGCGTCGCGAGTTCCACCGCCAAAGAACGCGTCAAGCCGATGACGCCGGTCTTGCCGGCGGTGTAAGGGCTGTAGCCACGGCTTGCGCCCAAGGCTTCGGTCGAGGCGATGTTGACGATGCGTCCCGCCCCGCACTTCAGCAGGTGCGGCAGGCAAGTACGGATCAGCATCACCTGGGATTTCAGCAGCACGTCCAGGGTTCGGTCCCACACCTGCTCGTAGTCGGCGGCCTCGATCGGCAGCTCGTTCGAGATGCCGGCATTGTTGACCAGGATGTCGAGCCCGCCCCACTTGGCGACGATGCCCGCCACCACCCGCTCCCGATCGGCATTGGAACTGACATCCAGCGTCCAGCCCTCGGCGCTACCGCCCACCGCCTTGATCTCGTCGACCACCGCCTGCACCTTGGCGGCATCGAGATCGGTGACGGCGACATGCGCGCCCTCGTCGGCGAACAGGTGCGCCGTGGCGCGGCCCATGCCGCTCGCCGCGCCGGTCACCAGCGCGACCTTGCCGGCGATGCTGCGACTCAATGTACTCAAACGTGTCATGCGTGTTTATCCCCCGTGTCGTTGATCAATTCCTGCGCCAGCACGCGCAGCCGGCTTTTCTGGATCTTGGTGCCATTGGCGCTCAAGGTGGTCGGGAAGGCATCGAGCGTGAACACCCGCTTCGGCACCTTGTAACTGGCGAGCCGCGCCGCGCAAAAGTCGATGACCTGCCGCGCGTCGACACTGTCCGCGGCGGGCAGCACGAAGGCGACCGCGGCCGGCGCGCCGTCGACCTCGACCGCCACCACCTGGCTGCTGTGCACCGCGGGGTGTTCGTCGATGACCGATTCGATCTCGAGCGGGCTGGTCAGAAAGCCGGCGAGGCGCATCACGTCACCCATGCGCGCCACGTAACAGAAGCGGCCATCGGCTTCGAGGTAGCCGAGATCGCCGGTGCGCAGGAACCCATCGGCGGTGAAGGTCGCGGCGGTCGCCTGCGGGTCGCCGAAATATTCGTGCAACAGGCTGGGGCCGCTGATCTCGAGTTCACCGGCGACGCCGACCCCGAGCAGCGCGCCGCTGTCCGGATCGCGCACGCGCACGCGCGCTTCGGCGGCGACCGGGCGTCCGCCGCCCTTGCGGCGTTCGCTGGCCGGCAGTTCGAGCGGCTGCAATGCATAGAAGGCATGGCATTCACTCATGCCGTACAGCCCGCGTAGTGTGACGCCGCGCGCGGCGGCGCGTTCGACGATGTCCTCCAGCGCCGGGTTGAACAGCGCATAGCCGAAGTGTTCGAGGCTCGGAAAGGCAAGCGGCCCGTCCACTTCCGCCAACATCCTGTCCATCATGTCGTCGACGCCGTTCATGTGCGTGATGCCGAGTTCGCGCAGCAGGCGCGCGCACAGTACCGCGTCGAACACCGGCAACATGATCATGGGCGCGCGCGCCGCCAACGCCGCCAGCGCCTGGGTGTAGCCGAACACGCCGCACAGCGGCAAAGCCTGCAACACTTTTGCGCCAGCGCGGTTCATGCCCAGGGCCACCGCCACGTCGTGGGCATGGCGCGCGACCGTGCCTTGCACATGGCAGACGAACTTCGGTGCCTTGGTGGTCCCCGAAGTGGTGAAGATCACGCAGCGATGTGCGGCGCTGCCGAGTTGCGGAACGTCATCCTCGAGCGTGGCGAGATCCGCGTAGCGGCTATGCGGCACGCCCGTGATGAGTTCGCCGCGCGGCGCGTTGCCACTTTCGTCGTACACGATCACCTGTTCCACGCCGCGCAGGGCAGCCGGCTCGATGGCGGCGAGAATGCCGGCAAAATCGATGGCTTTGAAATCGGGCCACAGCACCAGCACGCGGCAGCCGGCGCGCGACACGATGTCGGCCACTTCGTGGGTGCGAAAGCGCGTGTTGACCGACACCAGGATGGCGCCGAGTCGCGCGCAGGCGAACATCAGGCACAACCAGGCCGGGATGTTGGGCAACCACACCGCTACTCGATCACCTTCACCCACCCCGCGCGCCGCCAGTCCCGCCGCGACGCGTCGGCTTTCGGCCAGCAATTCGCCGTGGGTGAACGCGCGGCCTTGGTAATGGACGGCGATGTCGGTGGCGGGCGCGGCGGCGAGCAGTTCGGCGAGTGGCAGGGGCGAGGCTGTCATGGATAAAAAGCGTCAAGGGCAGGTGAAGTCATCGGCATCAGGCGCGCCGCCACACCAACAGCTGATTGTTGGCCGGCATGCAGTGATCGTCGTCCAGCACGAGGCCGTGGCGGGCGGCCAATTGCTCCAGCAGCGCGCGATCGCGCAGACCGAAATCCGCATCCAACGAGCGCGCCCAGGCGTCGAGCTGTTGGTTGCCTTCGCTGGTGAAACGGCCGTCACGATTGAACGGACCATACAGCAGGAACACGCCGGCGGCGGCCAGGTGCGCGCCGACGCCGCGAAACAGCGCGGCCAATGCCGGCGAAGTCATGCACTGCACGACGTTGGCGGCGTATACCGCATCCACCACCGCCAGCGGCCAGGGCTCGCGCTGCACATCGAGCGCAATGGCGGGGCACAGGTTGGCGAGGCCCGCGCCGGCGAGATTCTCGCGCAGTCCCGCCACCTGGCTGGGCTGTTCGCTCGCCTGCCAGCGCAGATGCGGCAACTGCGCGGCCAGGAACAGCGCGTGCTGACCGCTGCCGGCGCCGATCTCCAGCACCGTGCGGGCGCGCAGCAGGTAACGCTCGATGACGGCAAGGATGGGCGCCTTGTTGCGCTCGGCAGCGGGATTGAACGGTCGGCTCATGGCGCGATTCTATCCAGCGGCGCAGCGCTCGGCACCGCCAGATCGATAGCGCGACAGCGCCGACAACGCACTGTGCTATGGTCACGCGCCACTTCGAAAGCGCAGCGCGCCTCCCTTGCCATGAACGCAGCCGTTGACCCCGCCGCCAAGCCACGCTACCGCTTCAGCGGCCTGCGTGGCCTGCGCCCCTTCCTCACTCCCTACCATCGGGTGATTGCGGCGGCCTTGCTGGCGCTGCTGGCGGCGGCGCTGTCGACGCTCGCCATGCCGGTCGCGGTGCGCCACGTGGTGGACAGCGGTTTGAGCGCCGCCCACAGTGCGTCGGTCAACCGCTATTTCCTCGGCCTGTTCGCGCTGGCGGTGGCGACCGCCTGCTTCGCCGCGCTGCGCTTCTACCTGGTGTCGTGGCTGGGCGAACGGGTGGTGGCGGATCTCCGCAGCGCGGTGTTCCGCCATGTGCTCGGCTTGAGCCCGAGCTTTTTCGAAGTGACCAAGAGCGGCGAACTGCTGTCGCGACTCACCACCGATACCACGCTCATCCAGAACGTGGTCGGCAGCAGCCTGTCGATAGCCCTGCGCAGTTCACTGACACTGTTTGGCGCGGTGGTGATGCTGTCAATCACGAGCCCGCGCCTGACCGGCATCATCCTGCTCGTGATCCCACTGGTGGTGGTGCCCATCATCCTTGCCGGGCGTCGCGTGCGCGCCTTGTCGCGCGCCAGCCAGGATCGGCTGGCCGACACCTCGGCGCTCGCCGGCGAAGTATTGAACGCCATGCCGCTGGTACAGGCCTACACGCTCGAACAGTTGCACGGCGCTCGTTACGATGCCAGCGTGCAAGGCGCGTTCGACGCCGCGCGCCGTCGCATCCGCCAGCGAGCCCTGTTGACCGCCTATGCCATCACCATGGTGTTCGGCGCACTGGTACTGGTGCTGTGGATCGGCGCGCAGGATGTGGTCAGCGGTCGCATGAGCGGCGGCGAACTCGGCCAGTTCCTGCTGTACGCGGTGTTCGCCGGCGGCTCGACCGCCGGCCTGTCGGAGATCTTCGGCGCCTTGCAACAAGCGGCAGGCGCGACCGACAGGCTGGTCGAACTGCTGGCGGTGCAGCCCGACCACCCGCTGCCCGCGGTGCCCGACACGCTGCCGCTGCCATCGCGCGGCGAGTTGCGATTCGAAGGCGTGGGCTTCAGCTATCCATCCCGCCCCACGCCGCCGGCGCTCACCGATTTCAACCTGAACCTCGAACGAGGGCAGACCATCGCCCTGGTCGGGCCATCGGGCGCCGGCAAGAGCAGCGTGCTGGCCCTGGCGCTGGCCTTCTATCGGCCGCAGCAGGGCCGCATCCTGCTCGATGGCGTCGACATCGCACGCGTCGCGCCGCGCGAGCTGCGCCAGCGCATCGCGATAGTCGCGCAGGACACCGTGCTGTTCGCCGACACCATCATGGAGAACATCCGTTACGGCCGGCCCGATGCGAGCGACGAGGAAGTGCGCGCCGCCGCGCGCGCCGCCGCGGCCGCCGACTTCATCGACAAGCTGCCGCAGGGCTACGCGACCGAGGTTGGCGAACACGGCGTGCGCCTGTCGGGCGGCCAGCAGCAACGAATCTCGATTGCGCGCGCAGTATTGAAGCAGCCGGCCATCCTGTTGCTGGACGAGGCGACCAGCGCGCTCGACGCGGAATCGGAACTGCTGGTGCAGGAAGCCTTGAGAGCGCTGATGCGCGATCGCGCGACGCTGGTCATCGCCCATCGGCTGGCCACCGTGCGCAGCGCCGACCGCATCGTGGTGCTGGATGCCGGCCGCATCGTCGCCAGCGGCACCCATGCCGATCTCAGCGAGGAAGGCGGCCTGTATGCACGGCTTGCCGAGTTGCAGTTCAAAGACGGCGCGACCACCGACCCGGCGCTGCCGGCCTGATTCCCGACGCAGTCATCCCAGGAGCCCCATGCAATGAAGTTCTATGACAGCAAGATCACGCCCAACCCGCGCCGCGCGCGCATCTTCCTTGCCGAGAAAGGCATCAGCCTGCCGACCATCGAGGTAAACATCCTGGAGGGCGACAATCTGAAACCGGAGTTTCTCGCCATCAATCCGCGCGGCCTGCTGCCCACCCTGGAACTCGACGACGGCACGCGCTTCGACGAGGTGATGGCCATCTGCCGCTATTTCGAATGCGTGCAACCCGAGCCGCCGCTGCTCGGCCGCAATGCGAAGGAGATGGCGATCGTCGAATCGCGCCAGCGCAAGATGGAATTCGACGGCATGATTGGCGGCTCGGAAGTATTTCGCAATCAGCATCCGAATTTTGCGCAGCGCTCGCTGCCGGGCGCCGGGGGTGAGGTGATACCGGCCATTCCCGGGCTCGTCGAGCGCGGCACGCAATCCATCGCGCGCTTTTTCAAGTGGCTGGAGATCTATCTCAACGAAAGCGAGTTCGTGGCCGGCGATATCTACACCATGGCCGACATCACCGCGCTGTGCGCCGTCGACTTCGTGGCCTGGGTCAAATTCGCCATCCCGCCGCAAAACACCCGCACGCTCGCCTGGTACGCCAAGGTCTCGGCGCGGCCCAGCGCCGAGGCCTGACGTAAGCTGCCCCGCACATCTGATCCCCACTCAGTCCGTCGGCTCGCCTAGCCCCTCGCCCCAACTCCTCGTCCATGGCGGCAAGCTTTGCCGCCTCACCTCAAGCACGGTCGCCAGGCGGCCGCTATGGGGAGGCTGTCGTTCACGGCCGACCGGCACCTGCGCCGCTTCCACCGTGAACTTGGAGCCCACGTGCGTTCCGTACACTGACCAGGCGTTGAGCATGCAATTTGGCGTAAAGGAGAAGCTGCGGGCATTTGCCGCCTTTGGAATCGTCGCGACACTGGTGGTCGGGCTGGTCGGCTACCACAGTGAAAAGCAGCTTGGCGATGCGCTGACTGGCGTCAACATCAAGATGGGCGCGCTGCGCGGTCACATGGAAAGCGACATGATGCATGACGCTCTGCGCGCCGATGTGCTGTCAGCCCTGCGCGCCGCGCAGAGCCGTGACGAGGCGGGCCACAAGCAGGTAGTGGCCGACGTCGAGGAACATATCACTTCGTTCCGCGAAAACATCGACCACAACGCCACGCTGCCGCTGTCCCCTGAAATCAAGACCGCCATCGAAGACGTGCGCCCGGCGCTGGACGCCTACGCCACCGCTGCCCGCGAAATCACCACTCGGGCCTTCCAGGACGCCAGCGTCGCCGAGGCCGGCATGCCGCGCTTCCTGGCCTCCTTCAAGGAACTCGAAGGCCGCATGTCCAGCCTCTCGGACCTCATTGAAGCCGACGCCCGGAAGGCTGAAGTCGAGGCCGACGCTGCCGCCCAAAGCGGCGCGAAATGGATCATGGCGATGTTCCTGCTGTCGGCGGTGGCGGCCATCGTGGTGTCGTTCTTCCTGATCCGAGGCATCACCTCACCGCTCGACCGCCTGTACCGGGCCATCCACGCGCTGCGCAGCGAACAAGGCAGCGCCACGCGTCTCGACGGTTTCCATCACGAATTCGAAGCAGTGCAGACCGAGTTCAACGGCGTGCTCGACGACCTGGAAGCGCGGCGCAGGGTGGAACAGGAACGTGCCGATGCCGCGCTGCGCGTGCAGCAGGCATTGAACGCCGCCGCCGCCAACGTCGTGCTGTGCAACGACGCCATGGAAGTGGTGTACGTCAACGACACCGCGCAGGCGATGTTCCAGCGCTACGCCGGCGACCTCAAACGCGACCTCGTGAATTTCAACCCGGCCGCCATGGTCGGCCGCAATATCGATCAGTTCTACACCGAGCGCCGCATTCCCGCCGCGCTCGAGCGCCTCAGCGCGCCGCGTACCGATGAGCTGCTGTTGGGCGGCAAGACCTTCAGCGTCACTGCCACGCCGGTGCGTGGCGAGCATGGCGAGCGCCTGGGCGTGGTATGCGAATGGGTGGACCTGACCGAGCAGCGCGAAGCCGAGCGTCAGATCCAGTCAGTGCTCGACGACGCCATCGCAGGCCGTCTCGACAGTCGCCTGAAGTCCGACAGTTTCCATGGCTTCACGCGCGCGCTGGCCGAATCGGTCAACCATATGCTGGATGCCATCACCGCGCCGTTGAATATCGCTGCCGAGCAGTTGAAGGCGATTGCCGACGGCAAGATTCCGGCGCCGATCACCACCGAATTCCATGGTGCGTTCAACGACATCAAGAGCAACCTCAACACCTGCTGTGACGTACTGCGCGCCATGATCGAAGACGCCACGGCGCTGGTCGAGGCGGCCGGCGCCGGCCAGCTCGACCAGCGCGCTGAACTCGATCGCCACTGGGGCGATTTCCGTCGCATAGTCGCAGGCATGAACGCCATGCTCGATGCGATGGCCGGGCCGGTCAGCTCGGCGCGCTCGGTCATGACCGGTCTCGCGGCCGGCGACCTCAGCGGTCGCATGGCTGGCGACTACCGCGGCGAATTCGCGGTGCTGCGCGATGCCATGGACGCCTCGGTCGAGAACCTCGCGAACATGGTCACGCGCATTGGCCAGTCGGCCAACAGCATCGGCACCTCGGCGACCGAAATCGCCAAGGGCAACCAGGATCTCAACCGCCGCACCCAGGAACAGGCGGCATCCATTGAAGAAACCTCGGCGGCCATCCAGTCACTCACCCAGCGCGTACAGGACAATACCGGCAACGCGCGCCAGGCCAACCAGCTCGCCTCCTCGGCCCGCGCCGAAGCGGAAAAGGGCGGCCAGGTGGTGGCCGACGCGATCAACGCCATGACCGCCATCAACGCCGCCAGCAGCAAGATTGCCGACATCATCTCGGTCATCAACGGCATCGCCTTCCAGACCAACCTGCTGGCCTTGAACGCCGCCGTCGAAGCGGCGCGCGCCGGCGAACAGGGTCGCGGCTTCGCGGTGGTGGCAAGCGAAGTACGCAATCTCGCGCAGAACAGCGCGGCGGCGGCGCGCGAAATCAAGGATCTCATCGGCGACAGCGTCGACAAGGTCAATCATGGCACGCAGCTCGTGAACGACTCCGGCAGCACGCTGCGCGACATCGTCGGCGCGGTGAAGAGCGTGAGCGACATCATCGCCGAGATCACGGCGGCCTCGGAAGAACAGCTCAGCGGCATCGAACAGGTCAACACCGCGCTCTCGCAGCTCGACGAAGTCACGCAGCAGAACGCAGCCCTGGTCGAGGAAGCGACCGCCGCCAGTGAATCGATGGACGACGAAACCCGCGCCCTGACCGAGCTCATGTCGTTCTTCAAGGGCAGCAGGCGCGAGTTCATGGCGCCGCCGGCGTCCGGCGTCGAGCCGGCCGCCGAACGTCGCAAGGCCAGCCGCCCGTGGAGTGGCAACGACACCGCGGTCAACACGCCGCGCGCGGCCAAAGTCGTCAATGGTGACGACACCTGGAACGAGTTCTGAACCTCATGAAAGGCATCGTCACACTGATCGCGTCAAGCCTGTGGGCCGTCCCGGCGGGAGCCGAGGACAGCGCCTGGCTGTTGGGAGACTGGGGCGGACAGCGCCAGGCGCTGGCCGATCGCGGCCTCGACATGGAATTCGTTGCCAGCACCGATCTCATGGCGATAGTCGACGGCGGCCGCTCGCGCGGCGTCGAGACACCGGCCAATTTCGACCTGGTGTTCACGCTCGATACGGGCAAGGCCGGGTGGTGGAACAACGGCAGTCTGCAGTTCTACCTGCTCGGCAATACCGGTGGTGATCCGAGTCGGCGCGCGGGTGACATGCAGGTCGCGAGCAACCTCGAAGCGCCCGACACCTTCAAGTTGTTCGAGGCCTACTACGAGCATCGCTTTCTGGACGACAGGCTCGGCATCGCGGTTGGACTGCACGACGCCAACGCCGACTTCTACGTGACTGAGCACAGCGGCATATTCCTGAACAGTTCGCTCGGCGTCGGCCCCGAACTCGCGCAGGTGGGTCCGTCGATTTTCCCGACCACTTCACCGGGCGTGCGGCTGCGTCTGAACTGGACGCCGAACACCTACCTGCTGGCCGCCATCTACGATGGCGTGGCCGGTGACCCCAACGACCCTTACGGCACCCACATCAGCTTCGACCACGGCGATGGCGTGTTCGTGATTGCCGAGGCCGGCCTGCTCGGCAGCGAATCGCGGTACTTCAAAGTCGGTGTCGGCGGCTGGCATCACACTGCCAACATCGACGACCTCGATGGTCGACCGCAGGACGACAACTCGGGTATCTACGCGATTGGCGAAACCGATTTGTGGCGCGACGAAGATGGGCGCGGCGTCGGCGTGTTCACCCAGTTGGGCTTCGCCGACGGCGACAACAACCAGATTGCCACCTATGTCGGCGGCGGCGTGAGCTGGACCGGTCCCTTGCCGCAACGCCCGCGCGACGTCGCCGGTCTCGCCGTCGCCCATGCCCGTAACGGCGACCACTTTCGTCGCGTGAACGTCGGGCTCGAGCGCGCCGAAACGACGCTCGAGGCGAGCTATCTCATCACGCCCAAGCCGTGGCTGACGGTACAGCCCGACCTGCAGTACATCATCGACCCCGGCACCGACAGCGGCATCGACAATGCCCTGGTGCTGGGTCTGCGCCTGCAGGTGACCCTCTAGCGGCGACTAGCGGCTGCTCGCAAGCCACTCGACCTGCAGGCGATCCTGTGCCTGTGGCGCGACGTCGAGGACAGTGTTCAGGTAGACATCCCGCGCGCTGTGGCGCGCGAGCTGCGCAGGGCCGACGAAGCGTCGTTTCTCGTCCCGCACACTGCCATCGGCAGCCAGCAGGGCAATGCGCAGCTGGCGCGGCGCAAGCAGAGAATTGGTCAGGCTGCGCGATATGCGGGTGGTGACGCTCGCGCCCTTGTCCGCCGCGACGAGCTGTGAAGACACCACGCGCAGCGGATAGCCCTGATCAGCGGCGTGGCTGGAGATGGCGGCCAACGTCAACGCCAATCCCAGCGCACACAGGCCTTGTTTGCCCGGCTTCGACTTCATTTTGCTTGTTCTCCCAGGTTGCCAGCGAGCTCCTACCCTCCCCGGTCCTCAAGGCCATGATTGACGAGCCACGCCGACGCCTGCAAGCGCCCGCCGCCTCTGCGCCTAAAGTTTTACATTCAGCGGCCGCCGACGCGCGTCCGGCGAGCGAATCGAGCGAATGCGTGGCCCGCGAGCGTTGTCGCGGCGGCGTACTTCCGCCATCCTGAGGCGCAATAGTCATGCCCGGAGTCCGCGATGCCTGTGCTCGATACCATCGCCCTGCGCCGCGTCGACGCGGTGCTGAATTACCTTGCGCCCGATACCAACCATCCCGGCGTCGACATGCTGGCGGCGACCGGCGCGCCGCCGCCGGTGATGTGCAAGGTCACGGTTCCCATCCATGACCTGCGCGACGCCGAGCTCCAACCCAGTCTCGATGACAACGGCTTCGCTTACCTCGATGCCGCCACGGCCACGCGGGATTTTTTCGATCACCATGCCGTCAGCGAACTGTATTTCGCCGAGTGCGCCGCGTTGGTGGCAAGTGCCACCGGCGCGCGCCATGTGCATGCCTTCGATTACAACCTGCGCGACAAGTCCCTCGCCCGCCAGGCCAACAGCGGCGTCAGCGAACCGGTGCGTTTCGTGCACAACGACTACACCGAGAAATCCGCACCCCAGCGCGTACGGGACCTGTTCCCGCACGGCGCGCCGGGCACGGGGCGCTTTGCCTTCATCAACCTGTGGCGGCCAATAGGTCATGCCGCGCTCGACATTCCGCTGGCCGTGTGTGACGCCGCGAGCCTGGCCAGCGACGACCTGGTGCCCACCGACCTGCGCTATGCCGAAAGGACCGGCGAGGTGTACAGCGCGCGTTTCAGCCCCGGCCATCGCTGGTATTACCGCTCGGGGTTGCGGCCGGATGAAGCGCTGCTGCTCAAGTGCTTCGACTCCGACCACGATGTGCCGGCGCGCTATACCGCCCATTGCGCGTTTCACGATCCAGGCGCGCCGCCCGGTGCGCCGCCCCGTCGCAGCATCGAGGTGCGCACCATCGCGTTCTTTGGTTGAGTCCAGCGGCGCTCAACCCTACATTCCGTGCGGTTGACGCTCAGCGCGCCGCTACGTCTACTACCCGGCTCAACGCAAACACTGTCGGCGCCAAGCCGGGGAGATCTTTTTATGCACGTTGGAATGGCCGCGATATTCCAGAATCCGGGACGCGACAGCGGCGTCAGCGATTACGCCATTTATCAGCAGGACATGCGTCTTGCGCTCAGCGCCGAAAGCCTGGGCTTCGAATCGGTGTGGGGTGTCGAACATCACTTCACCGACTACACCATGACTCCCGATGTCACCCAGTTCCTGTCATTCGTCGGCGGCCAGTGCAAGAAGGTCAAGCTCGGCACCATGGTCATCGTGCTGCCGTGGAACGATCCGATGCGCGTCGCCGAAAAGGTCGCGATGCTCGATTGCATGTCCGACGGCCGCACCCTGCTCGGCATCGGCCGCGGTCTCGGCCGCGTCGAGTTCGAAGGCTTCCGCGTGCCGATGGGCGAATCGCGCGAGCGCTTCGTCGAATGCGCCGAAACCATCCTGCAGGGCCTCGAACAGGGCTATTGCGAATACGACGGCCAGTTCATCAAGCAGCCGAAAGCGCGGATCCGCCCCGAGCCGTTCCGTTCGTTCAAGAACCGCACCTATGCCGCCGCGGTGTCGCCGGAGTCCTCACTGATCATGGCGCGACTCGGCCTCGGTATCCTGGTGATTCCGCAGAAGCCCTGGGAAGAACATGCCAAGGAACTGAAGGACTACGCCGACGTGTTCCGCCAGGCCCAGGGCGTGGCTCCGCCGCGGCCCTACGTGGCCGGTTGGGTGGCCTGCGACAAGGATGCCGGTCGCGCCGAGGACATGGCGCGCAAGTACATCGGCGGCTACTGGCAATCGGTGGTCAAGCATTACGAAATGGGCGGCAGCCACTTCGAACAGACCAAGGGCTACGAGTACTACAAGCGCATGACCGACACCATCGGCAGCCAGGGCATCGATGCCGTCACCGAGTTCTTCATGAATCTGCAGGTGTGGGGCACGCCGGACCAGTGCCTGGACAAGATCAAGGACATCCACTCGCGCACCGACTGCTGCGGCTTCACCGGCGTGTTCAGCTACGCGGGCATGTCGGAAGCCGTCGCGCGCAACAACATGGAATTGTTCGCCAAGGAAGTGGTGCCGGACCTGAAGAAGCTCGGCCACCGGCCGTTGTTCGATAGCGAGGTCGATGGCGCACCGGCGTTCGCGGCGGCCGCCACCAAGGCGGCCTGAGATCTTGCGCATCGCGCCCACCCGCGCCGGGCGGGACGCGTATTCGCAAATGGAAAGGGCGGCCTAGGCCGCCCTTTCCGATCCGGGACAACGTTTCAGGCTTTCGCCATCAACCCGCCATCTTGAGCTGCGGCGCTGCCGGGTGCAGGCTGGCCTGTGCACTCGGGCGCGCGCTCATGCGTGCATACCAGGCGGACAGGTTCTTCAATTCCGGTTCGAGCGGCTGGCCGACGTCCTTGGCGAAATCCACGCAGGCGAACAGCACGATGTCCGCCAGCGAGATCTTGCTGCCGGCGATGAAGTCGCGGCCGGCGATGAGACCGTCCAACCATTCACGCCCGGCCTTGCCCTTGGCTTTCAGGCCCGCCGCCGATTCCGGCAGGCACAGCATGCGATTACGGAAGATCTCGATGCCTTCGGCGAAGCGGAAACCGTTGTACATGTACTCGGTGATATTGAGTTCCACGCGACGCACCCACATACGGGTGTTGGCGCGTTCGGCGGCGGTCGTGCCGATCAAGGCCGGGGTCGGCTGCTGCTCTTCGAGGTATTCGCAAATAGTCACGGTCTCGGCAATCACGGAGCCGTCATCGAGTTCCAGCGCGGGCGTCTGGCCCGCCGGGTTCTTGTTCAGGTACGGCGCCTGACGATTGGCGCCCGCCAGCAGGTCGAGATCTTCGCTGGCGATGTTCATGCCCTTTTCGGCCATGAACATGCGCACCAGACGCGGGTTCGGTCCGAAGGAATTCAAAAGTTTCATGTAATCCTCTCCTCGCTTTTCAAGAGTCACAATGGCTCGGCATGCATGCCATCGATATGGAACCGACGTTATAGGTGGCTGGGCCTGGAGCGTCAATCGACCCCGCCTGCCGGCCCGTCGTGATCTTTTCCCCGCCAGTTCAGGCACCAATCAGTTTTCGGCACGCATCCTTCGCCCCGCTTTACATTTCGGTTGGTGCGACGCACCATGCGCCGCCCTGGGCACCCGGTCCGGATCGCGATGGGCGCCTTGGTCGACGCCGCCGGATCGTAAAGCGATGGGTTAGAAGATGTTGACTATTGATTGATTTAAAAAAGCTTTACGCTTACCATCGGTCAACACGATGGTTCCCACGGTGAACCAAGATGATGAGTAGATTCCGCGCTTTCCTGCTGGTCCTGGCCATGACTCCACTGGCCGCTCCCGCCTCGGACGTGGCCGCCACCCATGGCAACTGCGCCCCCAACGCCCATGAGACGCCGATAGCCACCGAGACCGGTTCGGTCGGCATCATCAAGAACCTCGCCGAGGACCCCAGTTCCATACGCGCAATTGCCGGCCGGCTGCTGAACGATGCGCTGATGGCCGACAGCAAGAACCCCAATGCCGAATGCGATACCGCCTGTGCCCGGCGCGCCAATTCACAGATCGTGTACCGGGTAGCGCCGACCGCCTATCTCGCCGATGAACAGCAGCTCGACGTGTGCCGCAAATTCGAAAACGAGACCACCAGCCACCCGTTGACCTTCAACCAGCGCGAATTCCGCAGCGTCGACGAAATGAACGAGTGGATCATGGCCTTCTCGCAAGGGCGCGGCGAAGACGGCAGGCTGCTTTACGAACTGTGCTCATCCAACTGCAGTCCGCGCTACACCTTCCTCATCGCCGAGCAGAATGCCGGCTACGCGGTGCGCACCGAGGTTCTGTGCGGCCTCGCGCGCGACCGCAGCAACGACGTCTACCGCGTATCGACCGCCGTGCGACGCACCTGCGCCGTCAATTGACGGCCACCCTGACCCGGACCGCGATTAATTCATGAGTCACGCCGTTTCCCGCCATGCGGTCGCGCGCGTCTGCGCGTGGCCGGCCCTGGTGACGAGCTGTTGCGCCATCCTGGCCTATGGCTTCGCCCAGGGTCGACCAACGCTGTATTTCAACCTGTCCTACGCATGGATGGTCGGCTGGCTGTTCTGGCTGGAGCAACGCCTGCCCTATCGCAGCGATTGGCGTCGCCCGGACGGGCAACTCTTCCAGGACCTCGCCCACACTGTCTTGAACAAAGGCCTCGTGCAGTTGTTGATCGTGACGCTGGCCGGGCGCGGCCTGCTCGATCATCGCAGCAGCGGCTTCCTGAGCACGGCGCCACTGCCGCTGCAGGTGGTGTGCGGATTGATCGGCTCCGAGTTCGGCCTCTACTGGGCGCACCGGCTCAAGCACGAATGGCCAAGCCTGTGGCGCTTCCACGCCGTGCATCACAGCGTGCGCAAGCTGTGGTTGGTCAACACCGGCCGCTTCCACTTCGTCGATTCACTGCTGGCGGTGGCGGCCAGCCTGCCGTTCTTCCTGCTGAGCGGCATGAGCATGGATGCCATCATCTGGGTCAGCGCCATCACGGCCTACATCGGCATTTTGACCCATTGCAACGTGGCGATGGACTGCGGCGTACTGAGCCAGGTGTTCAACACGCCCACCCTGCATCGCTGGCACCATGCGCGCGACAGCGCCATCGGCAACAGCAATTACGGCGAAAACCTCGTGCTGTGGGACCAACTGCTCGGCACCTACTGGAATCGTCCGGGCGAAGAGGTGGGCAACATCGGCATCGAAGAACACATGCCTGAGGGTTTCGTGCAACAGCTCGCCGTGCCCTTCGTCTGGCGCCGCCACCAGGCGGCCCACCGTTCAGCGGCCGGCGAGACCGGCTGACCAGCGCAGCCGCAGCCACCACCATCCCAGCCAACCCGCGGCGCGCACCATGCGCGTGGTGCCGCGCCAGCCCAAGGCCAGGGCGATCATGCCCACCAAGGTGCGCACATGAGGCAATGCATACATCGACATGGCGAGGCGCTGGTACTCGGCGCCGCAGCGGGCGCGATCGTAGACAGCGCCGGACGCCCGCGCCTCGACCGCGCTGTGGTAGGCAAAGGCCAGTTCGTCGTCGTCGGTTTCCCCCACCCGGCCGAGCGCGACGCGCAGTCGCGCCCAGCGGC
The DNA here is from genome assembly GCA_016719885.1 of Pseudomonadota bacterium. NCBI lineage: Bacteria > Pseudomonadati > Pseudomonadota > Pseudomonadota bacterium. The sequence goes on along the minus strand of JADJYF010000001.1, from coordinate 278,416 downwards.
TGAAGCCGCCGTCCTGGGCGTAACGCGACAGGTGTTGATGGAACAGGCGGTAATGTTGCGCCTCGTCCTGGGCGATGCGATGACAAATCTGGCGCAGGACCGGCTCGCGCGCGCGGTCGCGCAGCGCCGAGTAGTAGGAGCAGGTGCCGGACTCGACAACGCAGCGCGCCAGCAGCTCGCCCGCACGGGAGCCCCGGATCGATTGTGCGCTGTCGACCGGGATGCGGTAGCCGGCGCGGAAATGCGCCAGGCTCGCGGCGAAATCGAATTGCGGGTCGGCCATCTGCGCCCAGCGCCCCAGCGCCGCGCCGTGCTGCGCCTCCTCCTCGCCCCAGCGCGAGGCCGCGTCCTTGAAGGCCGCGTCGTCGCCGAACACGTTGTGGAGGTAGCGCACGTAGTCAGCACTGTTGGCTTCCACCACCGACGCGGTCTTGACCGCCGCCAGCAGGCTTGGGTCGACCAGCGCGGGCTGAAAGTCCGACCATGCAATGTCATCGAGTTTCCATGGTCTCAGCATGGCAGACCCCGTGAGAGGTCTTTCGGCAAGGCAAGGACGTCACCGGGCGCCCCGCCGGGGTTGGCTTTGGGTATCATGAGCGCCCACGCGACGGGCATGCGCCGGCCGAGCACGCGGTCATCGGAAATCGGTTGGAGCATCGGTCATGTCGTGGTCACTTAATTTCGTGCGTAGTGTAACAATGTTCGGCAAATCCGCCGCCGCCCGCTGAGCGGCTCACCGTCTGATGTCCAGCCCTTCCGACAAGCAACGCGTCCGTCCGCACTTCACCCTCGGCCCCTACCTGCCCGCCGGCCTCGGTCCGCTACGCGGCGCGGTGACCAAGCTGCTCGACCGCGGACTCGGCCTGACCGGACTCAACGCGGTCTATCACGCCATCCCGCCCGATCTCGATCCCCACACCTTCGCACGCTGCACGCTGGACGGTTTCGGCGTCGAAGTGCGGGTCGACGACGGCTCGCTCGACAACATTCCCGCCAGCGGTCCATGCATCGTGGTCGCCAACCATCCTCACGGTGGCCTGGACGGCGTGGCGATGGTCGAGGTGTTGATGCGCAGGCGACCCGATCTGCGCGTGATGGCCAACTACCTGTTGGACAACTTCATCGAGCTGGCGCCGATCTTCATCGGCGTCGATCCGTTCGGCGGTCGCGACTCGGCTCGTTCGAATTTCAGCGCCGTGCGGCGCGCGCTGGCGTGGCTGCGCAGCGGCGGCGTGTTGTTCATGTTCCCGGGCGGCGAGGTGTCGAGCTTCAATCCGCGCACCCGTGTGCTCAGCGACCCGCCGTGGGACGCCGGCATCGGCTGGCTGGTGGAAAAGTCCGGCGCGCCGGTGGTGCCGGCGTTCATCGACGGTCGCAACAGCACGCTGTTCCAGCTCGGCGGCCTCGTGCATCCGCGCGTGCGCACCGCGCTGCTGGTGCGCGAGATGCTCAATCACCGCGGCACGGTCATCAACGTCAAGTGCGGGCGCATGATCGAGGCCGAGACCTTGAGCCTGCTGGAAGATCGCGAAGCGATTGCGCCCTACCTGCAGACCAGCACCTATCTCATCAAGGCGCGCGCCGCGTATCGCAAGCCCGTCAGGCTGACCCGCGTGCGGCCGGCCAACATCCATCGCGAAGCGCTGGCTGCGCCCATCGCCGCCGAATTGCTGGCCGACGAAATCGCCAGGCTCGGCGATGACCAGCGACTGGTCAGCAGCAACAATCTCGAAGTGTGGGTGGCGCAGGCCGAGCAGATCCCGTGGCTGCTGCAGGAAATCGGCCGCCTGCGCGAGGTGACGTTCCGCCAGGTCGGAGAAGGCACCGGCCGCAGCGTCGATCTCGACCTGTTCGACAGCTACTACCTGCATCTTTTCGTGTGGGACAGGGCCCATCATTGCGTGGTCGGCGGCTATCGGCTGGGCCAGGCCGATCGCATCCTGTCGAGCTACGGCGCGCGCGGTCTGTACGTGCGCACGCTGTTCCGCCTCGAGCGGCCACTCGAAGCGGAACTGCATTCGGCCTTGGAAGTGGGCCGCTCGTTCGTGCGGCCGGAGCACCAGCGCAATTACTCATCCCTGATGCTGCTGTGGAAAGGCATCGGCGCCTACGTCGCCCGCCATCCGCGTTACCGCGTGCTGTTCGGACCGGTCAGCATCAGCAATGACTACCACCCGGTGTCGCAACAGTTGATGGTGCGCTTTCTGCAGCGCAACCGCATGGAGCCCGAGCGCGCCAGCCTGGTCAAACCGCGACAGCCGTTTCCGCGCGGCGATCGCACCGCGACCCTGGTCGATTTGAATGTGAGCGACCTGCGCATCATCGCGACCCTGCTCAGCACCGTCGAGGAGCAGGATGTGGGTATCCCGGTGCTGCTGCGCCAGTACCTCAAGCTCAACGGTCGCATTCTCGGTTTCAACGTCGACCCGGAATTCAACAACGCCATCGACTGCCTGCTGTGGGTGGACCTGGCGCAGACCGAACCGACCCTGCTGCGCAAATACATGGGCGCCCAGGCAGCCGAAAACTTCCTCGCCCACCACCGGGACGACGCCGAACAGGGTGCCGCGGTCATCCGCCGCTAGGCCTGCGTCACCCCGCCGCCGCGCCCCTGTTTCGGGCGCGCGCGATTTCGTATAGTCAGGCACCACCTCAACCGCGAGCGGAGAACAGCCATGCGCGTCAATCACAATTCGGACATGAAGAAGCACCACCTGCCCGGCCTGGAACACCAGACCCTGGCCGGTGGTCGTGACGGACTCGGCACGATGGAAGTGTGGCGCCAGACCATTGCCGCCGGCGCGGCGACGCCAGTGCATCGCCACGATTGCGAAGAAGTGATCATCTGCATGAAGGGCGCGGCGGTGTGCCATTACAACGGCGCCGAATACCACTTCAAGGAAGACGAGACGCTGGTCATCCCGGCCGGCGTGACCCACCAGATCTGCAATGCCGGGGATGGCGATCTGCATATCATCGCGACCTTGGCCATGGCGCCGGTGCGGGTCGAAACGGCCGAGCGCCAGCACATGGCGCTGCCCTGGGACGGGAACAACGCGTGAGCATGACGCCCGCCTTGGGCTTCGTGCCGGGCGCGCCGCGCATCGCCTACGAAGCGGCGGGCAGCGGCGCAACGCTGGTGTGCCTGCACGGCATCGGCGGCAACCGCCGCAACTGGCACGCCCAGTTGCGCGCGCTGGCCGACGTGTGCCGTGTGGTGGCCTGGGACGCGCGCGGCTACGGCGACAGCGATGACTACGAAGGCCCGCTCGCCTTCACCGATTTTGCCGCGGACCTGTTGCGCCTGCTGGACCATCTCGGGGTCGAGCGCGCGCACCTGTGCGGCCTGTCGATGGGCGGACGCATCGCACTCGATTTCTACGAGCGCCACGCCGGGCGCGTGCAGAGTCTGATCCTGGTCGACACGTTTCCGGGCTTCGATGCCTCCTTCACCCAGGAAGGTCGCGAACGCTTCGTGCGTGAGCGCCGTCAGCCGCTGATTGAGGGCAAGGAACCACGGGACATCGCACCGGCGGTCGCGCGCACGCTGGTTTCGCCCAAGGCCGACGCAGCCGTCGTGCAGCAGCTCATCGACAGCATATCGATGCTGCATAAGGCCTCGTACATCAAGACCATCGAAGCGATGACCATGTACCAGCCGGTGACCGACGTCGGCATCATCGACGTGCCGGTGCAGATCATCGTCGGCGCCGACGACAAGCTCACGCCGCCGGCCATCTCTCGCAAGATGGCGGACGGCATACGCGACGCGCGCCTGCTGGAGCTGCCGGACACCGGCCATCTCAGCAACATCGAAGCACCCGACGCCTTCAATGCCTGCGTGCGCGATTTCCTCAAGACCCTGAACTAGGCCAAGCCGAGTTCAGTACGGGGGCACAAAGCCCCTTTTTCATGCGCGCCGGTCACGCGCCGCGCGACGTTCGACGGGCCGGCCGATCCCTGCCGCGAACGGCTACAGCTTGCGCATGGTTTTGACCGTGAGCGGGAAGCGGACGTCGCGCGTTGTCGTGTCGCCCCACGCGGCGCGCACCTCACGGGCAAAGCCGGGCAGCGGGTCGCCATCGCGCAGCTTGCGGTACCGGGCCACCGCCGACCAGGTACCGACGTAGGCCAGCAGGTGTTCGACGTTCCAGTGCACCACCATCGGAAAACTGCAGGTCTCGAGTTCGTCGAACGGGAACTCGATGTCGCCATAGGCCTGCTCGACCATGCGCCGCTGTGGCGGCCAGTAGGGCCCTACCACTTCGCGATTGAAATGCCGTAACAGCGCGTCGATGTCAGGCGTGACCGAGAACAGGTGATAGGTCCACGCGGCGAGCACGCCGCGCGGGCGGAGCACGCGGCGCGCCTCGGCGAAGAATTCAGGCAGGCGAAACCAGTGCAAGGCCTGCGCGACGGTGATGAGGTCGACACTGTCATTGGCCAGCGGCACGCGCTCGGCGCTGGCCACGCACAGACACAGCGTATCGGCGCGGCGGGCCTCGGCGAGTTGCGCCGCGCTCGCGTCACTCGCCATCACTGTCGAGAAATACCGGGTGAGCGGCAGCGCGGCCTGGGCGTTGCCGGTGGCGCAATCCCACGCCAGCGCATGACCGGGGGCGAGCCACGCCAGGTGCTCGAACAGGGCGACCGGGTAGTCGGGGCGAAACTGGCCGTAAGCCGCCGCCAGCTGTGAAAAATGATCGGGGAAGGACGTCCCGCTCACGAAGCCTCGGCCAGCGCGGCATTGACGGCCACACCCTGGCTGTCGACGTCGATACGATTGCGGCCATGGGTCTTGGCCGCGTACAGGGCGCGGTCGGCGCGCCGCAACAAGGCCTCGGTATCGAGGTCGTCGAGACTGTCGCCGTAGGTCAAACCGATGGAAACCGTCAGCCGGCCGTTCTCGCCACTCACATGCGGGGTGTCCAGGCGGCGCACGCCTTCGATGATCGACTCGGCGATCACCAGCGCGTCATGACTGTTGACGCCCGACGAGACCACGCAGAATTCTTCACCGCCATAGCGGAATACCAGGTCACTGGCGCGCCGCGCCGAGCCGCGGATGACATCCGCCACTTGCTTGAGCGCGCGGTCTCCCGCGATGTGACCGTAGTTATCGTTGTATTTCTTGAAGTGATCGATGTCGATCATGTACACCGCCAAGGGTTCGCCGGCACGGCGTGCGCGGTTGAACATGTTCACGAACAGTTCCTCGAACAACTGCCGATTGTAAGTCTTGGTCAGGGAATCGGTGTGGGACAGGCGGCTGATGGTACGGATATTGGTCTCGTTGGCGCGCGTGAACACGTACATGCCGTAAGCCAGGCTCGGGTAGGCGAGCAGCAGGATGGCCACCGACAGCGGTTCGTAGGCGTGACGCCGCACATAGAACAGCGCCACCAGCCCCAACAGGTGCAGGCACACCCAGGCCGTACCACGGCGACTGCCGGCGATCAGATAGGCAAGCATCGGCACCAGCATCTGCCAGGGTTTGTTGTCGATGAACTCGCTGCCATAGGCGATGCCCGCCCAGGTCACCAGCACCGTCATGCCGATGAAACCGTGCGCACAGCACGCGTGCGCGACGTGCCGCACGTTGTGCAGGTAGCAGAACACCGTGGTCAAAACGAAAAACACGCAGCACGAAATGGTCAGACCGTTGAGGCCGATCACCCAGTAGGCCGGCAGCACGAACACCGCCAGGGCGGTCGCGATGTACAGGAAGCGCGACAGCACGAGGCCGCGGAACTCCGCTATTTTCGCTTCGCCGGGATCGTCATTCGCGGGCACTGGGGATTGAGACATCGTAAACGTATCGCTGAAACCTGGCGCCGGGTTCATCCATGCTGCAAACATCGCGGCCGGCGCAGGCCGCGATGCGTACCTTACGGTGAGCGCGTTCCCGCGCCCACCGACCAATTCCCTTAAATGCGCGCTTGGCGCAAATGTTCACAGTCCCGGCGCGCCATGCGCTCGCTGCGGCGCGCCGCCCGCGTCGTGCCGGGCATGGCACAATGGCCGCGCCGCCAACGCCGAGCCGACCGCTTCAACACCGCCATGCCCGCATGAAGTCGCCGCCGCCCTTCGTCTCCACCCCCGTCGAGGTACTGGTTGAAGTGCCGCGCGGAAGCTTCATCAAGCGTGACGCGCACGGCGCCTTCGAGTTCCTGTCGCCGCTGCCCTGCCCCTTCAACTACGGCTCACTGCCCGCTCTGCCCGCCGCCGACGGCGATGCGCAGGACGCGGTGCTGCTCGGCCCGCGCCGTGCAGCCGGGCAACGTGTGCACGTGCCGGTGCGTGCGGTGGTCGGCTTCCTCGACGCCGGCCAGCCGGACGACAAGCTCATCTGCGCCGAGCGCGCCCTGAGCCCCACCGACCAGCGTCGGGTGCTGGCCTTTTTCAGGTTCTACGCGCTGTGCAAACGCCTGCTCAATGTCGCGCGCGGCCGCCACGGCGCGACCTGCTGCCTGGGGTGGGGCGAAGTGGGCGACCGTCTCGCGCGCCTGCCGCCGCCGTAGCGCGACAATCCAAAGTCAATCATCGGGGCTCTCGAGCCCGAGGCGCAGATGCCATTCGGCTATCGCTTCGAGCGGATATTCGTCGAAGCGCTTGTCGCGCTTGCCGGTCACGAGCGGCACCCAGGACGCTTTCGAGCCGAGCATGAGATGCGTGCGTTCCGGCGCCGCCGGCAGCTCGCTGTCGATGGCCGACGCGAACGGATGGATCAACTCCGGCCAGCGCGGATCCCACACCCACAGCGCGCTACCGCACTCCGTGCAGAAATGACGCTCGGCGGGGCTGCGCCTGGCGCGCGCTCCGTCGGCCGCCGGCATCATCGCGCGATAGACCTTGACGAACTTCCGCCCGCGCACCTTGAGGCTGTCGCTGTCACCGCCGAGGTTGATGGCATAGCCGCCACCGCCGGCGGTCTTGCGGCAAATCGAGCAATAGCACAGGTTGAAAGGATAGGGATGGCGCGACGACAGGCTGAATTTCACCTTGCCACAGTGACAGGAACCTTCAAGACGCATGACGTGAGCCTCCGTGTTCGAAATGAATGACGCCGCCGGGTTTCATGCAAGACTCATCGCGACAGCGCGCGCATGAAGGTGGCACGGTCGGCATTGCCGCCCGACAGCACGATGGCCACCCGCCGGCCGCGCATCCGCTCGCGCTCCTTGCACAGCGCGGCGAGCGGCGCGGCGCCCGCGCCTTCAGCGAGATTGTGGGTGGCGGAAAACAGCAGCGCCATCGCCGCCAACACCTCGTCGTCGGTGACGCGCACGATGCGCGCCACGCCGCCGCGCAGGTAATCGAGCGCGCTGGCCGAGGGTACGCGCACCGCCATGCCGTCGGCCAGGGTGTCGGCGCTCGCGGTGGCCACCAGTTCGCCGCGTTCGAACGATTGCGCATAGGCATCGGCATGGGCCGACACCACGCCCACCACTTCGGTGGCGAGCCCCAAGGCGTTGCGCGCGGCCAGCGTGCCGGCGATACCCGAGCCGAGACCAATCGGCACGTACACGGTGTCGAGATCCGGCAACGCGCGCAGCAGTTCGTAGGCATAGGTGCCGACCCCCTGCACCAGCAGCGCATGGTAGGACGGCATCGCGTACAGCCCACGGCGCGCGGCCAGCGCCGCGGCGTGGTCAAGCGCGGCATTGAAGTCCTCACCGTGCTCGATCAATTCCGCGCCGAGGGCGCGCATGGCGCGGTTCTTGTCGACGTTGTTGCCGCGCGGCACCACCACCACCGCCTCGAGGCCCTGGCGCCGTGCCGCGAAGGCGATGCTCTGGCCGTGATTACCGCGCGTGGCCGCCACCACGCCACGCACCTCCGGCAAAGCCTCGTGCAGCTGCTGCATGAACCACACGCCGCCGCGCACCTTGAACGCGCCAGTGGGCAGATGGTTCTCGTGCTTCACCCATACCTCGCAGCCACAGGCCTCGGACAGCAAAGGCCAGTGCAATTGCGGGGTCGGCATCAGCGTGGCGTAGATCTCCTGCGCGGCACGCGCGAAATCGGCGGCGCCCAGTGGCTGGCCCAGCAAAGAGCGTTCCGGCAGCGTGGTCGCGTTCATGTCTTCAGGTGGTGCGCCGACTCGGCGCGCGCGGCGAGTTCACGGCCCTGGCGCTCGACGACCTTGGCCAGGCGGTCAGGCGCGAAGCCCAGCCTCTGCAGCGCCGGCGCGGTGTTGGCGACTTCGTGATAGCTCAGCAACAGGCCATCACGCAACTGGCACACCGACACGCCTTCGAACAGCGTGCGACGCCCTTCGGCGCCCGCGATGAGCCCGTCGTAACTGAACACGTAGCGCGCGTAGCCGACGCGCCCGTCGCTCACGGGCGAGTGCAGGTCCCAGAGGTAGTTGCGGCCGTCGCGATGGAATCGTTCGTGGACCAGGGTGGGAATGTCGGGCTTGGCGAACGCGCCGTAAAAGGCGTCATGATAAATGCCATCGTCGTTGAAGCAGGACGCGGCCTCGGCGCCGTCGCCACGCACGATGGCCTGCGTGAGCCGCACGATCAGATCGGCAAATTCCATCGCTCCCTCCTCGTCTTGATGCACGTCATGTTGCCGTCATCGCGCGCCGAAAGAAATGGCTATTCCCTTGCCGGCGCGTTGTTATAGTCTTAGCCGGTGGGCGCGTCCGCGACGCACCCAGCACGCAGCGTGACGCAAGCAGCAAGCGGCCTGCGTCGGCGCGACCAGTGCACCCTGGCCGCGCGGCATCCGATGCCGGTCGCAATGGCCCGTGCCGGACCACATCATTCAAGGGGAGACATTCATGGCGCAAGCACTGTCCGTCGAGGATCTGCTCGACGCGTATCGCACGATGAAGACCATCCGCGAATTCGAGGACCGCGTCCACGTCGAATTCGCCAAGGGCGGTATTCCGGGCTTCGTACACCTGTATGCCGGCGAAGAGGCCTCGGCCACCGGCGTCGGCATGCATCTGCGTGACGACGATCGCCTGGCCAGCAACCATCGCGGCCACGGCCACTGCATCGCCAAGGGCGTGGAAGTGAAAGGCATGATGGCGGAGATCTACGGCAAACGCACCGGCACCTGTCGCGGCAAGGGTGGCTCGATGCACATCGCCGATCTCGACACCGGCATGATGGGCGCCAACGGCATCGTCGGCGGTGGACCGCCGCTGGTGTGCGGCGCCGCGCTGGCGGCCAAACGCCGTGGCAAGGGCGGCCTCGCGGTCGCCTTCTGCGGCGACGGCGCCTCCAACCAGGGCACGGTGTTCGAAGCGATGAATCTCGCCACGGTATGGAAACTGCCGGTGGTGTTCGTGTTCGAGAACAACGGCTACGCCGAGGCCACCGACAGCCGCTTCTCGGTGTCGTGCAAGGACATCGCCCAGCGCGCCATCGGCTTCGGCATGCCCGGCCGCATCGTCGACGGCCATGATTTCTTCGCCGTGCACGAAGCGTTTGCCGAGGCCGCCGAACGCGCGCGCAGCGGCGGCGGCCCATCGCTCATCGAACACAAGCTCGATCGCTTCTTCGGCCATTTCGAAGGCGACAACCAGAAATACCGCCCGGCCGGCGAAGTCGCGCGCCTGCGCGAGGAGACCTGCTGCATCAAGCGCTTCGCGCGCAAGGTCACCGGCGAACACGGCATCACCGCGCAGCAGCTGTCGGCCATCGACGATGAAGTCGCGCGGCTCATCGACGAGGCCGTGGCCTTCGCCGAAACGTCCCCCGAACCCGAAGCGTCGGATCTCCTGACCGACGTCTACATCAAGTACTGAGGAGATGGTCCGTGGCTAGAAAAATCACTTATCAGCAGGCCATCAACGAAGCCATCGATCAGGAAATGGCGCGCGACGAGAACATTGTCCTGATGGGCGAGGACGTCGTCGGTGGCTCCGGTTCCGACGGCGAAATGGACGCCTGGGGCGGCGTGCTCGGCGTCACCAAGGGCCTGTACGGCAAGTACGGCGACCGCATCATGGACACCCCGATCAGCGAATCGGGTTTCGTCGGTGCGGCGGTGGGCGCGGCGGCCTCGGGCCTGCGCCCGATCTGCGAACTGATGTTCATCGATTTCATGGGCGTGTGCTTCGACCAGATCTTCAACCAGGCCGCCAAGTTCCGCTACATGTTCGGCGGCAAGGCCGAGACCCCGGTCGTGATCCGCACCATGTACGGCGCGGGCTTCCGCGCCGCCGCGCAGCATTCGCAATGCCTGTACCCGCTGTTCACGCACATTCCGGGCCTGAAGGTGGTGCTGCCGTCCTCGCCCTACGACGTCAAGGGCCTGCTCATCCAGGCCATCCGCGACAACGACCCGGTGATCTTCTGCGAGCACAAGGTGCTCTACACCATGGAAGGCGATGTGCCGGAAGAGTCCTACACGATTCCGTTTGGCGAAGCCAACATCGTGCGCGAAGGTGACGACGTCACCATCGTGGCCTTCGGACGCATGGTCAACCAGGCCATGAAGGCCGCGACGGTGCTGGCCAAGGAGGGCATCAGCTGCGAGATCATCGACCCGCGCACCACTTCGCCGCTCGATGAAGACTCGATCTTAGAGTCCGTCGAGAACACCGGCCGCCTGGTGGTGGTGGACGAGGCCTCGCCGCGCTGTGGCATGGCCGCCGACATCTCGGCGCTGGTCGCGCGCAAGGGTTTCAGTTCGCTGAAGGCGCCCATCGAGGTCGTGACCCCGCCCCATACGCCGGTACCGTTCGCCGGCAAGCTCGAGGATCTCTACGTGCCCAATCCCGACAAGATTGCCGCGGCCGTGCGCGCCACCGCGGGGTACAAGGCATGAGCAATCCCAACATCGTGCCGATCACCATGCCCAAGTGGGGCCTGTCCATGCAGGAAGGCAAGGTGGTCGAGTGGTTGGCCGAGGAAGGCGCGCTGCTGAAGCTCGGCGACCAGGTGCTGGACATCGAGACCGAGAAAATCGCCAACACCTTCGAAGCGCTGGACGCCGGCACCCTGCGCCGCATCGTCGCACAGCCCGACGAGGTGCTGCCGATAGGCGCGCTGCTCGGCGTGCTGGCGCCGGCCGAGGTGTCCGACGCCGAAATCGATGAATACATCACCGAGTTCCAGAAGAACTACGTGCCGCCCGCGCCCGAGGAAGGCGAAGGCGGCGACGGCTTCCAGTTCGTCGAGGCCGGTGGCTACAAGCTGCGGTATTCGAAGATGGGCGACGCCGAGCGCGTCATCATCCTCTTGCACGGCTTCGGCGGCGATGCGGCCGGCTGGCTGTTCAACCAGGGCGCGCTGGCGGCCAATGCCACCGTCTATGCCCTGGACCTGCCCGGCCACGGCCAGTCGAGCAAGGCGCTCAGCGACAGTTCGGTCGAGCACCTGGCCGCGACCGTGGTCGCCTTCATGGACGCCTTGCAGATTGCCAAGGCTGAATTGGTCGGTCATTCGCTGGGTGGCGCGATCGCGCTCAAGGCGGCCATCGATCATCCGAACCGCATCAGCGCGCTGGCCTTGATCGGCTCGGCCGGCCTCGGCGCGGAAATCAATGCCGACTACATCAACGGCTTCATCGCCGCCGAGTCGCGCAAGGAAATCAAACCGCTGCTCGAACAACTGGTGGCCGATGCCAATCTCATCAACCGCACCCTCATCAACGACATCCTGCAATTCAAACGCATCGATGGCGTGACCGAGGCTTTGACGGCGATCGCCAAGGGCTTCCAGGACGGCAGCCGGCAGACCGTCAACCTGCGCGCCAACCTCGAAGGCCTGGACATCCCGATCAAGGTCATCTGGGGGTCGAAGGACGCCATCATCCCGGCCAGCCATGCCAGTGGCCTGCCGGGCAAGGTGTCGGTGACGGTACTCGATGGCTTCGGCCATCTCGTGCAGCTCGAAGCCGCCGCCGAGGTCAACAAGCTGTTGGCTTGAGCAATGTCCCGCGGGCGCGAGCCGTCGCGCCCGCGGGCAAGTCTTTTACAGCCGCCCTTCCAGGATCAGGTTGAACGGCGTCGCCATCGCCTTGCGGAAGCGCGCGTAGCCCGCCTCTTCGAACAGCTTGCGCAAGCGCGCCTCGCCCGCCTGCGCGCCGAGGGCCAGCGCGACCGGCTCCGACAAGGAATGGGCGCAACAGAGCGTCGTCGAGCTCGAGTAGAACAGTCGACTGACGGGATTGATGTTCTCTTCCAGGCTGTCGCCCGCCGCCGGTTCGACCAACATCACCGTGCCACCGGGCGCCAGCGCCTGCGCGGCGTGACGCAGCGCGCCCACCGGGTCGCCCATGTCATGCAGGCAATCGAAGAAGCAGATCAAATCGAAGCCGCGCTCGACGAACGTGGTGGACTTGGCCACTTCGAAGCTCACCCTGTTATCGAGACCCGCCGCGACCGCGTTGCGACGCGCCGCCTCGACCGAAGCCGGGTGCACGTCGATGCCGTGGAAACTCGAATTCGGATACGCCTCGGCCATCAGCAGCGACGAGTGACCGTGACCGGTGCCGATGTCCGCGACCCGCGCGCCGGCTTCGAGCTTGGCCACCACGCCGTCCAGGGCCGGCAGCCACTGCGGCACCAGTGAACCGCGGTAGGAATTGCGAAAGAACGCCGCCACGCCGCAGAACAGGCGCGGGTGATGATCGCCCCAGGCAAAACCTTCGCCGGTTCTGAAGACTTGGGCGGAGCGCTCTTCGTCCATCCACATCGAGGCCGCCACTTCCCACGCCGCGGGGAAATAGCAGGGGCTGTTTTCATCGGCCAGCACCATGGCCTGCTCCGGCGTCATCTCGTAGGTCTGGTCTTGCGGGTGATAGACCAGGTATTCCGAAGCCACCTGGCTGGCCAGCCACTCGCGTACATAACGCTCGGCGCAGCCGGCGCGTCGGGCGAGTTCCGCCGACGTCAGGCGGCCGGCGCCGGCCATCGCCTTGTACAGGCCGAGGCGGCGTCCCAGGCTGACCATCACACCGCTGGCGTCGGCCGCGAGATCGCCGAAGGCGCGACCGGCGAGTTGATTGAGACGATCCGGATCGACTGACATGGCGTGCTTCCCCGTGCGTTGAGTAGCAACGAGTGTAGGAAAAGCCCGCGCCTCCAAGCAGTCCCGTTTGTAGCTTTATTGTTGCCCGCTGGTTGGGGCGCGTTTCATGGCGGCAGGCGTAGGCGCTCGAGCTCACCGAGACGCGGCGCAAGGTCTGCGGCGCTCGCGGCGTCGGCATTCCAGTCGGGGCGCAACACCGAGACCGTGATGTAGCCGCGCGCGAACCATCCCGTATCGGCGTCGAGTTCCAGTTCACCCTCGGTGTCAACGGCAAGGGTGCTGCGCACCCGGCCTGCCTCGCTTGCCGGCGGGTAGGCCATGCGAAAGCCGCCGTGCCGACCGAGCGGCGCCAGGCGCACGCCCCGGACCTGGTCGGCCGGCCGCGCCGGCACGTTGAGGTTGAGCACGGTATTGGCGGGCAACAGCGGGCCGCCCCCGGCGGCCTGCGCCAGCCGTTGCAGCACGCGGGCGACGAATTCCGCGGCCAGCGGATAGGCGGCCACCGTGCTCGGGAACGGCGTCGGCTGCGCCTTGGCCTCGGCCAGATCGAGGCCTACCGAGACCGCGATGGCCGGCACGCCGAGTTGTACCGCCATGACCGCCGCGCCGACCGTACCGGAACTGACCACGTTGGCGCCGAGGTTCTGGCCGAGATTGGTGCCCGACACCACGATGTCCGGCCGCTGTGTCGCGAACACCTGCGTCAGTCCATAGGCCGCGCTGTCGGCCGGACTGCCGTCCACCGACCAGGTGCGGCGCCCGTGATCCTCGACCGCGATCTCGCCGAGCGTGAGGCGTACGCCGCTGCCGCTCTGCTGGGCGAGCGGCGCAACCACCGTGACCTCGAAACCGGCCCGTTCGAGCGCCGCGCGCAGGGCCACGAGGCCGGCCGCCTGGTAGCCGTCATCGTTGGTCAGCATCACGCGCAGGCGCGCGGGGTCGGCCGCGGCCGGCCCGCACACGATACTTGCCAGCAGGCACAAGGCCGCCGCTGTCCACCTGCCTCCGAACCGTTGCATGCCTGTCCCCCGTGATGATTTTCCATGCATGCCGCGGCTTGATCTTTTTCAAGGTCCGCGCGGCGCGCATGGTTAGAATGCCACGGACTCATGACACGGGGAGGACTTACCATGGACTCATCAGCCAAGCTCGGCATCGATCATCAACGACTCGCGCGCCTGCCGGCCCGCATCGAGGCGGATATCGCCGCCGGCCGCTACAACGGCGCGGCGCTGTGCGTCAGCCGCCGAGGCGTGGTCGCCTATCGCGGCGTACATGGCTACGCGGATCGCGCCAACGGGCGCAAGCTCGACTTCGACGATACCTTCGTGTCGTTCTCCATCGGCAAGCAGTTCACCAACGTCATCGTGCTCAACCGCGTCGAGAGCGGCGCCCTGCATCTCGACATGCAGGTCGGCGACTTGATTCCCGAATTCCGCACGCGCGGCATGCGCGGCATCAAGCTGTGGCACTTGTTGACGCATACCAGCGGCATCCAGTCGACCATCCCGGCGGTCCCGCTGGAAACCTTGATCGACGTCGGCAAGCTGACGGCCTACGTGGCCAGCCAGCGGCCCGAAACGCGCCCGGGCGAGCGCGTCAACTACTCGATCATCGCCGCCCATGCGGTGCTGGCCGAGATGGTCAAGCGCGCCGAGGGCAGCCGCCGCAGCTTCACCCAGATCCTCAACCAGGACCTGTTCGCGCCGCTCAAGATGAAGAACACCGCCATGGGCCCGCGCGACGACCTCGTGGCGCGCCTGTGCCCGGTGTCGACCTGTTATACCGAGGCCGGCATGTTCGCGCCGGAAGACGTGCTGGGGGTGGGCCAGGTGGTGACGATGCCGGGCGCCGAGATCCCTGCCGGCGGTTACATCACCAGCATCGACGACCTGCACCGTTTCGCGCTGATGCTGCGCAACGGCGGCGAACTGGACGGCGTGCGCCTGCTGTCGCCGCGCACGCTGGCCTACTGCACCAAGAATTTCACCGGCGACAAGCCGAACGCCCTGTTCGACTACGCCGCCGACACCCGCGGCTGGGAGCCGTGGCCGGCCAATATCGGGCTGGGTTTCTTCGTGCGCGGCGAAGGCGTGCTGCCGGGCCCGATGAGCAATTTCTCCAGCCCCAAGAGCTTCTGCGGTTGGGGCGCGGGCTCCACCTGCTTCTGGGTCGACCCGGAGCTCGACCTGACTTTCGCGTTCCTCTCCACCGGCCTCATGGAAGAGACCTACCACATTGAACGCCTGCAACGCCTGGCCGACCTGGTGGTGACTTCGCTCATCGACTGAGGGCCGGAATCGTCGCGCCGCCCTGCTGCACTGCGGCAACGGGCGGCGCGCGACAGTGGTCGGTGAAATGGCGTTAAATCGCTCTTTCGCCAATGAAAAAACTCGAAAGGGGAATGTCGTCGGGGCCCGCTTTACCGGGTAGACTACCGGCGTTTGCTTTCGCCGTTTCCGGTTTCCAGGGGAGTCATCGTGGATTTCACATATAACGACAAGAGTCGCCAGCTACTCGAGCAGGTGCGCGCCTTCATGAAGGAGCACGTCTACCCGATCGAAGAAGAGATTTACACCTTCAACCACGATCCCAAGAATCTGTGGGTGGTGCCGCCGCAGATCGAGGAACTGAAGAAAATCGCCAAGGCGCAAGGCCTGTGGAACCTGTTCCTGCCGCACGAATACCATGAGTACAGCCCCGGCCTGACCAATCTCGAATACGCGCCGTTGGCCGAGGAAATGGGCCGCGTGCACTGGGCCTCGGAAGTCTTCAACTGCAGCGCGCCCGACACCGGCAACATGGAAGTGCTGGCGCGTTATGGCACGCCGGAACAGAAAAAGCGCTGGCTCGAACCGCTGCTGGCCGGCGAGATCCGCTCCTCATACCTCATGACCGAACCGCAGGTTGCGTCGTCCGACGCCACCAACGTCGAAACCTCCATCAAGCGTGACGGTGACGAGTACGTCATCAACGGCCGCAAGTGGTGGAGCTCCTGCGTGTTCGACCCGCGCAACAAGATTTACATCCTGATGGGCAAGACCGACCCGGGCGCCGCACGCCACGTGCAGCAGTCCATGGTGTTGGTGCCGGCCGGCACGCCGGGCTTCGAGATCGTGCGCCCGCTGCGCGTGCTGAACGACATGCACTCGCCCCACGGTCACGGCGAAGTGCGCATGACCAATATGCGCGTGCCGGTGGCGAACCTCTTGCTCGGCGAAGGCCGCGGCTTCGAAATCGCGCAGGGCCGGCTCGGGCCGGGCCGTATCCACCATTGCATGCGCCTGATCGGCTGCGCCCAGCGCGCCCTCGACATCATGTGCGCACGCGTCGAGAGCCGCGTGGCTTTCGGCAAGAAATTGTCGGAGCAGTCAAGCATCCGGCAAGACATCGCGAAATCGCGTTGTGAAGTCGAGCAGGCTCGCCTGCTCACGCTGTGGGCCGCCGATCGTCTCGATCGGGAAGGCAACAAGGTGGCCAAGGATGCCATCGCGATGATAAAAATCATCGTGCCGCAGATGTGCCAGACCATCGCCGACCGGGCGATGCAGGCCCATGGCGGCATGGGTGTATGCCAGGATACTGTGCTTCCGGAAATATTCTCCTACGCGCGTTCGGTGCGTCTGGCGGATGGCCCCGACGAAGTCCACATGTCTCAGCTTGGGAAACTGACCATTCAGCAGACGCTGGCGGGTTGAACGAGGCTCGCCTGAAGCAGGTTGACTCCGCCGCCGCGCGCGGCGCGCATTCGCTCACAAGGCAGATTGCGCGCCGGCACTCGGCAGGCCATTCGGGGAAGGCGGCGCAGCCGTCGAGTGAATGGTCGGTCGAGAAGGATGGTGGGGCGCCTGGCGACTGGCGTCATCACATCACATTAGATAATCACTACCATCGGGAGAGTTTCATTCCATGAGATTCCGAATCGCCAAATGGATCATGACCCATCGCTTCGGCGTGGGCATGGCCTTCATTATCGTGACGCTGGCCTTCATGAGCCAGTTTCCGAAAGTCGAAATTCGCACCATCTACAACGACTTCCTGCCGACCAACGAGGAATTCGTCAAGGTCTTCTTCGCGCATCGCAACTTCGGTAATCCGTTGACGATGACGATCATGATCAAGAACAAGAATGGCGACATCTACAATCCCGAGACGCTGGGCAAGGTCTACCAGATGACTCGCGACATCGACTTGGCGCCGAGCATCGACCATGACCAGATCATCTCGATCGCGACGGAAAAGATGCGCTACGCGGAAGCAACCCGCGATGGTATCGACACCAAGCCGCTGATGGAGGCCCATGCGCCGAAGACGGAGGAGGAAATCGCGGAGTTCCGCCGCCGCGTCAACATCTCGTCCGGCGCGCAGACCTTCTACATTTCGGGTGACAGCACCGCGACCCTGCTCAACGCCGCCTTCCTCGACAGCATCGACTACGGCGCGTCGTTCAAGTACGTGCAGGACCTGGTCGAAAAGAACCGCGACGCCAACCACGATATCCATCTCGTCGGCCAGCCCGCGCTGACCGGCTGGGTGTACAAGCTGCAGCACCAGACCTACAAGATCTTCGCCGCCACCATCGGCGTGATGCTGCTGTTGCTGGTGTTCTACATGGGCAACATCGCCGGCACCGTGATGCCGCTGGTGAGCGCGGCGGTCGCCGGTATCTGGGGCTTCGGCACCATCGGCTGGTATGAGCGTCCGATTGAACCGCTGCTGATGATCGTGCCCTTGCTGCTGGTGGCGCGCTCGATTTCGCACTGCATCCAGTACACCGAGCGCTACTACGAAATCCTGCACCATGTGAAGGACAAGGTGCTGGCCGCGGAAATCACCATGGGCATCATGATGGCGCCCTCGATTCTCGGCATCTTCACCGACGTGTTCGGCATCATCTTCATCGCCATCGCGCCGATCACGACCATGATCAACCATTCGATCTTCTGCGGTTGGTGGGCGTTCTGGATCATCCCGACCGGCGTGTTCCTGGCCTCGATCCTGCTGTCCTACCTGCCGGCGCCGAAGAACCTGGAAGAAATCGTCGGCGGCGAAGACAAGGAATCGGCCTTCCATCGCTGGCAGACCAAGCTGCTCGAGGGCATCGCGCATATCACCTACGGCAACGCGGCGCGGGGCACGGCCGTGGTGGTGGTCGTGGCCGCCATCATCTCCATCTACCTGACCTCGCAGATCAAGGTCGGCAACCCGGTCGAGGGCACCAACCTGCTGTGGAATGATTCGGAGTTCAACACCGGCACGCGCGCCATCAATGCGCACTTCCCCGGCACCAACACGCTGGAAATCGTGCTCGAGGCGAAGAGCCGCAAGAACGATCACCGCGTGGTGAATACGCCGGAAGTGGTGAAGGTGGCGACCGAACTGCAGCGCACGCTGGAGGCCGATCCGAACCTGCCGCCGCGCGCGACGCTGTCGTTCTCGGACTACATGCGCGACATCAACCGGCTGTTCGCCGGCGGTAACCCCAAGTGGATGCCGCTTGACCCGACCGACGAAGCCATTTCGGCGGCCGGCTTCGCGGCGCTGATGGGTTCCAACGCCATCAACTTCAGCCACGTCGCCGACTTCGAATTCCAGAATTCGACGGTCTCGGCGTGGTTCCGCGACAACAAGCAGGAGACCGTGGACTCGGCGCTCGCGTCCGCTTTCGCGGCAGGCGCGAAGGTCGGCCTCGACCATCCGGAGTTCAAGGTGCGTATCGCCACCGGCGTGATCGCGCTGCAGCAGGCCATGAACAACGTGGTGCACAAGTACCACTGGCTGATCCTGGGCTGCGTGAACATCGGCGTGTTCTTCCTCGCCTGGTACGCCTACCGCTCGGTCGTGGCGGCGTTCCTGCTGCTGGTGCCGGTGAACCTGTCGAACTTCATGCTGATGGCGGCGATGCACGTGCTCGGCATCGGCCTCGACATCAACGCCGCGATCGTGGCGGTGATGGGCGTCGGCGTCGGTATCGACTACGGCATCTACCTGTTGTCACGTATCTGCGAGGAATACATCGCCCAGGAACAGGACTTGAAGAAAGCCATCTTCGCGTCCCTGACCACCACCGGTAAGGCGATCATGTTCACCGCGTCCATCATGCTGCTGGCCATCATGCCCTGGTACTTCCTGTCGGATCTGAAGTTCATGGCCGACATGGGCGTGCTGCTGGTCGCCATCATGCTGATCAACATGGTGCTGTCGCTGGTCGTGCTACCGCTGGAAGTATGGTTCGTGAACCCGAACTTCCTGCGTCGCACCGACCTGTTGGTCGGCGAAAGCGTGGACTTGTCGCAGTTCATGGACAAGGTCGACGAGACCGCCGTCGCCTGAGCGCTGCGTTGCCTGCCACGGCGCAAGGCCGTGGCAGGGTCGGCAACCCCACGCCCCCGGGCGTGGG
This sequence comes from Pseudomonadota bacterium, assembly GCA_016719885.1. NCBI lineage: Bacteria > Pseudomonadati > Pseudomonadota > Pseudomonadota bacterium. Next base: position 259,018 of record JADJYF010000001.1, on the reverse strand, counting down.
GTCCACTCTCCTCCCTGCCCCTCCTCTCCCCTCACTCGATCATGCGCGACGTTCGCGCCGCCGGTCTCCGCGCCAAGCTAGCCGGGCCAGCACTGTCCCAGCCTCAAGCACTACGTGAATTGTTGTTGCAATGTCGTTGTATGGCGGTGAATTACCGGCGAACACGATGCTAAGATGAAGCAATACCGAGGTCGCGAGGACGGGCGCTTCATCACCAAGGCCGAGGCGGCAACAGGGGCAGCGGATGGGATTGCTGGACGAACTCAAGAAGCGCGCGGCGGAAAAAGAAGCCCAGCGCAGTTCGAATGTCGACGATGACGCGCGCGCCGACGCCCTTCGCGCGGTAGCCTTGCCGGCGCTGTTCCGCATCCACGCCAACCTTTCGGAATTGGTCAAGCAGCTGAACATCCTCGGCGACGAAACGCCGGTGACGCTCAAGATCCCCGGCATCGGCGACGTGGCCGGATTCCAGCAGGGCAATTATTCAGTCAGCGCCGAAGGCACGCCCCCCAGCACCGTGACCCTGCGCTGCACGCTCAAGCTCGCCAAGGTGCGGCCCCTGGAAATGACCACCGCCGGCACCTCGCCCACCACCTGGGTCGATCGCCTGCGGCGCCAGGATCTGGCGCTCAAGGTGCTGCGCGTCACGGATACGCGCGGCGCCAATCAGAAAGCCCTGGTCACCATCGAGGGCCCGGTGCCGACCAGCCTGCAGTTCAGCATCGATGTCGAACATGCGGCCGTGCAACTCGTGACGCGCAATTACGATGAACTGGTGGAGCGTCGCCAGTTTTTCAATCCGGCCGATGTCACCGAGCCGTGGTGCGAAGAGCTGTTGAAGTTCGTGACCCGCGCGCCGAATTCCTTCCTGCGCCACGAGGTGTCGACCGATGTGCGCGATCAGCTACGACGTCGCCTGGAATGGGAAAAGCACAAGAAGGACAGCATCGAGGAAACCACCGAAACGCGGCTCGCCACCAGCGGGCGCCTGAAGAACCTGTTCAAGCGTCCGCCGCAGCTCAAGCTCGCGTGGCGCGGCTTGAACTGGGACCTGGCCACCCACGTCGGCCCATTCACCCTGGGCCGCGTCAGCGACTGCGATCTGCGCATGCGCCGCGAGCGCGTGTCGCGCTTTCACGCCCGCATCGAGTTCAAGGACGGTGAATACCACCTCGTCGACGACAGTTCCAACGGCACCTACCTGCACTTCCTCGACGGACGCCGCGCCAGGCTGCACAAGGCCTCGATGCTGCTGCACGGCGCCGGCACCATTGCCCTCGGCGATGAAGCGGCCGAAGACGACCCCGACCTCATACACTTCGCGATGTAAGGCGCGCCGCCGCCTGTCAGATTACGCCCGCCTTGCGCAGGCGCTCGAGATCGTCGGCGCCGAGGCCGAGCTCGCCATAAATTCGCGCGTTGTCCTGTCCGAGCGTGGGCGCCGCTTCGCGGATGGCGGTCGGCGTGCGTGAGAACTTGGCCGCCGGGCCGGTCAAGGGCACCTCGCTGCCGTCGGACAAACGCGTGGTCTGCAACATGTCCCGCGCCGCCACCTGCGGATGGCGCGCCGCCTCGGCATAGGTGTTGACGCGCGTGGCGGTGACGCCGACGGCGGCCAGCTTGTCCACCACGTCATCGGCCGGAAAGCGGCGGCACCAGTCGGCCATCAAGGCATCGAGCTCGTCACGGCGCGCGATGCGATCGGCGTTGCGCAGCGTGGCCAGGTCGGGACGCTCCAGCAGCGCGCACAGGCTGCGCCAATGGCTGTCGAGCAACACGCCGCCATAGATGCTGCCATCGCGGCACGCATAGACGTTCACCGGCGCCGCCAATGAGAACTGGTTGCCGTAGCGCTCGAGCGGGATGCCCAGCGCGCCCGAGGTCAGGTTGCCGTTGCTCTGGAAGATGAGACCGTCGAGCAGCGCCACGTCGACGTGCTGGCCCTCGCCGGTACGCTGGCGATGCTGGAGCGCGGCCAGCGCGCCGAGCGCGCCGTGCATGCCGGCCAGGTCATCACCGAGGAAGGTCGGGGCCTTGGTCGGGCCGCCCTGCGGGTCGCCGTTGAGCGAGGTCCAGCCGCTGAAATTCTGCGCGATGGGGTCGTAGGCCGGCCGCTCGGAAAATGGCCCGAACTGGCCAAAGCCGCTCACCGACACGTAGATGATGTCGTGCTTGACCGCCGCCACGTCGGCGTAACCGACGCCCCAGCCGGCCAGCGTGCCGGGCTTGAAGTTCTCCACGACGATGTCGGCGCGGGCGCACAGCTTGAGGAAGATGTCGCGGCCCTCGGCCAGGCGCAGGTCCAGCGACACGTTCTGCTTGTTGCGATTGACGGTCTCATGGGCGACCGTCAGCTTCGAATCCGGCAGGTAGGGCGGCAGCATGCGTGCCACCTCGCCCTGCGGGTGCTCAACCTTGATCACCGTCGCGCCGAAATCCGCCAGTAGGCAGGCCGCCATCGGCCCCGCCCAGGTGGTGGTGGCCTCGACCACCGTGATGCCGTGCAAGGGACCGCGTACATCGTCGCGGGCATGGGCGTAAAAAGCGGATCTGTCCATCGTGCTCCCCTGGCTGGCGCTGTCGGTTTTCGGCTGGTGCCGGCCGATTGTACTGGTCCCGCGCCGCTTTGCGCGCCTCAAGCCGCCCGCACCGCTTGCCGCTAAGACCTTCCGGATTGTTCCGTTCAACCGGTCGAAATCGCGCTCATGTCACTGATCATCGGCATCGTCCTCGTCCTCGGCTGCGTGGCCGGCGGCTTCGTTCTGTCCCACGGCGAACTCGCGGCGTTGTGGCAGCCCTACGAATTGCTGGTCATCGGCGGCGCCGCGCTTGGCGCCTTCGTGATCTCCAATCCCGGCAAGGTCGTCAAGCAAACCTTTGGCTCGATCCCGAAGCTGTTGAAGGGTTCGAAGTACAAGAAAGAGTTCTACATGGACACCCTCGCCCTGCTCTACGACCTGCTGGTCAAGGCCCGCAAGCAAGGCATGATGGCGCTGGAAGGTGATGTCGACAAACCCGAGTCCTCGGAAATCTTCGGCAAGTACCCGACCCTGCTCGCCGATCATCACCTCGTCGAATTCATCACCGACTACCTGCGCCTGCTGGCGGCCGGCAGCATCACCAGCCCCTACGAGCTCGACGCGCTCATCGACGTCGAACTCGAGACCCATCACCAGGAAGGTCACAAGCCGTCGGCGGCGCTGACGCGGGTCTCCGACGGTCTGCCGGGCTTCGGTATCGTCGCGGCGGTGCTCGGTATCGTCATCACCATGGGCGCCATCGGCGGCCCGCCCGCCGAGCTTGGCCATCACGTCGCGGCGGCACTGGTCGGCACCTTCCTCGGCATTCTGCTCGCCTATGGTTTCGTCGGCCCGATGGCGACCGCGCTCGAACACCAGGCGGCGGACGAAGCGGCGCTGTTCCTCGCCATCAAGAACACCCTGGTCGCCTCGGCCCAGGGCTACGCACCGCAGATCGCCGTCGAGTTCGGACGCAAGGCCATCGGCGGTGTCGACCGGCCGTCCTTCATGGAGCTCGAAAACCGCGTGAAGGGCAAGTAAGGGCGGAGCGCAGGACATGGCAGCGAACCAGGGCGCCGCCCCGATCATCATCAAGAAGATCAAGAAGGGTGGCCACGGTCACCATGGCGGCGCGTGGAAAGTCGCGTTCGCCGACTTCGTGACCGCCATGATGGCGTTCTTCATGCTGATGTGGCTGATGTCTTCCACCACCGTCGAGCAGCGCGCCGCGATCTCGTCCTATTTCAACGACCCATTGGCGACTACCGGCTTTTCCGGCAACGGCGCCGGCAATCCGGCCCTGAACGGCGGCGACGGCATCCTGTCCGGTCGCGGCGAGAATCCCTTCACCTCGCAGTCGTCCAACAAGGACAACACCACCAACAACGGGCCCGCGGAAGTCGAGGATGCCGACAAGCTCGACCGCGCGCGCATGATCAAGATGATGGACGAGCTGAAAGCGGTGGTCGATGCCGGCAAGGGTCTCAAGGACTACGCCGACCAGGTGCTGTTCGACATCACGCCGGAAGGACTGCGCATCCAGATCGTCGACAAGGAAAACCGCGCGATGTTCGACCAGGGCAGCGCGCACCTCAAAAGCTATACCGCCGACATCCTGCACGAGATCGTGAAAGTCATCAGCGAAGCGCCGAACCGCGTTTCCATCTCGGGGCACACCGATGCCACGCCCTATGCCTACGACGGCGACTACGGCAACTGGGAACTGTCCGCCGATCGCGCCAATGCCGCGCGCCGCGAACTGCTGAACGGCGGCCTGCCGGAAGAGAAAGTGGGGCGCGTGGTGGGCTTGGGTTCGTCCGACCTGCTGGACCCCAGTCAGCCCCAGGCGCCGATCAATCGCCGCATCAGCATCGTGGTGTTGCGTGGCGATTTCGGCAAGTCGGTGAACATGGATGGCGCCGAGGGCGCACCCACGAACACCGGCGACGCGTCCGCCGCGGCTGGCGATGCCGCCGCGCCGGCCGTTGAAGCGCCGCGGGAAGCGACCGACGCCGTGGCGACGCCGGCCGCCGACACGACACGGCAGCGACCGCATCGACCGAGGCCGCAGCGCCACAGCCCGAGGCCGCCGAGCCGGCCAGGAAATCAACCGGCGTCGCGCCCTCAGCCGGCGCCGCCGCCGCTGATGCCGTGGCGGCTGCCGCCGCACTGGCAGCGCCCGCCGCCAAGTCGCCGGCCAAGCTCAAGGCCAATACCGCGACCAAGGCCAAGCCCTGACGCCGCGCGGGGCGCGACGCGACGCTCAGCCCTACAGCACCACCTGCGCGCCGATCTCGACCACCTGGTTGGGCGGCAGGCCGAAGTAATCGGCGGCGCTGGTTTCATCCCGCAGCATCGCCGCGAACAGGTGGCGCCGCACGCGTTGCACGAGCGGCGCATCGGCATTCACCCGCACCGTCTCGTGGCCGAGAAAATACGTGGTGTTCATGGCATCCAGCGTCAGGCTGTCGCCCAGCACCCGCGGCAGGTCCTGCGGCAGGTCCGGCTGCTCCATGAAACCGTAAGCCATTTTCACGCGCGAGATGCCGTGCTCCAGCGCCAGGCGCGTGCCGCGCTGGTCGGGCGCCACCATCGGCGTGCGCTGGGTCTCGACCGTCACCAGCAACACGTGCTCGTGCAGCACCTTGTTGTGCTTGAGGTTGTGCAACAGCGCGCGCGGAATACCGCGTGTCGCGGCGGATAGATAGATGGCCACGCCCGGCACCCGCACCGGCGGTTCGATGCCGATGCTGGTCATGAAGAGATCTTCAGGCATGCGCTCGGCGTTGCGCCGTACCGACAGTTCGTTGCGCCCCGTGCGCCAGGCGGCGATGAGCAGGCACAGCACCAGCGCGAACAGCAAGGGCAGCCAGCCGCCGGCCGGCACCTTGACGAGGTTGGCGCTGAAGAACGTCACGTCGATGCACAGGAACGGCAGGCCGCACAGCAGCACCACGCGTTTGCTGAAGCCGGTGGTGACGTGCGCGTAGGCCAGCAACAGCACGGTGGTCGCGAGCATGGTGGTGGCGACCGCCACACCGTAGGCGGCGGCGAGGTTGCTCGAGTTGCGAAAGCCCAGCACCAGGCCGGCAGTGCCGAGCAGGAACAGCCAGTTCACCACCGGCACATAGATCTGGCCGGCACTGTCGGCGGAAGTCGACCGGATCGCGAGGCGCGGACTGTAGCCGAGCTGGATGATGGCACGCGCGATGGTGAAGGCACCCGAGATCACTGCCTGAGAAGCGATGACGGTCGCGCAGGCCGCCAGCACCACCACCACCGGCACCGCGACCGCCGGCATCAGCGCGAAGAACAGCTGGTGGAGATGCTGCTGGTCGCGCAGCAGCAAGGCGCCCTGGCCGTAGTAATTCAGCAACAGCGCGGGCAGCACCACGCCGAACCAGGCATGGCGAATGGGCTGCGGTCCGAAATGCCCCATGTCGGCGTACAGCGCTTCGCCGCCGGTCACCACCAGGAACACCGCGCCCATCACGAAAAATCCCAGCAGGCCGTTGTCGAGAAAGAAACGCAGCGCGTGGACCGGATTGATGGCCGCCAGCACGCCGGGATTGCCGGCCACCGACACCGCGCCGCTGACCGCCAAGGTCGCGAACCACACCAGCATCACCGGCCCGAACACGCGTCCGATGCGCGCCGTACCGTGGTGTTGAATCATGTAAAGCGAAGTGATGACGAGCAGCGCCAGCGGCACCACCAGCGGCCGCAGGCGCGCGTTGGCGAAGGCCAGCCCCTCCAGCGCGCTCAACACCGAAATGGCCGGCGTGATCATGCTGTCGGCGAACATCAAGGTCGCGCCGAGTACACCGAGCGCGATGGCGAGCTTGGGATAGGCGCCGCCCTGCCCGAGCTTGCGTCCGATGAGGGCGGTCAAGGCCAGGATGCCGCCTTCGCCGCGATTGTCGGCGCGCATCAGCACCGCCATGTACTCGATGGAAATGACCAGGATCAGCGCCCAGGTGATGAGCGACAGCACGCCGAGCACATTGGCTTCGGTCACCGCCAGCGGATGGTGGCTGTTGAGAAAGCATTCGCGCAGCGCGTACAGGGGGCTCGTGCCAATGTCGCCGAACACCACGCCGAGCGCCGCCAGCAGCCGCACCGAGGTGACGCGCTGGGCGCCGTCGGCCGTCACGGCCGCGCCGCGCTCAGGGCTGGAAAGGGAACACCCACGGCGTCAACAGCACGGTGGTGGCGGCCACCACCAGGTTGAGGGGAATGCCAAAGCGCAGGAAATCCGCGAAGCGATAACCGCCCGGACCGAACACCATCATGTGAGTCTGGTAGCCGAGCGGCGTGGCGAAGCCGCAGGACGCGGCGATGGTCATGGCCACCACGAACGGCATGTGCGACACGTGCAAGGCCTCGGCCGACGCCACGGCAATCGGGAACATCAAGACCGCGGCGGTATTGTTGCTGAGCAGTTCGGTGGCAAGCATGGTAGCAATATAGACCGTCGCGAGCGCCAGCCACGGCGACGCGGCGCTGAAGCCCGCGACCAGCTCGGCCGCCGCCGCCGCGAGACCGGTGTTGTGCAAGGCGGTGCCGATGCCGATGGTCGCGGCAATCACGATCAGCACCGGCCAGTCGATGGTGCGCCGCGCCGACTCGGCCTTGCAGCACCCCGAGATCAGCATCGCGAACGAGGCCAGGAGACCCGCATGCAACATGCTGTAGCCGCGCGCAATGAACCACGGATGCTGTTCGAACACGGTGGCCGCCGCCACCATCGCCACCAGGATGGCGAGCGCCAGCGGTGCCTTTTCCCGTGACAGGGGCGTGGAATCCTCGATGCCGCTGACCAGGTAAAAATCGCGCGCGTTACGCTGTTGCTGGAGAAACGCCGGACGCGCCTCGAGCAGCAGCGTGTCGCCGGTTTCCAGCACCACGTCGCCGAGTTTCTGGTAGAGGCGTTCACCGCCACGCGCCACGCCGATCACGACCGCGTTGTACTGGGTGCGGAAGCGCCCCTCGCGAATGCTCTTGCCGAGCAGCGGCGACTGGTGCGACACCACGGCCTCGATCAGCATGCGATCGGTGCGCGAACCGTCGAGCTTGAACAACTGGTCGGTGGCCGGCGCCAGGCCGCGCATCTTCGTAAGGTCCAGCACCGAGTCGACCACCCCCACGAACACCAGGCGATCATTGCCGAGCAGGCGAAAATTCGAACCGACCGCCGCCATCACCTGGCCGTCGCGATCGACTTCGGCGAGGTAGGTGCCGGGCAGGTGGCGCAGCCCCGCTTCCTCGATGCTGCGCCCGGCGATCGGGCCGTCGGCCATGACCAGCATCTCGACCGTGTAGGCACGCGGGTCGCTGGCGTCGCGCAGCGGCGAGCCGCGCAGCGGCAGCAGCCAGCGCGTGGTCAGCACGATGTAGGCGAGACCCGTCACCGCGCAGGCCAGGCCTATCGGCGTGAGGGTGAAGAATGACAGGCCGCTGTCTACCTCGCCCTTGGCGACCGCGTCGCGCATGAGGCCCGCCACGATGACGTTGGTGCTGGTGCCGATGAGGGTGCACAGGCCGCCGAGGATCGCCGCGTAGCTCAAGGGCAGCAGCAGTTGCGACAGCGGAATGCGCAGGCGTCTGCCCCAGTCGGACACCGCCGGTAACATCGCCGCCACCAACGGCGTATTGTTCATGAAGGCCGAAATCGCCGCGACCGGCAGCATCATGCGCAGTTGCGCGGCGGCCACGGTGCGCGGCTTGCCGAACCATTCCTGGGCCAGCGCCGACATCGCGCCGGTATCGCGCAGGCCCGCCACCACCACGTACAGGATGCCGACCGTCATCACGCCTTCATTGGCAAAACCGGCCAGCGCTTCGCGCGGCGTCAACACGCCGCCGACGAGCAGGGTCGTGAGCCCTGCCAGCATCACCAGGTCGGTGGCGAGCTGGGTCAGGGCCAGGCTGCCGAAGATCGCAACGACGACCGCCAAGGTCAGCCAGGCTTCGGCACTCATGGTGTCACGCGCGGCAAGGAGTGGGACATCGGGCACGCCTCCGGTGGCGGCGGTGGGCGGGGTTGGACGAGGCGCGGAGCCTACACCGAAGGCCCATGGCGGGCAATTCGACGCGCAAGCCTTGCCGGCGCTCGGGAATTCACTAAGATGCCTGCCGTGCGCCCCACGCAGGTGCGCGCAACCCATGCGTCATCGCAAACGCACAAGCTCATCAAGCCGCGATACGCGCAGCGTATCGCCCTGTCGTGGAATCGACGCATGCCGGTCTGGTTTGAAATCATCGTGATGCTGCTGCTGATCCTGGCGGCGGCGGAAATCTTCACCAACGCGCTCGAGCACCTCGGCGAACAACTCGGCATTTCCGAAGGCGTGACGGGCTCGATCTTCGCGGCGGTCGGCACCGCCATGCCGGAAAGCATCGTGCCGCTGGTCGCGGTGCTGGCCGGCGGCGAGGACAAGTCGGTCAACATGGAGGTCGGCGTCGGTGCGATTCTCGGCGCGCCGCTCATGCTGTCGACCCTGAGCCTGGCGTTGATGGCCTTGTCGGTGCTGTCCAGGCGCGGCTGGTCGGGCGCGCTGCGGCCGGAGCGCGTCGGCCTGAAACGCGACGTATGGTTCTTCCTGCTGGCCTTCGCCATCGCCAGCGCCAGCCTCTACCTGCCGGCCGATGCCGCGCTATGGCGCGTCGGCGCCGCGGTACTGCTGGTCGGCATCTATTTCATCTACGTCCTGCTGACCCTGCGCGCCTCCGCGCAACTGGTCGAGGACGGTCACGGCACGGTGGCCCATTCGCAGTTATTCCTGGCGCGCCTCGGCCTGCCGGACCACATCGCACTGGCGGCCGTGCAGGCCGTGCTCGGCCTCGCGCTGCTGGTGTTCGGGGCCAAGGGTTTCGTGCACGGCATCCAGCACGCATCGACCCTGCTCGGCGTGTCGCCACTGATGCTGTCGCTGCTGCTGGTGCCGGTCGCCACCGAGCTGCCGGAGAAGGTCAACAGCATCCTGTGGATCCGGCGCGGCAAGGACACCCTCGCGTTCGGCAACATCACCGGCGCGATGGTCTTTCAAGGCAGCCTGCTGCCGGCCCTGGGCCTCACCATCACACCGTGGCGTCCCAATGCCGAGATCATGGGCGGCGTCCTCACCACGCTGGTGGCCGGACTGTGGCTGGCGGTGCACGCGCATCGCGGCACCATTCGCGTGTGGCACGTGGCGGTCAGCGCGCTGCTCTACGTTGGCTATCTCGCGCTGATGCTGCATTGACGGCGGGCGCGGCCCGCGCCCCTTGCGCCTTTTGATTTAGCCGATAGGCTGACGGTTAATCCCACAACCCGTGCGGCCATGCCGCGCCCCAACACCGGAAGGCAGCAGTGATGATCTTCGGCCGCGTGAAATCCCTCGACGCCATCCTCGCGACGGCGGAAAGGAAAGCCCTGCATCGCTCACTCGGCGCCTTTCAATTGACCATGCTCGGTATCGGCGCGGTGATCGGCACGGGCATCTTCGTGTTGACCGCCGAGGCCGCGCAGAAGGCCGGCCCCGGCATGATGGCGAGCTTCGTCATCGCCGGCGTGGTGTGCGCGGTGGCGGCCCTGTGCTACGCCGAGATGGCGGCCATGGTGCCGGTGTCGGGCTCAGCCTACACCTACAGCTACGCGGTAATGGGCGAGCTCATCGCCTGGATGGTGGGCTGGGCGCTGATCCTCGAATACGCGGTGGCGGCCGGCGCGGTGTCGGTGGGCTGGTCAGGCTATGTGGTCGGCCTCGTGCAGAATGCCTTGCATATCGACATTCCACAGGCGCTGGTGCGCGGTCCCTACGATGGCGGCCTGATCAACCTGCCGGCCATGGGCATCGCCGGCCTCGTCACCTGGCTGCTGGTCATAGGCACGCGCGAAAGCGCGGCGGTCAACGCGGTGCTGGTGGGCGTCAAGGTCACCGCGCTCGCGGTGTTCATCGCGCTCGCCATCCCAGTCGTGCACATGGATCATTTCACGCCGTTCGCGCCGCTCGGCTTCGGCGGCATCTCGGCGGCGGCGGCCTCGATCTTCTTCGCCTACGTCGGCTTCGACGCGGTATCGACCGCGGCCGAGGAAACCGAGCACCCTCAGCGCAACATGCCCATCGGGCTCATCGGCTCGCTGGCCATCTGCACGGTGTTCTACCTGCTGGTGGCGGTGGGCGTGATCGGCAGCGTCGGCGCGCAGCCGGTGGCCGGCCCCGAGGGCGAAGTGCTGTCACCGGGCAGCATCGCCCTCGCGCACCAGTGCGCGGCGCTCGGCGACAACGCGGTGGTGTGTTCCAAGGAAGCGCTGGCCTGGACCTTGCGCAGCATCGGCTGGCCGCAGGTCGGCAATCTCATCGGCCTCGCCGCCGGCCTTGCCCTGCCCTCGGTGATCCTCATGATGATGTTCGGCCAGACCCGCATTTTCTTCGTCATGAGCCGCGACGGCCTGTTGCCGCAGATGTTCTCGGCCGTGCACCCGCGCTACCACACGCCGCACGTCATCACGGTGCTGACCGGCGTGTTCGTCGCGCTGTTCGCCGGCTTCTTTCCGGTCGGCAAGCTGGCCGACGTGTCCAACAGCGGCACCTTGTTCGCGTTCGCCGCCGTGTCGATCGCGGTGCTGGTCCTGCGCCGCACCGACCCGCATCGTCATCGCCCGTTCCGCACACCCGCCATCAAGGTAACCGCGCCGCTCGCCATCGTCGGCTGCGTGTACCTGTTCTTCTCTCTCGGTTACGACACCCAGATGATGTTCGTGGCGTGGGGCGTGGTGGGATTGTTCGTGTATTTCTTCTACAGCCGCAGCCACAGCTTCGCCGGCCGCGGCATCATCGACGTGCACGAGGATGATGCCGAAACGCCGCCGCAGCCGGTGCCGCCGCTGCCCGGCGTGCACACGCCGGGCGGCAAGGATGCGTAGACGCGCCACCGCGCGGCCCGCCGTAGGTCCGACTGAAGCCGGCGCACATGAAGGCCGAAGTCCGGCGTTTCCAGGTCTGACCCAAGTGTGCTTTTGCGACTGAAGTCGCACCTACAGCGTGCCGTTCAGCGGCGTCACCGGCTTGAACTTGATGCGATGCGGCTTATCGGCGTCGTCACCCAGACGGCGGCGACGATCGGCTTCGTAGTCGGCGTAATTGCCCGGGAACCACTCCACGTGTGAATCGCCTTCGAAGGCCATGATGTGGGTGGCGATGCGGTCGAGGAACCAGCGATCGTGGGAGATCACCACCGCGCAGCCGGGGAAGCTCAGCAGGGCCTCTTCCAGCGCGCGCAGGGTCTCGATGTCGAGATCGTTGGTCGGTTCGTCGAGCAGCAGCACGTTGCCGCCGGACAACAAGGTCTTGGCCAGGTGCACGCGATTGCGCTCACCGCCGGACAATTGCCCGATGTGTTTCTGCTGGTCGCCGCCCTTGAAGTTGAAGCGTCCGCAGTAGGAGCGTGACTGCACTTCGTAGTCCTCGATACGCAGGATGTCCTGGCCGCCCGAGATCTCCTGCCACACGGTGTTCTTGTCGTTGAGCGTGTCGCGGCTCTGGTCGACGTAGGCGAACTTGACCGTGTCGCCGATGCGGATGCTGCCGGCGTCGGGTGCTCCTGGCCCGTCATCATCTTGAACAAGGTCGACTTGCCGGCGCCGTTGGCGCCGATCACGCCGACGATGCCGCCCGGCGGCAGGTTGAACGACAGGCCTTCGAACAGCAGCCGATCGCCGAAGGACTTCTTGAGATCCGTCGCTTCGATGACCACGTCACCGAGACGCGGGCCCGGCGGGATGTAGATCTCGTTGGTTTCGTTGCGGGCCTGGAATTCCTTGGACTGTAGTTCCTCGAAACGCGCGAGGCGCGCGCGACTCTTGGCCTGGCGGCCCTTGGCGTTGCTGCGCACCCATTCCAGTTCCGCGGCGATGGTCTTCTTGTGCGCGGCCTGTTCGCGTTCTTCCTGCTTGAGGCGCGCCTCCTTCTGCTCCAGCCACGAGGAGTAATTGCCTTCCCAGGGAATGCCGTGGCCGCGATCGAGTTCCAGGATCCAGCCCGCGACGTTGTCGAGGAAGTAGCGATCGTGGGTCACCGCCACCACCGTGCCGGCGTAGCTTTCGAGGTAACGTTCCAGCCACGCCACCGACTCGGCGTCGAGATGGTTGGTGGGCTCGTCGAGCAACAGCATCTCGGGCTCGGACAACAGCAGGCGGCACAGCGCCACGCGCCGCCGCTCACCGCCCGACAGCTTGGTGACGTCGGCGTCCCATGGCGGCAGGCGCAGCGCGTCGCCGGCGATTTCGAGCTTGCGCTCGACTTCCCAGCCACCGACGGCGTCAATCTTGTTCTGCAGTTCGCCCTGCTCTTCCAACAGCGCGTTCATTTCGTCGTCGCTCATGGGCTCGGCGAACTTCATGCTCACTTCGTTGAAGCGCTCGAGCAGCTTGATGGTGTCGCCCAAGCCCTCCTCGACGTTGCCGCGCACGGTCTTGGCCGCATCGAGATTGGGTTCCTGCGGCAGGTAGCCGATCTTCAAGCCCTTGAGCGGCGTCGCTTCGCCTTCAATGTCCTTGTCGACGCCGGCCATGATGCGCAACAGGGTCGATTTGCCCGAACCATTGAGACCGAGCACGCCGATCTTGGCGCCGGGGAAGAAGGACAGGGAGATGTCGCGCAGGATGTGGCGCTTGGGCGGCACGACCTTGCCGACCCGGTGCATCTGGAATACGTACTGTGCCATGGGCGTGTGCTGTTCCTGTGAGAGTTCGAAGGGGCATTGAATGTGCGAATGAATTCGCACCTACACGATGGGCGCCCCAGCCGCCTTCTACTGTAGGTGCGAATTCATTCGCACATTGGAACGGCGGGCACCGAGAGCTTGGCGCGCGCGGCGCCAATGATAATGGGTTTCACGGCCGTGTCACCCCGGAGGCAGGGCCGGTGGCGTGTCGAGCGGGGCCGACACGCCCGACCTGTCACGCTCATTGACTGGCGGTGACCGCCTTGCGTGCCATGGCGCGCACGTAGTGCATGAGGCTGTCGATTTCCTTGTCGCCGAAATCGGCGAACTTCGGCATGCCCTGCGGCACGCGCACGCCGTCCACCACCACCTGCTTGAAGGCCTCGCGCGAGGCCGCGATCGGCGACTCGCGCAGATCCGGCGCATAGCCGCCGGACACCGCGCCGCCGCCGTGACACAGGAAGCAGGAGTGCGAATAGAGTTCCTTGCCCGCCTCCGCGAGCGCCGCGTCCACTTTGAAGTCCGGCACGTCCATGGGCTTGGCATTGACCGGCGGCGGCGAGCTCGGCATCGCCAGCTTGCCGTCGAGCGCGAAGGTCAGCAGCCGCCGCGGATGGACCTTGTACTTCCAGCCATGCTGGGCCGCCAGGGTGCCAGAGATGAGGCCGGCGCCGCCCCAACCGGCCAGCAGCGACACGTACTGCTTGCCGTCGATGGCATAGGTCACCGGCGGCGCCGACACGCCCACGCCGACATTCACCGACCACAGCTTTTCGCCGGTGGTGGCATTAAAGGCGTTGAAGCTGCCATCGGCGAAGCCTTCGAACACCAGGTTGCCCTTGGTGGTCATGGTGCCGGCGTTCCACTGCGGCGGCGAGGGCTGCTTCCACACCTGCTTCTGCTTGATCGGGTCCCAGGCCTGCAGGAAGGCGGTGCCGTAATCGCCCGGTGCGTCCTCGTCGCCGAACTTGACGCCGGTCGAGGCGGCAAAATGCGGCGACTGCCAGTTCTTGAGATCGATGCTCTTGTCGTTGAACACGCCCGGCATCTCGATGGTGGGAATGTAGACCAGGCCGGTGTTGGGGTTGTAGGACATCGCGTGCCAGCTGTGCGCGCCGAACGGGCTCGGCCATACCTTCTCTTCGCCGTCCTCGTAGCGCGCGCCCTTCACTTCCACCGGCCGGCCGGTCTTCAGATCGATGCGTTCGGCCCAGGTCACCTTGCCGATCTTCTCGGCCGACAGCAGCTCACCGTTGGCGCGATTGATGACGTAGAAGAAGCCGTTCTTCGGCGCGTGCATCAGCGCCTTGACGGTCTGTCCGCCGTATTTCAGATCGGCCAGCGTGATGTCCATGTTGGAGTTGTAATCCCAGGTTTCGCCGGGATTGGTCTGGTAATGCCACTTGTACTCGCCGGTGTCGGCATCGAGCGCAACGATCGAACACAGGAACAGGTTGTCGCCACCGCCGGGGCTGCGGATTTTCTGGTTCCACGGCGAGCCGTTACCGGTGCCGAGGTAGACGGTGTTGAAATCCGGGTCGTAAGTGATGCCGTTCCAGGTGTTGCCGCCGCCGCCATGCTTCCACCATTCGCCGGTCCAGGTCTTGGCCGCCATTTCCATGGCCTTGTTCTCGAAGCCGTCGGCGGGATTACCCGGCACGATCCAGAAACGCCAGGCCTGCTTGCCGGTTTCGACGTCGTAGGCGGTGACGTAACCGCGCGCCGCGCCGTGCTCGGTACCGCCGTTGCCGATGATGACCTTGTCCTTGAAGACCTTGGGCGCGCCGGTGATGTAGTAAGCGCGACGCGGATCGATGGTCATGGTCTCCCACAGCATCTTGCCGGTCTTGGCGTCGAGCGCCACCAGGCGGCCGTCGATGGTGGAGATGATGAGCTTGCCCTTGTAGAAGGCCGGGCCGCGATTGGAATCCCACATGATGCGCAGCCGATCGCCGGCATGCTCGATGGACTTCGGATCGTACTCCCACAACAGCTTGCCGGTCCTGGCATCGACCGCGCGCGCGACGCTGAACGAGCCGGTGAAATACAGTACGCCGTCGACCACCAGCGGCGTCGCAATCAATGAGCGGTCGTTGGGCAGATCCAGTGTCCACTCCACGCCGAGGCGCTTGACCGTGTCGCTGTTGACCTGATCGAGCGGGCTGTAGCGCTGTTCGGAAAAATTGCGCCCATAGGCGGGCCAGTTGCTGCCATCACCATCCACGCTCAGCAGCTTGTCATCCACCACGCTCTCGCCGGCCTGCGCATTCAGCGCGGCGGCCAGCACGACGGCGCTCCATACCCGGTGAGTCCAGGCCATTGCACATCTCCCCTTAAAGCTGTCTTGACGACTATTGTTCGATTTCGAGCGCGCGCCGGGCAGCGATTGCAGCGACGCAACGCGGCCCTAATATAGGGTGCCGCGACAAAGCGCAGCCATCACACTTTCGATAGGCACGACCCGACCACCGCCCATGAACATCCGCACCGAACTTTATGACCTCGCCACGCGCGCCGCCGCCGCGCTGCCCGTGCCGCCGGTCGCCAGCGCCCTCATCACCGATCCGCATCCGGCGCCGGACAAGGACGCCGAATTCGGCCTGCTGGCGCTGGCCGACGGCTGCGCCGGCCTCTACTACGCCTGGTTGGGAGACAGCCAGGCCGACATGCCGGCGCGCTTCCTGGTCGACAGCCTGGTGGGTCGGCCGGCGCTGGAACTCGCGCGCCACGTGCTCGGCGACGACGACGGCAGCCGCTCGGTCGGCATCGCCGCCATCAACGCCATCACCGAGTTCGTGTACCGGCGCGCCGCCTTCTCACCGTCGCTCGCCACCGACTCCTTCGGCGGCCTCGCGTTCGAAGCCGGCGACCGGCTCGGCATGATCGGCAACTTCCCGCCGCTGGCGCGGCGCGCGCGCGAACTCGGCATTCCGACCCGCATCGTCGAACGCAAGGCGCACATGGTGATGGTGGCGGACAACTTCGAGATCTCGCTCGACCCGCGCGTACTGGAAGGCTGCAACAAGATCATCTGCACCGGCGCGACCCTGCTCAACGACAGCTTCGACGGCATGCTCGAATATTGCGCCGGCGCCGACGAGGTGGCCCTGGTCGGCCCGACCGTCGGCTTTTTTCCCGACGCGGTATTCGCGCGCGGCATCGACATCGTGGCCGGCACGCGCGTGACCGACAGCGCCGCGGCACAGCGTTGCCTCGCGCGCAACGAGAAACTCAGCGACTGCGCGGTGCGCACGGTGCTGCGACGCCGCGAGTATCCGGGGCTGGACGCGCTGTTGAAACGCGCCATGCAAACGACATCCTGACCGCCTGCCGGCCAGGGCGCGACACGTCCGTGCCACCCCTCCGCGCTGCCGCCCGCGGGCGCCCCAGGGCGACCTTTGCCGAGCGCCGCCCGACGCCCCGCAGCGGCGGACGGCGGTGCTATCATTGCGCCGCCGTGCGCGGCCGCGTGGCGCTTTCGTCCATCAATCAGCTGATTACCGTCGACTACCCTTGATGCCCACCTTCGACCTTCGCGCACGCGCCCGCCGGCCATGAAGCGCCTGTTCCAGAATTTCTACGAGGGCCTGGTCATCGAGCGACCGCTGCTGGCCTTGCTGCTGTTGCTGACCCTGCTCGGCGCGGTTGCCACCGGCGTGCCGAAATTCCGTCTCGACGCCTCGGCCGATTCGCTGCTGCTGGAAAGCGACCCGGATCTGAAACAGTTCCGCGATCTCGCCAAGCGCTACAAAGCACGCGATTTCCTCTTCATGACCGTCACGCCCAAGGACGCGCTGCTGTCCAAGGCCAGCCTCGACCTCATTCGCTCACTGCGCAGCGAATTGAAAGCGCTGCCGACGGTCGAGTCGGTGACCACGGTGCTCGACGTGCCGCTGGTCAAGAACGTGGTGGGCGGCCTGTCGAAGGTGGTGTCCAATTACCGCACCGTCGACGCGCCCGATCTGAACGTCGACAAGGCCATGGACGAGCTGACCCACAGCCCGCTCTATCGCAACATGGTGGTCAGCGCCGACGGCAAGACCACCGCCATCCGCATCACGCTGAAGCCGCCGCCGGACAACTTCGCCGACCTGCAATACGAGCGCGGCGAGCTGCTGTATCGCCGTGCCCAGGGCCATGCCTCGGCTGAGGAACTGGCGCGCCTGGCCGACATCGAGCCGCGCTACCAGAAGCAGAAGGACGCGGTCGACGCCAGCAACCACGACACCGTCGAGCGCCTGCGCGAGATCATGCGCACCCACGGCGACGCTGCGGAACTGCACCTCGGCGGCGTGGCCATGATTGCCGATGACATGATCGGCTACGTGCGCAACGACATCGTGGTATTCGGCACGGCGTCGTTCCTGCTAGCCATCGGCATGCTCGGCTACATCTTCCGCGAATTACGCTGGGTGCTGATCCCGGTCTTTAATTGCACCTTCATCACCGTCGGCATCCTCGGCATGCTGGGCCTGGTGGGCTGGAAGCTGACGGTCATTTCATCCAACTTCCTGGCCCTGACCCTGATCCTCGCCATTTCCATCAACATCCACCTCATCGTGCGCTATCGCGAGCTGTATCGCGAACGGCCCGAACTCACGCATCGCAATCGCGTGCGCCAGGTGTGCCGCGACATGGCCAGCCCCTGCATGTACACCTCGCTGACTTCCATCATCGGCTTCGGCTCGCTGCTGTCGTCCGACATCCGTCCGATCGCCGATTTCGGCGCGATGATGAGCCTGTCGCTGGTGCTGGTGTATTTCGTGGTGTTCACCCTCATACCCGCACTCATGATCCTGTTGCCCAACCGCGAGCCGCGCGTGAATGACGACGGACAGTCGGGCTTCACGGTGTTGCTGGCGCGCGTCACCGACAAGCACGGCTTCGGTGTGATGACGGTGACGGTGCTGATCGTGGTGATGAGCGCCATCGGCGTCTCGAAACTCGAAGTCGAGAACAGCTTCATCAACTACTTCCGCAAGCACACCGAGATCTACCAGGGCTTGAAGCGCGTCGATGAAACCCTGGGCGGCACCACGCCGCTGGAAGTGGTGCTGAAATTTCCGTCGACCGAGGTCAAGACCGGCACCGGCAGCACTGACCTCGATGCCGAGATGTTCGGTGACGAGCCCGGACAGAAATCCGACACCTGGTTCACCGCCGACAAGATAGAGCGCATCAAGAAGGTGCACGACTACGTGGCCGGCATCCCGGGCGTGGGTACGGTCCAGTCGCTGGCCTCCATCGTGCGCGTCGCCGAGGATCTCAACAAGGGCCGCGAGTTCGACCCCTTCGAGCTCAATGTCATCTACAAGCGCCTGCCGGCCAACCTGCGCGACGAGCTCTTGACGCCCTACATCAACATCGATGCCGACGAAGCGCGCATCTCGCTGCGCATCCTCGATTCAACCCCCGACCTGCGGCGCCAGGCGCTGCTGCAGAAAATCAACCAAGGTCTGCAAACGGATCTCAAGCTCAAGCCCGAACAGTTCGAGGTCAGCGGCCTGTTGGTGCTCTACAACAACATGCTGCAGAGCCTGTACAGCTCGCAGATCGCCTCCATCGGCAGCGCCATGCTCGGCGTGTTCCTGACGCTGTGTTTCCTGTTCCGCAACATCCGCGCGGCCTTCATCGGCATCGTGCCGAACATGGTGGCGGCCGGCGCGGTGCTGGGCTTCATGGGCTGGGCCGGCATCCCGCTCGACATGATGACCATCATGGTCGCGGCGCTGACCATGGGCATCGCGGTCGAGGACTGCATTCATTACGTGTACCGCTATCGCCTCGAGTTCTATCATTTCGGCGATGGGCTCACGACCATGTACCACTGCCATGGCAATATCGCGCGCGCCGGTTTCTACACCACGCTGGTGGTGTGCGCGGGCTTCTCGATCCTGATGCTGTCGAACTTCACGCCCAGCATCCTGTTCGGTCTTCTGACCACCATCGCCAACGGTATCGCCATCCTGGCCGCGCTGACCTTGATGCCGAAGCTGTTGTTGATGTGGAAACCGTTCAAGATGTCGGACAAGGCCGCGGCCTGAGCGGAGATTGCGACTGTAGGTGCGAATTCATTCGCACATTCCGTGACGGCGCACTGGCTCGCCTTTGAATGTGCGAATGAATTCGCACCTACGGGTCACCGTATCCTCCTGCTCAGCTGCGCCGCTCGGCGCCCAGCATCACCGCCGCCATGGTGCAGGGCGTATCGGAGCGGTTGTGCCAGCGATGGCGCGTGCCGTTCTGCACCACGCAGTCACCCGCCTTCACCAGCACTTCCTTGCCATCATCCAGCTCCAGCCACACCTCCCCCGTCAGGATGACGACGTAATCCACGGTGTCGGTGGTGTGCATGCCGTGATTGTCTTTTTCATGGGCGTGGCCCATGCCCGGCACCTTGGCGTTGTACTCGGCGCGCAGGGTCTCAGGGTCGGCATTGCGCGCCTGGTCCTGCCGTCCCGGCCAGGTGGCAAAGATGAAGCGCGTGCCGGGTGTGGCCGGCAAATAGGTGTCGAGATGCAAAGACGGGTCGCCGCTGGCGGGTACGCCCGGCGTGCCCTTGGTCGACCACAAGGTGTTCAATTCCCAACCCGGCCGGCCATCGAGGGTGATGCGATTGGGCGCCTCGCCGTCGGCGATGAACACGGATTTACCTTGGGCGTCGTGGCCGGTGACGATGCGTCGCATGGGTGAGTTTCCTGTGCTGAATACCGGACGGCATTGTAGGTGCGAATTCATTCGCACTTCGCCCTGGCAATAGACGAAGCGCACAATCCGCCTTGCATCTGTGTGCGAATTCATTCGCACCTACAGGGTGACAGCCGCACCACGATGGTGTTAGTTTTACTCGGACTCAAATAGTCCGAGTAAATATATGGCCCTCTACAGCACCAGCGTCGAATATGGCCTGCACTGCCTGCTACCGCTGTGCGCGGCCGATGTGCACGCCAGCAGCCAGGAACTGGCCGAGTTCCAGGGCATCTCGCCGGCCTATGTCGCCAAGCTCTTCGCCACCCTCAAACGCGCCGGCCTGGTCGAGGCGCTGGAAGGCGCCGGCGGCGGCTACCGCCTGGCGCGCGCGCCGGCCGACATCTCCGTACTGAATGTCGTCGAGGCCCTGGAGGGCGACAAGCCCTTGTTCCAGTGCAACGAGATCCGCGGCAGCTGCGCGGTGTTCGGCGGCGAACCGCCGGCCTGGGCTCAGCGCGGCCTGTGCAGCATCCACGCCGTAATGGTCGAGGCCGAGCGCGAAATGCGCAAAGTGCTGGCCACCCACACCCTTGCCGACCTCGCCGCACGGGTCGATGCCAAGGCGCCCAAGGCGTTTCCCCGCGAAGTGAGCGCGTGGTTCGACGCGCGCCGCAGCGGCCGCGCCAGGAGCGCCGCCGCCACCCGCAGAATCAACCAAGGAGAGAAGTGATGCAGAAACTCGTCATCATCGGCGGCGGCTTCGCCGGCATGTGGGCCGCGCTGGTCGCGGCCCGCGAAGCGGACAGCGCCGGTACCCCGCTATCGATCACCCTGGTCGCGCCCGACGACCACCTGACGGTGCGACCGCGCCTGTACGAACCCTTCACGCCCGCGATGCGCGCGCCGCTGCGTCCGCTGTTCGGGCCGCTCGGCATCGAATTGTGCCTGGCCAAGGTCAGCAGCATCGACACCACCGCGTGCAAGGTCGACGCGCGCGACGCCAACGGCGGCGCCTACAGCCTGGCCTATGACCGCCTGGTGCTGGCGGCCGGCAGCGTGCAGCGCGCCCTGCCGGTGCCGGGCGCCACCGAACACGCGCTCGACATCGACACCTACGCTGGCGCCGAGGCCCTGTCGGCCCACATCGACCGCATACTTGCCCGGCCCGATAGCCCCGCCCGTCTCACCTTCGTGGTCATCGGCGGCGGCTTCTCCGGCATCGAAATCGCGGCGGAGCTGCGTCATCACCTGCGCCGCAAGGGTGACGAAGCGGCAGCCAAGGCAGCGCGCATCGTGCTCGTCGAACGCGAAAGCGCGATCGGCCCCGATCTCGGCGCCCAGCCGCGCCCGCACATCGAAGCCGCGCTCGCGGCCTGCAACGTCGACGTGCGCCTCGCCACCAGCGTCACCGCCATCGAGGCCGATGCCGTGACCTTGAGCAACGGTGAACGCATCGCCTGCGCCACCACCATTATCACCACCGGTCTTGGCGCCCATCCGCTCGCCGCCGGCATCGGCGCCGAGCATGACGCCCAGGGACGCGTGGTGGTCGACAGCGCACTGCGCGTACGCGGCACGCCCAAGGTGTTCGCGGCTGGCGACATCGCGCGTGCGCAGGTCGATGACAGCCACGTGGCGCTGATGTCCTGCCAACATGCGGTGCCGATGGGCAAGCACGCCGGCTACAACGCCGCCCGCGAACTGCTGGGACTGCCGGTGCGCGAGTACCGTCAACCGGATTACGTCACCTGCCTCGACCTCGGTGATTTCGGCGCGGTGTTCACCACCGGCTGGGAGCGCAGCGTCGCGCAGGTCGGGGCCGAGGTGAAGGGCTTGAAGCAGATGGTCAACACCCAGTGGATTTATCCACCTACCGGTGATCGCGCGGCCCTGCTGGTGGCGTCGGACATCGACGCGCCGTGGCCGCCAGAGGTCTGAGCTCGCGCCTCCCTGCCCTTCGCCTCGTCAAAATCGAGGCAAAAAAAACGGCGCCCCGCGGGGCGCCGTTTCATTTCAGGCGTTGAGACTTCGCTCAGTGCGTCGAAGTCTTGGCCAGCGCATCGGCCTGCCAGCCGCCCAGTTCGCGGTCGCGCAGGGTGTCGGCCTCGTCGATGTGTGAGTCCATCACGAACTTCGGCTTGAACACGCGGATCCACAGCGGGATCAGCGTGATGGCGCCGATCATGTTGCTGGTCAGCAGCAAGCACAGGAGCAAGGCCATTTCGCTGTTGAAACGCAAGGACGAGCCGGGAATCCAGTAGATGATACCGGCCAGCACCGTCATGGCGGTGAACAGGATCGCGGCGCCGGTGGTACGCATCGAGGTCACGATGGCGTCCAGCAACGAGCGATGGCGCATTTCTTCCTTCAAGCGGTCGAGCATGTAAATCGCGTAGTCGACACCGACGCCGATACCCACCGAGGTCACCGGCAAGGTGTTGACGTTGAGGCCGATGTCGCGAATGGTCATGAACGCCCGGTTGGTCATCACGCAGATGATCAACAGGATGAACACCATCACGCCAGCGAAGATCGACTGGTAGGCGATCATGATGGCGACCGTCACCAGCGTGATGATGGTGATGGTCATCTTCAGATCGGAGATCTCCGTTTCTTCGTTGGCCGCCGCCGTGGTGCCGATGATGCCGCCGGCAAAGGCCGGCTTCACGCCTTCCATGGGATGGGCGGCGATGAACTCCTTGGCCTTGGCGATGGCTTCCGACACGGTCTTGCCGGTCGCGTCCTTGTAGAACACCGTGAAGTTGGCGGTGCGGCCTTCAAGGTCCATGTACTCGAGAATCACGCCCGGCACCGCGGCACCGGCCTCGTACATGAACAAGGTGTTGCCGATGTCCTTCTGGGTGGCGGGGATCAGCGACCAGCGCGGATCGTCATAGTGGTACAGGCGATTGATCGAGCGCACCAGGTGCGGGATGTCGCGCGTGCCGCCGAAGTTGGAGGTGTTGGCCATGAAGCGGCCGAATTCCTCCATCACCGCCACCACCTTCGGGTCCTTCATCTTATGGGGCTCATCGCCCTCGAAGAAGATGTTGAGCTGGTTGGCGCCGGCGAAATGGTCGGCAATGGTCTTGGCCGCGACGTTGTATTCCTGATCCGGGAACAGGATCGGCGAGCCCGGCTGCTTTTCGCCGATGTCGACATGCCAGCCGTAGTAGAACGACCACGCCGTGAGGCCCACGGCGCCGGCAAAGATCACCGCCGAAGCCTTGGGACCGACCAGGAACACGCCCATGGCATGCATCATGCGCGACGGCAGATGCTTGTGCTCTTCCTGCACCGTGACCTTGGGCGTCGGCAGCACCGACATGATCAGCGGCACCAGCACCGCCACCGTGATGAGGTTGGAGGTACCCCAGAACGCGCAGTAGTAACCGAGCTTGGCGATCAGCGGCATGGACGAGAGGGCCAGCACCAGCAGCGCCATGGCGTCGGCCAGGATGCCGAGACCGGCGGGCAGGATCAGCTCGCCCATGGCGATGCGCACCGCGCTCTCCTTGTCGCGGCCGACGCGGATTTCATCGTAGAAGCGCTCCATCATCTGCACGCAGTGCGACGCGGTTCGCGCCGAGATGAGGATCGGCACGACGAGGATCAGCGGGTCGAGGTTGTAGTGCATGAAGCCGACGAAACCCAGACCCCAGATGGCCGACAGCGCTGTGCCCAGGGTCGGCACCACCACGCCCGTCACCGAACCGAAGTGGAAGGCCAGCAGCAACACCATGACGATGCCGGTGACGGCGAAGATGCGTACCAGCTCGTGGGAGTAGTAGTAGATCCAGCCCTTCAGCATCGGCTCGCCGGCGATGTAGAGCCGGGTCTTGCCGTCCGCTTCGACTTCCTTTTTCAAAGCCTGCAGCTTGGTGTGGATGTCGACGTAGTTCAGACGCTCTTCGTCGAAACCCGCCACCAGCAGCGCGGCGCGGCCATCGGTCGACAGGTAGGTGCCGTACACGATGTCGTTGTTGAACGATTCTTCACGCAGCTGTTTCAGGGCCTCGGCCTCGGTCGGGAGGTCCTTGGGCAGCACCGGCTCGGACTTGATGAGACCGCCGGCGGTGGTGCGGATACGGCGAATCTTGGGGTGGGCGATGGACGCCACCTGGTAGTGGTTCACGCCGCCGATCAGGTCGACCTGCTCGGTGATGTGGACGATCTTCTTGAGTGTGTCAAAAGTGAACACGTCGGCCGCCGGATCGGTGGTCTCCAGCGCCATCGTCACCACGTTCGCGCCGCCGAAGGTCTGCTTCATGCGGTTGTAATTGACGATGTATTCGTGCTTGGCGGGCAGGAGGTCGGCGAACCGCGAGAAGACCTCGATCTTGGGAATGTACATGGCCAGCACGATGGTGGGGATCATGATGATCGCGAAGGAGAACCACTTGCGGTCCATCATCCAGTTCGCGATTGCATGACCACGTGTGATGCGTGGCGGCGGTGGCGGCACGACCGAGCTCATAGACTCATCTCCTGCAGTTCTGCGACAAAAAACACCAGGAACGCAGCGTTCCTCGCGACCGTTCCCGCGTGGATGCTAACAGGGCCCGTGCATCCCGGGCACACCGGGACTCGAGGCTTCACGCTCCACTGACGGGACGATGGTGACCTGGTAGCGACCTGTAGGATTCCCCCCAATGGCGGTCGCGTCACCGGCTCCGGAGTATATGCCCGACGCCGAAATTAGAATAGGCACCGAAGGACGGTAGGCCGGCCTCAGGCCTGTCTCGCGGGCCACCCGCGCCACCAGGCCTGCGCGCGCACGGCGCGGCTGGCGGCATCGCCCGTGGCGCTGTCGTCGAGGTGGCAACGCATGATGAAGTGCGGCCGCGTGAGGCGGATCAACAGGGGCAGCACCGTCACCGAGCCGACCATGTGCGAGAGGGTCAGGAGCGACAGCAGCATCGCCATTTCCGACTCGAAACGCAGCGACGAACCCGGCACCCAGTAGGCGATGCCGGCGATGACGGCGATGGCGGTGAACAGCACCGCCGCGCCGGTGGTGGCGAGCGCCACCTCGATGGCGTCGTCCAGCGTGCGATGGCGCACCTCCTCGCGGATACGGTCGAGCATGTAGATGGCGTAATCGACGCCCAGCCCCACCCCCACCGCCGTCACCGGCAGGGTGCTGACATTCAGACCGATGCCGCGAAAGCCCATGTAGGCGCGGTTCACCATCACCGCCAGCGCCAACACCACGAACACCAGCAGCGCGGCGTTGAACGAGCGGTAGGTCAACAGCACCGCCATCATCACCATGGCGATGATGAGGCAGGTCTGGCGCAGTTCCGAGGTCGCCACTTCCTCGTTGGCGGCGGCGGTGGTGCCGACGATGCCGCCGGCGAACAACGCCTTCACGCCCGGCACCGTGTGTGTCTCGAGGTAGTCACGGGCGGCCTGCATGGCGGCGTAGATGGTGGCGCCCGTCGCGTCCTTGAAAAACACCACGAAATTCGCCACGCGCCCGTCGAGATCCATGAACTCGGTGATGACGCCCGGCACCGAGGCCCCGGCCTGGTACATGAACAAGGTGTTGCCGATGTCATTCTGGGTGAGTGGCAACAGGCCCCAGCGCGGGTCGTCGTAGTGATACAGACGGTTGACCGCGCGCACCAGGCTCGGGATGTCACGGGTGCCGCCGTAGCCCGGCGTCGCGGCCATGAAGCGCGCGAAATCCTCCATCAGGTGCACCGCGTCCGGCGCCTTGATGCGGTCACGCTCGTTGCCTTCGAAATAGATGCTGAGCTGGCTGGCGCCGGCGAAGTCGGTGGCGATGCTCCGCGCCGAGACGTTGTACTCGGCGTCCTGGAACAGGATCGGCGAACCGGGCTTCTCCTCGCCGATAATGGTCTCGCGGCCCCACACCAGCGACACCGCCAGCACCACCGCGGTGGCGAGGGCGATGGGCAGCGCGCCGCGCTTGGAAGTCAGGAACAGCGCCAGTGTCGCCATGGCCTGGGCGTAGACGTGCTTCTGCGCGGCGAGCTTGTGGCTGGCCGGCGCCGGCAGGAAGGACAGCACCAGCGGCACCAGCAGCACCACCGTGATGAGATTGCTGAACGACCAGAACGCCGCGAAGTAGCCGAGCTTGGCAATCAGGGGAATCGACGACACCGTCAACACCAGCAGGCCGGCGACGTCGGTGAAGATGCCGATGGAGGCCGGCACCAGCAGTTCGCCCATCGAGGTGCGCACGGCCATCTCGCGCGTCATGCCGACGCGGATCTCGTCGTGGTAACGCTCCATCATCTGCACGCAATGGCTGGCGGTGCGCGCCGAGATCACCATCGGCACGACCAGGATCAGCGGATCGAGGTTGTAGCCCAGCCAGCCGACGAAGCCCAAGCCCCACAGGCACGACATCACCGTGCCGAGCAACGGGATCAGCACGCCCGACAGGGTGCGGAAGTGCAGGAACAAGAGCAGCACCATCACCGCCAGCGTGACGCCGAAGATCACCCACAGCTCGTCGGCGTAGTGATAGATCCAGCCCTTCAGCATCGGCTCGCCGGCCACGTACAGGCGCGTCTCGCCATCGGCCTCGACCTCGGCTTTCAAGGCCTGGAGGCGCGTGAAGATGGTGTGGTAGTCGAGCCGCTCCTCGTCGAAACCGGCCACCACCAGCGCCGCGCGGCCGTCGGTCGCGACATAGGTGCCGAACACCACGTCGTTGTTGAAGGCTTCCTCGCGCAGGCGCTTCAAGTCGTCGGTGGCGTCGGGAATCGCGAGCGGCAGCACCGGTTCGGACTTGATGGTGCCGCCGGCCGTGGTGCGCACGCGGCGGATCTTGTTATGCGCGATGCTCGCCACCTGGTAGTGGTTGACGCCCGGGATCATGTCGACCTGGTCGGTGAGGTGGCGGATCTTCTCCAGCGTCCGCTTGGTGAAGATGTCGCCGTCGCCCTGCACCTTGAGCGACATCGCCACCACGTTGGCGCCGCCGAAGGTCTGCTTCATGCGGTTGTAGGTTTGAATGTAGGGATGCTCGGCGGGCAGCAGGTCGGCGAAACGCGAATAGACCTCGATGCGCGGCAGCGCGGCAGCCAGCAACAGCGAGGGCACGATGATGAACAGCAGCGTGAGCGCGCGATGGTCCAGGCACCAATGGGCGATGCGCTGCGCGCGCGGGCCGGACGTGAGAGTGGACGACACGTGAATTCCTCGCGGTTCGAAGGGTTGGGCTGGGCGGTGGTACCCTAAGTCAGCGTACCTTGGGGAACAACCACCGGACTTGATCGCGATGAATGCCGAACCCGATGGGATGAACCTCGCCGCGCTGCGTTTCGACAACCGCTTCGTCGCCGAACTGCCGGCCGACCCGGTCGAGGACAACTACCGGCGCGCGGTCGAAGGGGCGTGCTGGTCGAAGGTGGCGCCGACGCCGGTCGCGGCGCCGCGCCTCGTCGCCTTCTCGCCGGAAGTCGCGCGCCTGCTGAATCTGACCGACGCCGACTGCCGGTCGCCGGCCTTCACCGAGGTCTTCGCCGGCAACCGCCTGCTGCACGGCATGGTGCCCTACGCCACCGTCTACGGCGGTCACCAGTTCGGCAACTGGGCCGGGCAGCTGGGCGACGGGCGCGCCATCAATCTCGGCGAAGTCGTGAACAACGCCGGCCAGCGCCTTGCCCTGCAGTTGAAAGGCGCCGGCCCCACGCCCTATTCGCGCGGCGCCGACGGCCTCGCGGTGCTGCGCTCGTCCCTGCGCGAATTCCTGTGCAGTGAAGCGATGCATCATCTCGGCGTGCCGACCACCCGCGCCCTGTCGTTGGTCTTGACCGGCGAACAGGTGGTGCGCGACATGTTCTACGACGGCCACCCACGCCCCGAGCCCGGCGCGGTGGTGTGTCGCGTGGCGCCGTCCTTCACGCGCTTCGGGCATTTTCAGATCCACGCCGCGCGCCAGGATCTCGCGACGCTGGAGAAACTCGTCGCTTACACGCTCACCACCGACTTTCCGGAACTCGGCTTCGATGCCGCCGCGCCGCTCGCCGCGCGCAAGGATGTCTACCTGCGCTGGTTCGGCGAGGTATGCCTGCGCACCGCGCGGCTCATGGCCGACTGGATGCGCGTCGGCTTCGTGCACGGCGTGATGAACACCGACAACATGTCGATCCTGGGGATCACCATCGATTACGGTCCCTACGGCTGGCTGGAAAATTTCGATCCGGACTGGACGCCGAACACCACCGACGCCCAGCAGCGCCGTTATCGCTACGGACAACAGCCGCAGATTGCACTGTGGAACCTGGTGCAACTCGCGAACGCGATTTATCCATTGATAGGAGAAGCGCCGCCGCTCGAGGCGGCGCTCGATGGCTACGGCGAGGCCTACCAGCGCGCCATGCATACCGCGATGGCGGCGAAACTCGGCCTGCGCTCACTCGACGGCCCGCACGACGATGCCCTGCTCGGCGAACTCCTGGGCCTGCTCGCCAGTATCGAAACCGACATGACCGTGTTCTTCCGCGCCTTGGCGGGCTTTGCGCCCGGCGACGCGAACGGTGAGGTCGACATCGAGGCCTTCCTGCGCCTGGTCGGCGACGCGTATTACGTGCCGCAGCAGATCGATGCCCCTTACCGCGAACGCCTGGCCGCCTGGCTGCGACACTACGCCACGCGCCTGCGCTCCGACGACAGGCCTCACGAACAACGCCGTGCGGCGATGAACGCGGTCAATCCCCGCTACGTCCTGCGCAACTACCTGGCGCAGCTCGCCATCGACGCCGCCGAGGCCGGCGACAACAGCAAGGTCGATGAATTGCTGGACACGCTGCGCCATCCCTATAGCGACCAGGCGGGCCGCGATCACCTGGCCGCCAAGCGTCCCGACTGGGCGCGCCAGCGCGCCGGTTGCTCGATGTTGTCCTGCAGTTCCTGAGGAAGCGCCATGCTCGAACACGATCTCAGCGTGATGAAACCCGATTACGACGGCGGCTCGCTGGTCAACCTCATGCGCAGCCTCGGCGAGCGGCTCGGCGTGCCGGCCAACGGCTATGCGCCGCTGACGCTGCTGCCGGCTGACCGTCTGCGCCATGCCCAGCGCGTGGTGCTGCTGGTCATCGATGGTCTCGGCGATGCGCTGCTCGAGCAGCTCGGGCCCCACAGCGCGCTGCGCAGCTTGAAAGTCGGCACCATGACCTCGGTCTACCCGCCCACCACCGCCACTGCCGTCACCACATTGATGAGCGGTCTCGCGCCCCAGCAGCACGGGCTGACCGGCTGGTTCATGCATTTCCGCAAGCTCGGCACGGTGACCGCGGTATTGCCCTTCATGCCGCGCTACAGCCGCACGCCGGTGTCGGGCGCCGGCGTACCGCTGGATGCGGTGGTGGACGTGCCGAGCTTCTGTGCCGGCGTCGACGGTGAGAGCGTGGCGCTGCTGCCGGCCATCATCGCGGATTCCGATTTCAGTCGCGCGGCGGGGCGCGGCGCGGCGCGTATCGGCTACCGGGACATGGCGGACTTCGCCGCGCGGCTCGACGCGCTGTGCGCCGGTGAGGGCGATGCGCGCTACGTGTATGCCTACTGGTCGGACTTCGATCACATGGCCCATGTGCACGGGCCGTCGAGCCCGCAGGTGGCGGCGCATTTCCAGGCGCTGGATCGTGCCCTTGCCGGCATCGCCGATACTTGTGCGAAACACGGCACAGCGCTGGTGGCGACCGCCGATCACGGCTTTCTCGACAGCGGACCGGCCGAGCGCGTCGATCTGGCCGACCATCCGCGTCTCGCTGATTTTCTCACCCTACCGCTATGCGGCGAACCGCGCTCGACCTACTGCTACGTGCGCCATCACGACGCCGCGCGCTTCGAGGACTACGTCGGCAACGAACTCGCGCCCTACACCACCCTCGTCAGCAGCGCACAGCTGGTGGCCGACGGCTGGTTCGGCCACGGCACACCGCACCCCGAACTCATGGCGCGTATTGGTGATTACACCCTGCAGATGCGTGAGCGCTACACCATGCGCGACCTCGTCACCGGCGAGCGCGACATGGACTTGTTCGGCATGCACGGCGGCGTGACGGCGGCGGAGCAGAAGGTGCCCTTGCTGTTGGCGGGTACCTAGCGCGAGGTCGAGGGCCGGGAGCGACGCGCAGCCCGGCAACGCCTAGCGGTAGTCGCCACTCGGATTGAACGCCGCGCCCGGCGCCAACAGGCCCTGCCCCGGTACGTGGTTCACTTCGATGCGCGTGCCTATCGGGTCTTCGAACAGCACCGAAAAATATCCCGGCGCCCAGGTGCCTTCTTCCGGCCCGTGCACGATGGTGGCATTGATGGACAACAGGAAAGCATGCACATCGCGCACCGCCTGCTCGTCGCGCACGCGTAAGCACACGTGATGCAGGCCGGGACGGGTCTGGATGAAACGCTCGTGTTCGTAGGCCGGGTCGCACTTGCTGATGCCGATGGCGGTGCGACCGCCGACGAAATACATCATCTCCTCGCCATCGAAGGTGCGCGTCAGGCCGAGAAAGCTCAGCAGCCTTTCATAGAAGTCGCGACACGCCGGCCAGTTGCTGACCGACAGGATGACGTGGGCGATGCCGTTGATTTCAACCATTGGAACCTCTTTGCCGTTGATTAGATGTGCAGCACTCTTTCTTTGTGGGTCAGACTTCAGTCTGACTTCGCTGCATGTCAGACTGAAGTCTGACCCACAAGATGCCAGTGAATCCTTCCTAGCCCACCCACAACCACACCACCGTCGCCAGCACCCAGCTCGCTTCGTTGGCGGCTTCGCCGATGGCCATGCCGAGACGCGCGCGATCGAGGCCCGCTTCGCGGATCGACGCGATGATCTGCGCGAGGCGCATGCAGATGGTGACGTGGCCGGCGGTGAAGGCCACCACCGAGATGCCCTCGCCGCCCTCGCGAAAGATGTTCCAGGCCAGGGTCAGCTGCGGCACCGCCTTGCAGAACACCGCGTAGGCGGCGTGCAGCATCGGATCGCCGAGTCTCAAGCCGCGCGCGCGACCGATGGCGGTCGCAATCACCACACCGCCCAGCGTCAAGGTGGCGGTGACGCTATCGACCAAGGTCCATTCCACGCCCGGCGAGACCAGCAGCAGCACGAGGTTCGCCGCGCACACCCCCGTCCACAGACTGTAGATGGTGATGACCTGGCGCGAAATGCGGCTCGCGAACTTGCGATGGGCGCCGATGGCGAGCCCGAGATTGACGAGCAGGAAAGCCACCCAGAACGCCATCCAGGTGACGCTGACGCCTTCCACCGACTCGAGCATGCGGCGGAACTGCGAAATGCCGAACAACAGCGCGCAGCCGGCCTGCAGAAAGAACAGGCCATCCGCCACCAGGCGCGCACGCCCGGCGTTGTGCGCCACCGCGCTCACGCCAGCGCGAGCAGCGCGCTGCCGGTGGTCTTCACTTCGCCGTGCTGGTTGGCGGTCGAGATCTCGACCAGCACGCAGCGTTCGCCATTGTGCTCGCGTTTCTCGACTACCTTGGCACGCGCGGTGATGGCGTCGCCGATGCGGGTCATGGCCATGAAGCGCGTGTTGAACTGGCGGATGGCCGACTGCGGCAACCAGCGCGTCAGCACGCGGCCGCTGTAGGCCATCACCAGCATGCCGTGGGCGATGACGTCGTCGAGGCCCGAGGCCTTGGCGAAATCGCTGTCGACGTGCACCGGGTTGTGATCGCCCGAAGCGCCGCAGTAGATGGCGAGCGTGTGGCGGGTGACCGGCGGCATGGCGAGCGGCGGCAGCTCATCACCCACCGCCACGGCATCGAAATTGGGTAAGTTCAGGGTATTCATGGTTCAGGCCCAGCGGATGACGATGGTGCGATCGAATTCGGCAACCGGCAGCCCTTGCTGGTCGGTGACGAAATTGCGTTGCACGAGAAACTGCAGCGCGCCGCTCTTCTTCTCGTAGATGTCGATGAGTTCGGCGCTGAACGTCAGGGTTTCGCCCGCGTAGGCGCTGCGGTGGTAGGTGAAGGACTGCTCGCCATGCAGCACCTGGCCCAAGGGAATGCCGAGCTCGGTAAACCAGTCGTAGGGATCGGCGCGTTCCATCTCCAGGCAGAACAAGAAGGTCGGCGGCACCGGCAGCGTCGGATGGCCGGCGGCGCGCGCCGCGGCTTCGTCGCTGTAAACGGGATCAGTCTCGCCGATGGCCTTGGCGAACAGGCGCAGCCGGCCTTTTTCCACTTCGGCCTCGAAGGGCGCCTGGCGATAGCCGATGAATTTGTGATCGATCATGTGACTCCCCTGAGGCATGTGGGTCAGACTTCAGCCTGACTATTCGAAGTGGGTGCCTTTCGATCCGCAGGTGTCAGACTGAAGTCTGACCCACAGACATCGCTCACGCAGCGCCCCGAATCTTGCGCAGATCGCGAATCAACTTGCGCCCGAGCGGCGCCAGCAGGTCCGGCACCAGCCGATAGCCCCACCACAGCAGCTGCGCGTAGGCAGGAAACACGATCATGGCGCGGTTGCGGGCCACGCCGTCGAGGATGCGGGTCGCCGCTTCCTCCACCGACACTTTCCTGAACGGTATGCCGGCGATGAGCTTCTCGCGCGAGGCATTCACCACTTCGGTGGCGTTGAAGATGTTCGAATCGACGAAGCCCGGGCAAACCGCGGACACGCGCACGCCGAGATCCTCGCCTTCGGCGCGCAAGGCCAGCGACAGACCCACCACCGCGTGCTTGGTGGCACCGTAGGGCGCGTTGGTCGGAAACGGCACCAGGCCCGCCAGCGACGCGATGTTGACGATATGCCCGCAGCCCTGCCGGGCCATGGCCTTGTAGGCGGCATCGCTGCCATACACGACGCCCATGAGATTGATGTCGATGACGCGCCGCCACTGCGCGATGGACAGATCGCGTGCGTCGCCGGTGATGGAAATGCCGGCGTTGTTGAACATGAGGTCGAGCCGCCCGTGCGCGGCCACCGTGTCGCCCACCAGCGCCGCCACCGCATCGGCATCGGTGACGTCGAGGGTCACGGCGCGGGCGCTGTCGGGCCGCATGGCGTTGATGGCGGTCGCCACCTCGGCCGCGCCCGCGCCATCGATATCGCTCACCACCAGCGTCGCGCCGCGGCGCGCGAGTTCCAGCGCCAGCGCGCGACCGATGCCGGACGCCGCGCCCGTGATGATGCCTACCTGCCCCTGCTCCCGCATGCGTCCCCCTCGTGCACGCGGCCGACCCGCGCGGTGGCTTATGATGATAACCCCAAGCACTCCGGCCACAGCACCCATGAGCGAATCCCTCGCCGCCACCATCGCGTCCGTACAGGACAAGTTGCGCATCACACCCGACAGCGCGCGCGTCAGCTTCCAGTCGAGCTCGCGCCTGACCCATGGCTTTCGTTCCGAGGTCAGCATCCGTCAGCACGGCCTCGTCATCGACGAACCCACGGCCCTCGGTGGCACCGACAGCGGCCCCAACCCCATCGAGACCTTGCTGGCCGCGCTCGGCGCCTGCCAGGAGATCACCTACCGTGCCTACGCCACCGCACTCGGCATTGCCCTCGATTCGGTCTCCGTGCGGCTCAGCGGCGACATCGACCTGCGCGGCTTTTTCGGTGTCGACGACAAGGTGCGCGCCGGCTTCCAGAACATCCGCGGTGAGGTACACATCACGTCCAACGCCAGCGCCGCCGAGCTCGCGCGCCTGAAGGCCGCGGTCGACAGCCACTGCCCGGTGCTGGACATGCTCTCGCAGCCGGTGCCGGTCACGCTCGAACTGGTCCGCGACTGACAGGAGGCCGCCATGAAACTACTGCCCTGCGTCGAGGTGGAGCCGCGCGGCGCGGCCAATGCCACGGTGATCTGGATGCATGGACTCGGCGCCGACGGCCACGATTTCGAACCGGTGGTGCCGCATCTCGACCTCGCGCCGGGACTCGAGGTGCGTTTCATTTTTCCGCACGCACCGTCCATCCCGGTCACGCTCAACAACGGCTTCGTGATGCCGGCCTGGTACGACATCCTGAGCCTGGAACTGGAACGGCGCGTGGACGACAGGCAGCTGCGCGCCTCCAGCGCCGCGGTCGGCGCGCTCATCGCCCGCGAGAACGAGCGTGGCATCCCCAGTGAACGGGTGGTGATCGCCGGCTTCTCACAAGGCGGCGCCGTCGGTTTCGAACTGGCCTTGACCTGGCCCGAGCGCCTGGCCGGCCTCATCGCCCTGTCGACCTACTTCGCGACCCGCGACAGCATCGTGCCGCATGCCGCCAACGCCGCCCTGCCGGTCATGATTGGCCATGGTAGCCACGATTCGATGGTCGACGAGCGCTTCGGGCAGCAGAGCGCGGCGCGCCTGCGCGAGCTCGGCCACGCCGTCGAGTACCACAGCTACCCCATAGAGCACAGCGTGAGCATGGAGGAGATCAAGGATATCGGGCGCTTCGTCAGCGCCTGCCTGACGGCGCGTGCTACCCCTTAGCGTTATAAGTCCGACCGCGAGGACCTGCCCCCTATATAAGTCGGCCTTATCACAGGTATAGCCACGCGGTCTTTTACACGGCGCGAGCACGCCCCCTAAGCTGCGCTCGTGCCGGCCCCAAGATCGGCCCGCAGGACATCACAAACCGGCGCGCCCGCGCGCGCCCCAGCCCGCCAAGAGGAGAGGTCAGATGGATTTCGGATTTGTATTCATGGGTGACGTGCACATCCACAAGGACGTCAAGTACGCCGAGGATCATGGCTTTTCCCACGCGTGGCTGTACGACACGCAGATGCTCGGCAGCGAGGTCTACGCGACCATGGCGCTGTGCGCCGACCGCACCAGCAAGATCAAGATTGGCCCGGGCGTGACCAACCCCGCTTCGCGTATCGCGCCGCTGTCCGCCTGCGGCATGGCCACCATCAACGAACTCGCGCCCGGCCGCGCCATCATGGGCATCGGCACCGGCAATACCACGCGCCGCACCATGGGCATGCCGGCCGCCAAGGTCGCCGAACTCGAGGAACATGTACGCATCTGCCGTGACCTGTTCGACGGCAAGATCACCGACTACAGCGAGGGCGAGCGTCATCGCAAGATCAAGTTCCTGAATCCCAATCTCGGCTACATCAACATCAAGGACCGCATCCCGATCTACATCTCGGCCAGCGGCCCCAAGGTCGCGCAGCTCGCCGGCAAGTGCGCCGACGGCGTGATCCTGTTCGGCGCGGTGCATCCGGACCTGGTGAAATGGATGGTGGGTGAAGTGCGCAAGGGCGCCGAGGCCGCCGGTCGCGATCCGGACAAGGTCTACGTGGTGTCGATGACCGCGTTCTACATGACCGACTCCAACGAGCAGATCGAGACCCGCGCGGTGCGCGAGGCGGTCGGCCCGATGGTGGCGTCCAGCAGCAATATCTTCGCCCTGTCCTGCCACAAGGATCCGAATGCCCTGCCGGGTTCGCTGCGCGATGACCTGATGGGCTTCACCGACGTCTATCGCGAGCCGAATGCGCCGATTGAAACCCGTCACCTGAAGCTCTACGAAGGGTATTTGCAGCACTTGAAGGACGAGCACGAAGCGCTGATGACCAAGAAGATCATCCAGGCCACCACCCTGACCGGCACCAAGGCCGAGGTGCTGGGCATGATCGAAGCGATGCGCGACGCCGGCGTGCACCAGGTCGCTATTCAGCCCATACGGCCGTCGCGTGAAGTGGTGGATCAGATCTCGAAGGAGATCATGCCGGTCTTCAAGTAAGGCCGGGCGCAAAGCCTGCCCGCCAATGTCCGAATGAATTCGGACCTACAGCGCGGCCGCGCGATCTAACGCGCTCGCCGCCTGCCCTGTAGGTCCGATTTCAATCGGACATTCATCAGCGCCTCACGACATGGCTCACGCCATCAAGTGAAAGCTGCCGAACAGGTGGCTGCGCTGCGCTTCTATTTCTTCCATGCTGTAAGCGTTCTTGAGCTGCACGAGTTCGACGGGGCTCAAGGCCTTGCCGGTAGTCGAATCGTCGGCCGGCGACACACCCGGCGTCTTCGCATCGCCCGCTTTCGCTTCGTCCGCTGCGCCGGGCGTGGCCTTGGCCGCCAAGGCCGTGCCGGGCTCCGCCAGCGGCGTGGCGTCGAGATCCGGATGGACTATCTGCTTCAAGGCGACGTTGGCCGCCGCGAAGGCCGCGCCCAGCGGCCCGCCGAACAGGGCGCCGCCGGCGATGCGGATGGCCGGCGCGGCGACATCGCCGGTCAGGTTGCGATACAGGTTACCGATGATCGGAATGTGCTGAATGGGATTGATGAGATCCAGCACGTCACGAAAATTGAAGCCGTCGTCGCCGAACAGCTTCACGCCACCGATGGACCAGGGAGCCGATGAAGCGGCAGCGGTCGCCGGCGGGGCGCGCATGGCGGGGGGTTCGTGATTCAAAATCTCAAGCCTGCTGACAGTAATGGTCGGAGATTTGCAATCGCCGTGCCGGCTCGAAACTTGGGAAAAGCGCCATCCATTGTGGGTCCGACTTCAGTCGGACAGCCGGCTGAAGGCCGGCGCTCAAGGAATATTTCCGCGCCCATGTCAGACTGAAGTCCGACCCACAATGGAATCTCGGCGGATTCTGGCGGCCAAGCCTTGCCGCCCCGGCGGCAAGCGCTTGCCGCCCTTGCCGCCTACAGATCGTTGAAGGCCTTGGCCGCAATCTGCCCGATCTCCTCGTCCTGCTGGTAGGTGCCACCGCTTTCACCGAGCGCACCCAGCATCACGCCGTCGGCGTTGCGCAGCACGATGCCGCCCCACACCGGCGTGTACAGCGGATCGCAGAACCAGGTGATCTCGCGGCGCTCGTCACCGAGCGACATGTCGAACAAGCGCGTCTTCAGCACGCGCGTATCCATCTGCCACTTGGTGGCGGTATAGGCCTTGTTGTAGGCCATGCGCGCGTTGAGCGCGGTGGCGCCGTCCATGCGCGCGAGATGGATGAGATCGCCGCCGGCATCGACCACCGCGCCGGCAAACTTGATGCCGCGTTTTTCCGCTTCGCTGAGCATGGTGTCGACGAT
Organism: Pseudomonadota bacterium; assembly: GCA_016719885.1. NCBI lineage: Bacteria > Pseudomonadati > Pseudomonadota > Pseudomonadota bacterium. The sequence continues at coordinate 222,107 of JADJYF010000001.1, read as the reverse complement.
CATGCGCGCTTCTTTCAATCCGAGTTTGTTGGCCATGTTGCTTGTTCCTTGTGAGTTGGGATGAGAGTCGTCTAGCGCAGGTAGTCCACCAGCACCTTGGCAAGGTGGTCCGGGCGGTCGAGCGTCAGCCAGTGGCTCGCGCCTTCCACCCTGAGGTACTGCCAGGGGCCGTCGACGTACTGGCCCGAGGTCGCCATCTGCACTTCGGTCAGGTAGGCGTCGCCACTGCTCCACACGCCGAGCGTCGGCACCGGCGTGCGCGGCAATACCCAGCCTTCGGGCTTCCAGGTCTCGACGTCGACATTGGCGCGATACCAGTTGAGGCCGGCGGTCAGCGCGCCGGGACGCGAGAGGTCGCGGATCCAGCTTTCCATTTCGCTGTGATGCTGGAACAGGTCGCGAAACCACAGCCAGTTGTCGCGCGTCAGGATCTCTTCGGCCAGGCCGCGGCGCATGAACAACAGCATGTACCAGGCGAGGCGCCGCTGCGCGAGGCCGGCGTTCCATAGCGCCGACAGGTGGCCGACGGACAGCGCCACGTGCTTGACGATGCGCTCGGGATGAAAGGCCGCGAGTCCCCAGCCGACCGCCGCGCCCCAGTCATGGCTGACCAGTTTCACGCGTTCGAGACCGAGTTCATCGAGCAGCGCGATGGCGTCGCCGATCACTTCGCGCAGCGCATAGGCTTCGACTTCCTGCGGCTTGTCCGATTCGCCGAAGCCGCGTTGGTCCGGCGCGATGACGCGAAAGCCTGCCGCCACCAGCGTCGGGATCTGGTGGCGCCACAGGCGTGCCGAATCGGGGAAGCCGTGCAGCAGCAACACCGGATCGCCCGCGCCCTCCTCGGTGATCTGGAAGTTGTATTGCCCGAGTTTCAATCTGCGCGTGCCCATGAAGCGGCTCCTGACCGATAGCTGCGATGGCGCATTATTCGCACAAGGCAGGCTTCACGCCCAGTCACGCCTGGCGTCGTGCCTCGCGGGGCAAAGCAGGTTAAGCTTTTTTCCATGCGTGACTACCACCCGGCCAAGACCGACTTCCTCGCCCCGGAGGTGCGTCGCCATCCCTATCCGTACATGGCGTGGCTGCGCCACGAATCGCCGGTGCACTGGGTGCCGGCACTCGATGCCTACCTGGTCACGCGTTACGACGACATCGCCGCGCTGCTGCGCGCCCCCGAAACCTTCTCGTCCATCGCCATGCGCCGCCAAGGACCGGGACGTGAAGCCGAGGCGCGCGGCGGCAACAGCGTCATCACCGCCGATCCACCCGAGCACACGCGCCTGCGCCGCCTGCTGCAGGACGAGTTCCGCATGCGCCCCCTGCGCGAACTCGAACCGCGCATACGCGAACTGGTGGACGGCCTCGGCCACGCCGTCGACGCGCGCGACGCTTTCGACCTGGTGCAGGACTTCACCATCCCGTTGCCGGTCACGGTCATCGCGGAGCTGCTCGACATCGAACGCGCGCGCCAGGACGACTTCAAGTACTGGTCGGACTGTCTCATCAAGTTGCTCAATGATCGCGAAGGCCCGGCATGGCTGCGCGCCCGCGCCGGGGTCTTCGACCTCATCCAGTATTTCGGCGAGGTGCTGGAAGGGCGCAGCCACGATCTCGACGGGCGGCGCGACATCCTGAGCGTGTTGCTGAACGCCGAAGCCGAGCAGCGCGTCAATCGACGCGAGATCATCGCCTACTCGATCCTGCTCCTGACCGGCGGCAACGAAACCACCACCAATCTCATCGGCGGCATGGTGCTGGCCCTGCTCGATCACCCCGAGCAGCTTGCACTGCTGCGCGACGAGCCGGCACGCATCCCCAATGCCATCGAGGAAGGTCTGCGTTACTGCTCACCGGTGCAGGGCGTATATCGACGTGCCATGCACGATGTCGAGGTGGCGGGCACCACCATCCCGGCCGGCCGCGACGTGGTCGCGCTGCTGGCATCCGCCAACCACGACGAAAGCAAGTTCACCGCGCCGGAAGACTTCGACGTGCTGCGCCATACCGGCGGCCAGGCCGGCTTCGGCATGGGCATACACCATTGCCTCGGCGCGCACCTGGGGCGTCTCGAGGCGCGAGTCGCCTTCGAATGGCTGGTGCCGCGCCTGCAGCGCTTCGAGCGTGGCTTCGATGACGTCACCTGGAACGACAACTGGTTCGTGCGCGGCCCGCAAACGCTGCCGTTCCGCTGGCGTGCGGCGTGAGCAGCGCCCGCATCATTCGCCCCGTATCAAACTTGCCGTGCTGCTCGCGGCGGAGACCTTGCCCATGAACGCCGACACCCTGCCCGCCACGCCGCTGCTCGAGATAGTGTCCGACGTGGTGTGCCCGTGGTGTTATGTCGGCAAGCGTCGCCTCGCCCAGGCGCTCGCCCAGCTCGGGGACTTCCCGCTGCGCATCCGCTGGCGGCCCTACGAATTGAATCCGGGCATGCCGCGCGAAGGCATGGCGAGACGCGAGTATTGCGAGCGCAAGTTCGGCTCCGTCGAGCACGCCAACCACCTCTATGCGCGGGTCGCCGCCGCCGCGCAGGCCGACGGCCTCGCGCTCCATGTCGAGCGCATCGCGCGCACGCCCAATACCCGCGCCGCCCATCGTCTCATCGATTGGGCCGACCGGCACGGCCGCCAGGACGCGGTGGTCGATGCCTTGTTCGAAGCCTATTTCGTCAACGGCGAGGACGTCGGCAAGCACGCCGTGCTCGAGGACATCGCCGCGCGCGCCGATCTCGGCCGCGAGGCCGCCGCCAAGATGCTCAGCGCGCCGGATGGCGATGCCGTCATCGAGGCCGCCGAGAATGACGCCCATGAACTCGGCATCAGCGGCGTGCCCTCGTTTCTCTACAACGGCCACCTGTTGTTCTCCGGCGCGCAAAGCGCCGAGACCATCGCGCTGTCGCTGCAACGCGCGCGTGCGCGCGGCCTGTGAGCGGCGTTTCATGAGCCGCGCGCGACTGCCCTCGGCCGCCAACGCGTGGCTGGCGCCCCATGTCACGCTGCTGCTGGACAGCCATCGGCGCCTGACCGGACGCGAACTGCTGCCGGCCGGGCAGGACGCCACCGCGCTGGCACGCCAGGCCTTCGAAGCGCCTTTTGCGCTGTTGTCCCATGGCCTCGAAGCCGATCCGTTGTTCAACTACGCCAACCTCACCGCCCTCGACCTGTTCGAACTCGACTGGCCGGCGCTGCTGGCGCTGCCCTCGCGCGCCTCGGCCGAAGCGCTCAACCAGGAAGCGCGCGCGCGGCTCATGCAGCAGGTTCTGGAACGCGGCTACATCGACGATTACAGCGGCGTGCGCATCGCCAGCAGCGGCCGTCGCTTCGTCATCGAGCAGGCCACGGTGTGGAATGTCATCGATGGCGATGGCCGTTTCCATGGCCAGGCCGCAAGTTTCGCGCGCTGGCGCCGCTTACCCGACTGATGGAGCCGGCCATCGGCCGGTGTTGCGAGGAGCACCGCGATGTGTCGTTTCACGCTCTATCTCGGCCCCGACATCCGCCTGGCGAGCCTGCTGCTCGACCCCAGCCACTCGCTCATCCGCCAGTCCACCCACAGCCGTGAACGCGAGGAGCCGCTCAATGGCGACGGCTTCGGCGTCGGCTGGTATGCACGTGCGCTGGCCGGCGAACCGGCGGTGTTCCGCTCCATCACGCCGGCCTGGAACAACCGCAACCTGCACAACCTGGCGCGGGTGGTGGCCAGCGATTGCATCCTCGCCCATGTGCGCGCGGCCACGCAGTCGTCAGGTGTCAACGAGGCGAACTGTCATCCCTTTCGATTCCGGCAGTACCTGTTCATGCATAACGGCGACGTCGGCAATTTCCGTCGCGTGCGGCGGCGCCTGCTCGACTCGGTGTGCGACGAAGCCTATTCGAACGTCTATGGCAGCACCGACTCGGAATGCTTCTTCGCCTTGTGCATCGACGAGTTGTTGCAGCAGCCGGCCGGCATGGCCGCCGATGAACGCCTGGCCAGCGCCCTGGCCAACGCGCTTGCGCGCATGGCCGGACTGGTCGCCGAGCATGGCGACGGCGCGCCGAGCTACATGAACTGCGCGCTGTCGGACGGCGAGAACGCGGTGGTGTCGCGTTACACCGATGACAGCAGCGACAGCCCCGAGTCGCTGTACTACTTCCATGGCGCGCTTTACCCTGCGATTGCCGAGGCTGCGCAACACGACAAGCAGCTCGGCCGCCACCCGGTCATCGTCAGCTCCGAACGTCTCACCGACGACGACGCGTGGACGGCGATACCGGACAACACCATGGTGGTGGTGCGCCGTGGCCACGGCCCGCAATTGCGCGCCATCCGACACTGACGTGCTGCCGCCCGCACCGTCCCCGAACCGCAGGAGTTGATGATGATCCCGCCGCGTCCGCGCATTCTGCTCACCAACGACGACAGCCATGACTCGCCGCTGTTCCTGCTCGCGATTCGCACGCTCAAGCAGTTCGGCGATGTCGAGATCGTGGTGCCGGCCACCGAGCAGAGCTGGAAAGGCAAATCCATGACGCGCTACGGCGCCCTGTACGTCGACCGCATCGACCTGCATGGCACACCGGCGTGGTCGGTCAGCGGTACGCCGGCCGACTGCGTGAACCTCGCCATCCACAACCTGCTGGCCGAGCCGCCGCACCTGGTGGTGTCGGGCATCAACATCGGCAAGAACGTCGGCCTGGGCTTCACGCTCGCGTCCGGCACCATCGGCGCGTGCCTCGAGGCCAACATCGCCGGCCTGCCGGCGCTGGCCTTGTCGCAGGAAATCGCACCGGAGGAATTTCGCCATTGGGATGCCGAGCGCAGCTTCAAGGCAGACACCATCACGCGCGTCACGGCGGTGGTGGAAGCGAGCTTGCCCGATATCTGGCGTGAGCTGGTGGTGCCCGACGACTTCGAAGCCACCACCTGGAACGTCAACTTCCCGTTCAAGCGCGCGCCGGACAGCGGCATCGTGCGCGCGCGCCTGGGCTTGAGTTACTACCGCGGCTGTTTCAAGCAACGCGGCGATCAATTTCATCATGCCCTCGCCAGCGCCGAACTCGATACCCATCCCGAGACCGACGACGCGGTGCTGCAGGCTGGCCATATCAGCGCCACGCGCATCGACATCCGCACCTTGGGACAGCACCGCTAGGGCGCCGCGCCGGCAGGCCGCGCCTACAGGTAGTCCTCCAGGAACCAGGCCGCGAACGCATGGCGGCCACTGACGCCGGCCTTCTGGTAGATGGATGACGCCTGCTGGCGCACGGTCTTCTCGAGCGTGTTGCGCAAGGCCGCCACCTCTTTCAGGCTGAGGCCCTTCAGCAACAGCCAGCCGACTTCGCGCTCGCTGTCGGTCAGGCCCCAGCTCGCGAACTGCCTGCCGATGAACTCGCCAAGCTGACGCCGCTGCGCCTGCTCGCCGGCATCGCCGCCGGCGGCGCGCTGGGCGGCTTCGGCGAGTTCCGCGCGCAGCGCCGCGAGCTGGCTTTGCTGGCGACGATGGCTGCGCAGCAGCCACACCACCGCGCCGCCGGCCAGCAGCAGCGCGGCCAGTTCACCGACCAGGTGCAGGACATCGGAACCATGGGCGATGTCGTCCAGCAGATCGCTGATGCTGGCGAGCGCCACCACACACAGAAGGATCAGCAACAGGCTGTCGCGCAGACTGGTCAATCTCATTCCTCGGCCTTGATATCAATCAGTTAGACCATGGGACATATGTCCCATACTGGTCTTGGTAGGACGCATGCCCGATGTAATGGGCGCGCGCGGCAGCCATCATGACCGCCAGCCAGTTCAACAAAGGAGCCGCATTATGAGCAATCGCGTCTATGTATGGGACCGTTATGTCCGCTTCTTCCACTGGACGCTGGTGGCGGCATTCACGTTCGCCTACCTGAGCGGCGAGGAAGAAACGCCCTTGCACTTCTATGCCGGCTACCTGATCTGCGCCTTGCTGGTGAGCCGCGTGATCTGGGGCTTCATCGGCAGCCGCCATGCGCGCTTCACGGATTTCGTGACGCCGCCCAGTGCGGCGCTCGGCTACCTCAAGAGCCTGGCGGGTGGCCCCATCAAGCACTACCGCGGCCACAACCCGGCCGGCGGCTGGATGGTGCTGATGCTGCTCGCGTCGTTGACGCTGACGGTGGGCTGCGGGCTGCGCACCCTGGCGCTCGAAGGCGAAGGCCCGTTCGCCATCCCCAAGCTCGCCAAGCCCGATGCAACGACCATGAGCGAAAGCGAAATCGTCACGCTCAAGGCGGCACGCAAGGCGCGACGCGACGAAGAGCACCTGTGGAAGGAGATCCACGAGTTCGGCGCCAACACCACCCTGGCGCTGGTCGGCCTGCACGTACTGGGCGTGGTGGCATCGAGCCTGCGCCATCGCCAGAACCTGGCGCGGGCCATGGTGACGGGCTACAAGGACGAGCCGGAATCGCCTGTGTGATGCGCCCGGTTGCGCCGGGGGCGCCCTGTAGGTGCGAATTCATTCGCACGCTTCGCGTGTCAGGCTGAAGCCTGACCCACAGTGAAGAGTGCGATTGAAATCGCACCTACAGGAAGAAATCGAGGAGCCCCTCAGTACGGCACGTCCACCGCCATGCACAGGTAGCTGACCAGCGCGCTGGCGCGCTTGTAGTTACTCATCACGAACTTGACGAAGCCGGGTTCACTGATCAGGGCTTCGTCGAAATTCATGCAGGCGATGAAATCCTTGCGTTTCAGATCCGTCATCAATTCGTGGGCCGGGTCGATGCCGCGCGGCGGCCGCACCAGCGTGTCGCCGATCAGTGCCCAGTCCTTGCTGAAGGACGCCGCCTGGGTAGCCTTCTTCCAGGCGTTGGGGTTGTCGATGATGAATTCGCGAATGCCATTCAGCACCGGCGGCTCGGGGTGCCAGATGCCGGCACCGAGGAAACAATCGCCCGGCTCGATGTGCACGTAGAAACCGGGCGCGTGCACGTCCTTGCCGAGCTCATGACGGAAGTGGATGCCGACATTGGTCTTGAACGGGGTCTTGTCGCCGGCGAAGCGCGTATCGCGGTAGACCCGCATCAGCGAGCCGCCCATCTTCTTCGCCACCGCGCGAAAATGCGGCGACAGCGCCGGCAGCTGCGGCGCCATGGCCGCGATGAAGGCCATCGCCGGGTTGCGCACGCAGTCCTCGTAACGCTGCTTGTTGTCGTTGAACCATTCGCGATTGTTGTTCTTCGCGAGTTGTTTCAGGTAGGGAATGCAGGTTTTGGGAAACCCTTCGAACTGCGCCATCACGCGTGCCTCGTTGCTTGATTGGCGGCGCCGGCCGGCGCCTCACTGTTATCCATTGTCGCCGAGGGCACCAAGCCGGCTTCCTTGCGCACCTCGAGCGCGATGGCAGTCCAGTCCTTGTCGCCATGACCATGGGCCAGCGCCTCGCTGAAGCGCGCCTCGAGCAGTTCGCCGAGACGCATGCGCGCACCGACGTCGGCGGCGGTGGCCTGGGCGAGGCGCACGTCCTTGAGGCCGAGCGCGAGCTTGAAGCCGACCTTGTCCCAGCCATGCTGGCTCAGCTGGCGCCCGTAGTTCTCGAAGATCGGGCAGCCGAAGGCGGTGCCTATCACCATCTCGTAGAACTGCCGCGCGTCGATACCGTGCTTTTCGACCACCGCGAAGCTTTCCGACAGGGCTTCGATGGTGGTGGCAATCATGAAGTTGAAATTGATCTTGGCGACGTTGGCCGCGCTCGGCGTGGCGCCGAAATCAAAGATGCGGCGTGACAGCTTCTCCAGCACCGGCGCCACGCGCTGCTTGGCCTCGAGGTCGCCGGCGGTGAGAAAGGACGGCACGCGTGCACGCACCGCGTCGGGCCGGCCGATGATCGGCGCCGCGACGTAATGCACGCCGGCGGCGGCATGGGCCGCGGCGAGGCGCGTGGCGCAGGCGGCGGAGATGGTGCTGATGGAAACATGCACGCCGCCCTGCCCGAGCGCGCGCAGCACGCTGCCGTCGGCGAACACCGCGTCGAGCGCCGCGTCGTCGGCAAGGCAGCTCAGGATCACGCCGTCCGCGGCGGCGTCGGCGGCGCGCGCCGCGTGCTTCGCGCCCTTGGCCAGCAAGGCCTCGGTCTTGTCCGGCGAGCGATTCCACACCGTCACCTCGTGGCCGTCGGCCAGGAGGTTTTCCACCATCGGTGCGCCCATGAGTCCGATACCGAGATAGCCGAGTCGCATGGCTGAGGTCCTCGCTGTTGATGGGTACGATGTGTCGCGCCGCGCGCGGGTCATGGATAGTACCCGCTGCCGTGCCACTGGCAAGCAGCGGGGCGGCGGGCAATGCGAGGGCGCGCGGCGTGCCGCTATACTGACCGCGCACGCGGGCCCCGCGCTTCGCGCATCGCCCTATCGACAGGAGGCCTGGCCCGCGCCGGCATCATCATTGCGCGTTTCCCGACTGCTGCTCGGCGGACTGTCCGCCCTCATGATGCTGTTCACGCTGTGGTGGGCCGGCAGCGGCACCTTGCTTGCCGATTTCGGCGGTGACAACGCGGTCTATTTCCTGACCGCCAATCATTACTCACCCTATGGCGTCGCCCACGCGGCGGCGGCGCAGTTTGCCGCGCAGAGCGTCTACCCGCCGCTCTATCCCTGGCTGCTGGCCATGACCGGCGGCGGCACCTCGCTGGCGGCCGCGCATCTCGTCACCTCGCTAGTCATCATGCTGGCGGGCGCGGCTGTCTATGCCCTGGCACGCGCCGCGACGCTCACGCGCGGCGAAGCATGGGCGGTCGTTGCGCTGTGCGCCGGCACGCGCATCGTGCTGCTCGAAGGCCTGGAACTGCACAGCGAGCACCTGTACCTCCTGTGCTGGCTCTGCGCCGCGCTGTTGCTGGCAAACACGCCGGCCACGCCGCGCGCGTTGACGTGGGCCGCCGTGGCGGTCGGCGCCGCCTACATGACGCGCAGCTTCGGCATGACGCTGGTGGCCAGCCTGTGGCTGTGGCTCCTGGTCAAACGACCGCCGCGCGCCGCGTGGCTGGCAGCCTTGACGCTGGCACCGGTGCTGTACCTCGCCCTCACCCATGGCGGCAACGCGCGCTACCTGCATGCGCTCGTCGAGCTCTATCAACGCCATGGCCCGCAGGCGCGCCTGCTCGAGAACCTCGCCGCGGTACCGGCGGCGTGGCTGGGCGTGTTCGGCGATGTCAGCCAGGCCGGCTTCCTGCGCGCGCTGCCGGCGGCGCTCGCCGGCCTCGGCCTGGCGGGCCTCGTCATGCGTCTGCGTGGCGCGGCCTTCGATGCGCTGTCGGTGCTGGCCTACCTCGTGCTCATGGTGATCTGGCCCTACCCGGCCGAGTACGAACGCATGTGCTATCCCTTGTTGCCGTTCGCGCTGGTCTATGCCGTACTCGGCATGCGTGCGCTGGCGCCATGGCTCGATGCGCGCGTGGCGGCGGCCGTGCCGCTGCTGCTGTGCCTGGCCGCCATTGCGCCGTTCGCACTGCTGGTCGCGGAACGGCTGGCGACGCCGCCGGCCGATCCCGGCCTGCGGCCCTACACGCGCAGCAGCGCCTGGTTCGAGCCCGATCCCGCCAGCGCCTTTCCGACCCTCGCTTACCAGCGCGCCATCACCGAGGCGCTGAGCGCCATCGGCCGGCGTCGCGATGTTCCGGCCGATGCCTGCCTGCTCGCCACCAAGCCGTCGGTGGTGGCGCTCTACAGCGGTCGCCGGGTGGATGGCTATCCGCCCTTCGGGCTCGACGACGATGCCACGCGCGCGCGGCTCGCGGCGGGGCGCTGCCAGTACCTTTTCATGATGATGGGCGCGAGCCCGAGCTTTCCGCAGTACTACTATCCCTACCGGCGCCTGCAGCCGTGGCTGGAGGTGCTGGCGGTCTATCGCAACCCGCTCATGGCCGAGCAACCCGCGGCGATGCTGGCGCGACTGAAACCTGCGCCGCGCGCGCCTTGATTGCGCGGCGGCGCGCAACCACATGCTCCTCCTGCGGTCCTGACATCCTTCGAGCAACGACGACAAGCCCATGACCATACCCGTGTTCACACGCACCCTGCTGCAAATCAACATCGGCGCCTTCGTGCTGCAGATGGTGCTGGGTCAGGGCATGTTCGCCTGGTTCGCGCTGTGGCCCAGCGACTGGCTGGCGGGCGGCTCGCCGACACTGGCGACGCTGTGGCAGTTGGTGAGCTACAGCTTCCTGCACGGCGGTCTCACCCATCTCGCCTTGAACATGTTCGCGCTGTGGATGTTCGGGCCGGCGGTCGAATACCGCTGGGGCGCACGCGGCATGGCGCAGGCCTATTTCACCAGCGTGGTGACCGGCGCTCTCGCGCAGATCGTGGTGGGTGCCGCCATCACCCACAGTAACGCGCCGGTGGTCGGCGCCTCGGCCGGCGTGTTCGGCCTGTTGCTGACCTTCGCGCTGCTGTTTCCCGAGCGGCGCATCGTGCTGTTGATTCCGCCCATCCCGCTGCCGGCACGCGTGTTCGTCGCGCTCTATGCCGCCATCGAACTGCTGCTGGGCGTGACCGGCAGCGTCAACGGCGTGGCGCATTTCGCCCATCTCGGCGGCCTGGCGGGCGCCGGCATGGTCTACCTGTGGCGACGCCATGCGCCGCGCCGTTGACCGGCGCCGCCACGCTCCTGACGGGCATCGCCGACACCTGCGCTGATGCGGCCGGCAACGCTGTGTCGTCATCACGCAGTGATGCCTGCAAACTGACGTGGAGCAGATAGGCGCTCATCGACAGCATGAGTATCGTTGCAATCTCGACGCGGAAATTTTTCAATGCTCGGGCCTTGACGGATGACGGCACAAAAGGTCATTGTTGCGACGCAAAACGCGCTTCACACACCCTGTTCCATTCGGCTTCATGACTGACCAACTGCACTTCTCGCGTCGTCACGCGCTGCGCCTCATGCTGGCCAGCGGCCTGGCGGTATTCTGCAGCGATCGCGAGCGTCCGTGGGCCGAACCCGCGACCCGCGCCGGCCATCCGTTTTCCGTCGAACGCCTGCGTGAACGCGCGCGCATCCTGTCGACCCACGAGTTCCGCGCGCCGGACACCAAGCTGCCCGAAGTGCTGGCCGACATGTCGGTCGAGCAGTATCGCCAGATTCATTTCCTGCCGGCGCAGGCGCTGTGGGCCGACCAGGGCAAGTTCACCGCGCAGTTCTTCCATCTCGGCTCTTACTATAACCATCCGGTGCGGGTGTTCGCGGTGGTCGACGGCGACGCCAGCGAGATCCAGTACTCGCCGGCGCTGTTCGAATACGGCGATACCGATCTCGGCCCCGATCCGCTGCCGGAAACCTTGGGCTACGCGGGCTTTCGCGTGCATACCGCGCTCAACACGCCGGACTATCTCGATGAGCTGATCTCGTTCCTCGGCGCCAGTTATTTCCGTGCGCTCGGGCGCGGCATGCGCTATGGCATGTCGGCACGCGGCATCGCGGTCGGCACCGCCACCAATGACAACGAAGAGTTCCCGATATTCCGCGAGTTCTACATCGAGCGGCCGGCCGACAATCACAGCATCGTGATCCACGCCCTGCTCGACGGCCCGAGCCTGAGCGGCGCCTATACCTTCACCGTGCGCCCCGGCGTCGACACCATCGTCGACGTCAACATGACGCTCTATCCGCGCACCACCATGACAACCGTCGGTCTCGCGCCGCTGACCAGCATGTTCTTCTTCGCCGCCAACGATCGCGTCGGCGTCGATGATTTCCGACCTGCGGTGCACGACTCCGATGGCCTGATGGTGCTGACCGGCGCGGGCGAGTGGCTGTGGCGGCCGGTGGTCAATCCCGAGCGCCTGCGCATTTCGTCCTTCGTCGATCACAATCCCAAGGGCTTCGGCCTCATGCAGCGTGATCGCAACTTCGCCAACTTCCAGGATCTCGACGCGCGTTACGAGCTGCGCCCCAGCGTGTGGGTGGAGCCGGTCGGTGACTGGGGTCCGGGCGCGGTGATGCTGATCGAGATCCCGACCGACAGGGAGAGCAACGACAACCTGGTGGCGTTCTGGCGCCCCGAGGAACCCTTGCTGGAAAAGCGCGAATGGCAGTTCACCTATCGACTGCACTGGTGCGCCGATGCGCCGTCCGGCGTCGAACCGCGCCCCGCGCAGGTGGTGGCCACGCGTATCGGGCGCAGCGCCGCCGAGGACGGCAGCACCCACATCGTGCTCGATTTCGTTGGCGCTACGCTGCCCAAGCCGGTGGACGCACAACCCGAAGCCATCGTGTCGGCATCGCGCGGCGCGGTGCTCAACGTGTTGACCCACTTCAACGACGTGAGCGGCGGTTGGCGCGTGGCTTTCGATCTGTCGGTCACCGACGAGGAGCCGTCGGAACTGCGCTGCTTTCTCAAGGTGGGCGAAAACGCCATCAGTGAGACCTGGAGCTACCAGTGGTCGAGTTGATGGCGCCGCCGGCGGTCCGCCGCGGTGGATGACGCCCTGGAGACCATCACCGCCCCTTCCCATCTCGAGCGTGTGGTGGCGCGATACCTGGCGGGGCTCGCCTACTCGCCCGACGCGGCGACGGCCAGGGCCCACACGCTGCTGGCCGACATTCCACCCGACTGCGCGCCCACCCAGGCGCTGAAGCTCATCGACGATCGCATCCGCCACTGGCTGGCGGCGATGGTGGCGCGCACCGGCATCACCGTGCATCCCTACTCGGCCGCGCCGCGCGTGGCGCTGCTGACGCTGGAGATCGGCAAGCACTGGCCGGATCAACTGCTGCTGGCCACGCCCTCGCGCGCCTTCGAGGCGGCCTTCATGCAGGCCCTGCCCTTGTCGTTGCCGCCGCCGGCGCCGCTCGCCATGCCGCCGCAGTCGCTGACCGAATGGCACGAGGCCGACGGCCACGCCGCGCCGCCCGCGCCCTTGAGCGAGCCACGCTGGCGACGGCGCCTGCTGCTGGCGGTGCTGACGCTCGGCACCACCGGTCTCGGCTGTTACGAACTCGGCCGCGTGTTCACGCCGGGCGGCATCTCGGTCATCGAAATCGTGTTGATGGTGTTGTTCACCGCCAACTTCGTGTGGATAGCGATGTCATTCTGGACCGGCCTCGCCGGCCTCATCGCGATGTGGCGCGGTGCGCCGGCACTCACCACCGGCCTGCTGCCGGCGGCGAGCACGCTCACCACCCGCACCGCCATCATCATGCCGGTCTACAACGAATCGCCGCAGCGCGTGTTCGGCGCCCTCGAATGCATCTACCGTGAAATCGAAGCGGCGGGCGAGATCAACAATTTCGATTTCTTCGTGCTGTCCGACAGCACCGACACCAACGCCTGGATCGCCGAGGAACTGGCCTGGGACTTGAGCCGCCGCCGGCTCGGCGCCAATGGCCGCTTCTTCTACCGCCGTCGCTACGAGAACACCGCGCGCAAGGCCGGCAACCTCGCCGAGTTCTGTCGGCGCTGGGGCGGACATTACCAGCAGATGCTGGTGTTCGATGCCGACAGCGTGATGTGCGGCGACACCGTGATCCGCCTCGCGCGTCTCATGCAGTCCAACCCGCACGCCGGCATCATTCAAACCATTCCGCGCCTGGTCAATCGCAATACGCTGTTCGCGCGCACCCACCAGTTCGCCGGCTCGTGCTACGGGCCGGTGCTGGCCGCGGGTCTCGCCTGGTGGTATCTCGGCGACGGCAACTACTGGGGCCACAACGCCATCATTCGCCTGTCGGCCTTCGCCGGCCACGCGGGTCTGCCTCATCTGCCCGGCGGCCCGCCTTTCGGCGGCCTGGTCTTGAGTCACGACTTCGTGGAAGCGGCCTTGATGCGGCGCGCCGGCTGGCGCGTGTACCTATTGCCCGACGACGACGGCAGCTTCGAGGAAGCGCCGCCGTCGATGATCGATCACGCGCTGCGCGACCGGCGCTGGTGCCAGGGCAACCTGCAGCACATGAAAATCATCGGCGCCAAGGGCCTCAATCCCGCCAGTCGCCTGCACCTGTTGACCGGCATCATGGCCTACCTCGCCTCGCCGCTGTGGTTCAGCTTCATCCTGGTCGGCATCGCGGCCGCGCTGGAAACGCGTTTCGAACTGCCGGTGTATTTCTTTCCCGACCGTACGCCCTACCCGGTGTGGCACATCATCGATCCGGAGCTCGCGGCGCAGGTGTTCGGCTGGACCATGGGCTTTCTGCTCGCGCCGAAATTCTTCGGCTGGCTGGCGGTGTGCTTCGACAAGGATCTCGCGCGGCGCTTCGGCGGCCGCCTGCGCACGCTCGGCAGCGTGCTCACCGAGACCCTGGTGTCGGCCCTGCTGGCGCCGCTGCACATGCTGTTCCAGTCGCGCTTCGTGTTCAACGTGTTCGCCGGCGGCGACAGCGGCTGGAACACGCAGTCGCGTGACGATGTCGGCACGCCGTGGCGCGAAGCCTGGCAGCGCCATCACCATCACATCATCACCGGCGTGGTACTGGCGACCGCCGCCTACGCGGTGTATCCCGGCCTCTTGCTGTGGATGTCGCCGGCCTTGCTCAGCATGGTGTTCGCCGCGCCGCTGTCGGTGTGGAGTTCGCGACCTTCGCTCGGCCTGTGGCTGCGCGAGCGCGGCATGCTGGTCACGCCCGACGAAAACGAACCGCCGCCGATCATCCCGGCGGTGGCCGCCAACCGCGCCGAACTCGAGAGCCTGGCGGTACCGCTGTCGCAACCCGCGCTCGAGACCATCATCACCGATCACCGCCTCGGCCTCTTGCATCTCGCCCTGATCGAACAGAACCCGCCGGCGGTGGTCACCGAATCGATGTCGGCCGCCAACGACCGCGCCAAGGCCATACGACAGATGGAAGCCTTGCCGACCTTGCTCGACGGCAAGCTGCAGGCGGCGGCGCTGGCCTCGCCGAATACGCTGCGCAGCCTGCGCAGGCGCCTGGGGAAGTTCAGGTACTGAGATGGGCGGTGTCAGACTGAAGTCTGACCCACATGAATCGCGCTCGTCATGGGTTGTGGGTCGGGCTTCAGCCTGACATTCAATACCGGTGTCAGAATGAAATCTGCCCCACAAAAAAATGGCCGCGCTCCTGGTCGCTCGTACATCCAAGGCCGACTCACGCCGCCGGCAAGCGCAGCGTTGCGCACAAGCCCGGCGCATTGGCGCTGAAACTCAAACTGCCCTTGTGCAATTCGGCGACGGCCTTCACCAGCGACAGGCCGAGACCACTGCCCGGCAGCGTGCGACTCTGATCGAGCCGCGTGAAACGCTGTGTGACCCGTTCATGCTCCTCGACGGGAATGCCCGGCCCACTGTCGCGCACGTCGACCACCACCTGCCCCGCTTCGCCGCGCACGTCTATCTTCACCACGCCGCCGGCCGGTGAATGCTTGATGGCGTTGTCGAGCAGGTTGGTCAGCGCCTGGAACAGGAGATTGCGATCGCCGCGCACCAGCGGCTGGCCATGCACTTCGGCCTGCAGGCTGAGCTGTTTGTCCTGCGCCACGCCGAGATACAGTTCGTTGGCATCGTTGATGAGCGTGCCGAAGTCCAGCACTTCGTACTGTGCCTCGTAGCTGCCCGATTCGATGCGCGCGATGCGCAGCAGCGCGGCGAAGGTCGCCAGCAACTGATCGGCGTCGTCGACGCTGGCTTCGAGTTCGTCGCGCAGGGCGTCGGGCGCGGCGCGCGCGGCGAGCTCGATGCGGTTGCGCAGACGCGTCAGCGGCGTACGCAGATCGTGGGCGATGTTGTCCGATACGTGACGCACCGTCGCCAGCAACGCCTGCAAACGGTCGAGCATGAGGTTGACGCGCGACGCCAGTTCGTCGAATTCATCGCCCGCACCGCGCACCTCCAGTCGCCGGTCGAGTTGCCCGGCGACGATGTCGCCGGTGGCGGCGGTCATGGCGCCGACGCGTTTCAGCAGGCGACTGCTCATCAACAGGCCGCCGCCGGTGGCCAGCACGAAGATCAGCCCGACGCCGAGCAAGAGCGCGCGATTGAACACCTGCTTCAGCTGGCGCAGCTGTTCGATGTTGCGCCCGACCAGCAGGTGCAGGCCATCGCCGAGCAGGTACACGCGCGCGCGCGCCGGCACATCGCGTCCATCGGCGCGGTGATGGGTGAATTCCACCCAGCCATCGACGTCGGCCTCGATACGCGGCCACTCGAGCAGGTTGCCGGCCAGCGGCTCGTTGTCGCGGGTCGCGAACAGGTACAGCATGGCGCCGGACTGGTCGTTGCGGATGCGATGCACGATGACCTGCACCAGGCGTTCCAGGCCATGTTCGATGTACTGCTCGGCGAGGCCGGTGATCTCGGCCTTGAGCGTGGCATCGGTTTCGCGCACCAGAAGACCAATCGTCGACCAGTAGAAGAACATCGCCAGCAGCGCCGCCGACATCGTGAACAGGCCGGTATAGAACAGCGTCAACTGGAAGGCGCTGGTGCGCAGCAGGGCGCCCAGTCGCATGCCAAGAGAGCGCGACGTCTCAACGGCCATCGGCGCCGCTCTCGACCGCCAGGCGATAGCCCGCGCCGCGCACGGTATGCAGCAGCGGCGGCTCGAAGCCCTTGTCTATCTTGGCGCGCAGGCGGCTCACGTGCACGTCGATGACATTGGTCTGCGGATCGAAGTGATAGTCCCACACGTGCTCGAGCAGCATGGTGCGCGTCACCACCTGTCCGGCATGGCGCATGAGGTATTCGAGCAGGCGAAACTCGCGCGGCTGCAAGTCGATACCGACCTCGCCGCGCCTGACGCCGCGCGTCATGAGATCGAGCTCGAGATCGCCGACCTTGAGCACCGTGGCCGGACCTTCGGGGACGGTGCGTCGCGCCAGGGCTTCGATGCGCGCCTCGAGTTCGCTGAAGGCGAAGGGCTTGACCAGGTAGTCGTCGGCGCCGGCACGCAGACCGGCGACGCGCTGGTCGACCTCGCCCATCGCCGACAGCAGCAGCACCGGCACCCGCGAACCCGACGCGCGCAAGGTGCGCAATACCGTCAGGCCGTCGATCTCGGGCAGCATGCGATCGAGCACCACGAGATCGAACTCGTGGGTGGTGGCGACAAACAGTCCATCGCGGCCATTGGCCGCCACGTCTACGCTGTGGCCGGCCTGCACGAGCCCGTTGCGAATGAACTCGCGGGTATCGCGGTCGTCTTCAACGACGAGCAGGTGCACGATTCACTCCTGGCGTGGCCAACGGTGAAAAAAATGGGATGGCCGCATTGTGCCAAGCTTGCCGTGCCTCGCCTACCTGCACGGCCGCCGCCGCACATTACAAAAAATTAATCGCGCGGAAAGTCTCCAGTAATGGACACGCTTCTACGCTTGCCGGCACTTGAACGATTTCCAGCCTGAAGGAGGCTCCCATGAAATCCGCCATTGCCCGCATTGTTCACAACCACAAAGCCTACGCCGCCGCCCTCGCCGTACCGTTGGCGCTGGGCGTGGCGAACTGGCCGGGCGCCGAGGCCGCCCCCGTCATGCCGGCCCCCACGCCGACCTTCGGCCAGCCGCAGTTCGCCGATGTCATCGAGGACGTGCAGCCGGCGGTGGTCAAGATCGCGGTGGTCAAGAACGCCGCCAAGGTCGCGCGCCTCGAAGGCCGCGCCATGGAACTCGATCCCGATTCGCCGATGGGCCAGTTCTTCCGTCACTTCGGCCCCGGGCCGTTTGCGTTCGGCGCACCGCAGGGTGAGCCGCAGTCGAAGATCGAAGGCCTGGGCTCGGGCTTCATCGTCGACAAGAGTGGCTACATCGTCACCAACAACCACGTGATCGACGGCGCCGACGACATCAAGGTCACGCTGAGCGACGGCCGTGAATTGGCCGGCAAGCTGGTCGGCACCGATCCGCAGACCGACCTCGCGCTGATCAAGGTCGAGCCCAAGGGCGAGCTGCCGTCGGTGAGCTTCGCCGATTCAGACAAGGCGCGCGTCGGCGACTGGGTGGTGGCCATCGGCAGTCCCTTCGGTCTCGGCGGCAGCGTCACGGCCGGCATCATCTCGGCGCGCGGCCGCGACATCCATTCCGGTCCCTACGACGATTACCTGCAGATAGACGCGCCCATCAACAGCGGCAACTCGGGCGGCCCGGTGATCAATGCCGAGGGCCGCGTGGTCGGTGTCAACACCGCCATCTACTCGCCCAACGGCGGCAACATCGGCATCGGCTTCGCCATTCCGGCGCGCGAAGCCGAGCGCGTGGTGAGCCAGCTGCGCGAGCATGGCGGCGTCACGCGCGGCTGGTTGGGCGTGCAGATCCAGCCGGTCAACGCCGAGATGGCCGAAGCCTTGCGCATGGACGAAGCCGGCGGCGCGCTGGTGGCGGCGGTGGTTGACAAGAGCCCGGCGGCGCGCGCTGGTGTCAAGGTCGGCGACGTCATACTCAAGTTCGGCGACACCGCCATCAAGGACGCGCGCGACCTGAGTCGTGCGGTGGCCAAGTCCGAGCCCGGCAGCAAGGTGCATATCGAGGTAGTGCGCAACGGCAAGAACCAGCGCCTGGCCACCGTCATCGATCGCAATGCGCAGAACGATGTCGCCTTCAACCAGGATGCCGGCCCGGCCAACAACGGTGTCGACAAGCTCGACGAGAAGCTCGGCGTGGTGCTGGGCGCGTTGTCCAGCGATGCGCGCGCGCAGCTCAACCTCGATGACAGCGTCAAGGGCGCACTCGTGGTGGGCGTCAAGAACGGCAGCGCCGCCGACGAGAGTGGCCTGAAGCCCGGTGACGTCATCGTGCGCGTCAACAACGCCGAGGTCGCCGATGCCAGCGCCGCCAAGCATGCCCTCGGCAGCGCGCACGATGACAAGCGCCCGGTGGTGGTGCTGGTACGCCGCGGCGATCAGCAGTTCTTCACCGCCATGAAGCTTGCCTGAAGTTCCGACGCGATGGCGCGCCGCACGTCGCGGCCGTGCCTCGCCACTCTCCCGATGTCTCCCTCCCTCCACGGGATTGCCCCGGCCTCGGCCGGGGCATTTTTTTGCGAGGATTACCGCGCACCGCGCTCAGCGTATGAACAACATTTCCTGGTAGGTCGGGTAAGGCCACAGGTCGTTGGCCACTTCGCCTTCCAGCGCATCGGCGTGCCGGCGCACCTCGTCCATCAACGGCCGTATGGTCTGCGCGCAGAACTGCATGTGCTCCTCGGAACTGGCGAAATCATGACGCGCCAAGGCCGCGCTGAGCGCCTGGGTCTTGTCCGTCAGGCCGGTGAGCTCGGCGGCGATGATCTTCAGGCTGCCGTCGTCGAGAGCGATGCCATGGCCCTTGAGATCCGCCAGGCACTTGCCGAGATCCGCGAGGTACTTGACGGTGGCCGGATAGATGCCGGTCTTGGCCATGCTGACCACGATGCGTGCCTCGACTTCGATGGCGAGGATGTACTGCTCGGCATAGATCTCGAAGCGGCTGGCCAGCTCCACCGGCGACAGCACGCCCTGCCCGTCGAACAAGGCTTCCACCGGTGCCGATTTCAATACCGGCAGCGCGTCGGCGGCGGTTCTCAAGTTGAGCAGGCCGCGCTTCTCGACCGCCTCCTTGTGCCATTCGGCGGAGTAGCCGTTGCCGCCGAACACCACCGCGCCGTGTTCGTCGATCAAGGTCTTGAGGGTGGTGAGTATCGCGGTGTCGAGCTCCACGCCGTCTTTCAACTGTACTTCGAGATGGTCGGCCACCCAGTGCAGGGAATCGGCGAGGATGGTGTTGAGCGCCACCAGCGGCCCCGCCACCGACTGCCCGGAACCGACGGCGCGGAATTCGAAGCGGTTGCCGGTGAAGGCGAACGGCGAGGTGCGATTGCGGTCGCCGGCATCCTTCTTGAACACCGGCAAGGTGTCGATGCCGAGATCCATCATGCCGGGCAGGATGGAGCCGCTCAGCGTGCCGGCGCTGATCTGCTCGAACACGTTTTCAATCTGCGAGCCGAGATACACCGACATGATGGCCGGCGGCGCCTCGTTGGCGCCGAGGCGATGATCGTTGCTGGCGGTCGCCACCACCGCGCGCAGCAGGGGCCCGAACTTGTGCACGCCGCGAATGGCCGCGCCGCAGAACAACAGGAACTGCAGGTTCGAGTGCGGCGTGTGGCCGGGATCGAGCAGATTGCCCTGGGTGCTGTTGCCCACCGACCAGTTCACATGCTTGCCCGAGCCGTTGACGCCCTTGAAGGGCTTTTCGTGCAGCAGGCACACCAGGCCATGCTTCTTGGCGGTGTTCTTCAACACCGTCATCAACAGCTGCTGATGGTCGGTCGCGACATTGGCCGATTCGAAGAACGGCGCAATCTCGAACTGGCCCGGCGCCACCTCGTTGTGGCGGGTCTTGGCCGGGATCGCCAGGCGATACAGCTGTTCCTCGACGTCCTGCATGTAGACCTGCACGCGCTCGGGGATGGCGCCGAAGTAATGATCGTCGAACTGCTGGCCCTTGGCCGACGGCGCGCCGAACAGGGTGCGGCCGGCGAGCAGCAGGTCAGGCCGGTTGTTGACGAAATTGGCGTCGACCAGGAAGTACTCCTGCTCGGCGCCACAGCTCGATTTGATCGGCGCAATGTCGCTGTGACCGAGCAGCGACAGCACGCGGTGCGCGGCCTTGTTCATGGCCGCATTGGCGCGCAGCAGCGGCGTCTTCTTGTCCAGCGCTTCGCCGCTCCAGGACACGAACACCGTCGGGATGCACAGCGTCGCGCCGTTGTCGGTGGTCATGATGTAGGCCGGGCTGGTGACGTCCCAGGCGGTATAGCCACGCGCTTCGAAGGTCGAGCGTATGCCACCGTTGGGGAAGGACGAACCGTCCGGCTCGCCCTGCACCAGCACCTTGCCGCTGAATTCGGAGATCACCGAGCCGTCGCTCTGCACGGAGATGAAGCCGTCGTGCTTTTCGGCGGTGGCGTTGGTCAGCGGGTAGAACACGTGGGCGTAATACAGCGCGCCCTTGGACAGCGCCCAGTCCTTCATGGCAAGCGCCACCACGTCGGCCACCGACACGTCGAGGCCGACGCCGTGCTCGATGGTGTTCTGCAAGGATCTGAACACGTCCTTGGGCAGACTCTCCTTCATCTTGGCCAAGGTGAAGACGTCGCTCGCCCACAGGCTGCCGAGCGACGCCGGCGGCTGCACCGTCATCGGTTTGCGATTGGTGATGTCATAGACAGCCTGGGAGCGCGGTGTGAAGCCGGCCATAGTCGATTCCTGATTGAGTTGAATGGTGAAACGGGCAGTATCGTGCCGCTTTCGGTCGGCACGGCGTGGGTGTTCATGTGGCGCACGCCTGGACGGCCTGCGCGTGGCTGGGCGCCTCGACGAGCCGGCTGGCGTGATGGCTTACCTGTGGCGGCCCCGAGCCGGTGCGGCGCGCGGCCGCACCGTCGGCATTTTCTCAGGCCTGGATGTCCTCGAACATCACGCTCGACAGGTAACGCTCGCCGCCATCGGGCAGGATCACGACGATGGTCTTGCCGGCGAAGGCCGGCTCGGCGGCGAGGCGCGCGGCGGCCACCGTGGCTGCGCCACAGGAGATGCCGGACAGGATACCTTCTTCCACCGCCAGCCGGCGACCCATCGCGATGGCGTCTTCGTTCGACACGCGTTCGACGCGGTCGACGAGGGAAAGATCGAGCGCGCCGGGGATGAAGCCCGCGCCTATGCCCTGGATCTTGTGCGGCGCCGGCTGCAGATCCTGGCCTGCCAGCTTCTGCGTGATGACCGGACTGGTCTCGGGTTCAACCGCCACGCTGGTGATGGCGCGCCCCTGGGTGTGCTTGATGTAACGCGAGATGCCGGTGATGGTGCCGCCGGTACCGACGCCCGCCACCAGGGCGTCGATCTTGCCGTCGGTGGCGTTCCAGATCTCGGGGCCGGTGGTCTTTTCATGGATGGCCGGATTGGCCGGGTTCTCGAACTGCTGCGGCATGTAGTAGCGCGCCGGATCGCTGGCGACGATTTGTTCGGCCTTGGCAATCGCGCCCTTCATGCCCTTGGCGCCCTCGGTCAGCACCAGGTTGGCGCCAAACGCCTTAAGCACCTTGCGACGCTCGTGGCTCATGGTGTCGGGCATGGTCAGCGTCAGCTTGTAGCCGCGCGCCGCGCACACGTAGGCCAGCGCGATGCCGGTATTGCCGCTGGTCGGTTCGACCACTTCGACGCCGGGCTTCAACAGGCCGCGCGCCTCGGCGTCCCAGACCATCGCCGCGCCGATGCGGCACTTGACCGAATAGGCGGGATTGCGGCCCTCGATCTTGGCCAACACCGTCGCATGCCGGGCATCGACCACGCGGTTCAGACGCACCAGGGGCGTATTGCCGATGGACAGGGAGTTGTCGTTGAAATACGCCATGGCACGCGCTCCGGCTTGAGATTGATGGACACCCGCGCCCGGCGGCGCGAAGCAGCGTGAATGTTGGCGAAAACGCCGCGCGGCGTCCAGCACAGGGTGCCCGGCACAGGCGCCATGGTTTGCGCTTGCCGGCCGGCGATGGAACAATCCGGGCGCCGGCCGCGCGGCCGTGCCGCCACACCCCGCCCCTCCACCAGCACGGACCCCAAGCCATGAAAATCGACAGCCTCATCGGTTGGAATCTCGACGAGGTCGGCGCCGACGCCGCCGCCCAGGAAGCCTTGGGCTATTCCGGCCTGATGTCGGTCGAGACCGCCCACGATCCGTTCTTTCCGCTGCTGCTGGCCGCGCAGCGCACCACGCGCGTCGACCTCATGACCTCGATCGCGGTGGCTTTCGCGCGCTCACCGATGCTGCTGGCCAACATCGGCCACGATCTCAACGCCGCCGCCAAGGGCCGCTTCATTCTCGGCCTGGGCTCGCAGATCAAGCCGCACATCACGCGCCGCTTCAACATGCCGTGGAGCAATCCCGCGCCGCGCATGCGCGAATACGTGCTGGCGCTGCGCGCGATCTGGGCGAGCTGGCACCGCGGCGAAGCGCTGGCCTTCCACGGCCAGTTCTATTCGCACACGCTCATGACGCCGATGTTCGCGCCGACCAACAACCAGTACGGCGCACCGCGCGTGTTCCTGGCCGCGGTCGGCCCGCACATGACGGAAGTGGCCGGCGAAGTCTGCGATGGCGTCATCGTGCATGCCTTCACCACCGAGAAATACCTGCGCGAAACCACCCTGCCGGCGCTCACGCGCGGCATGGCCAAGAGCGGTCGCCGCCGCCAGGATTTCGAGATCAGCTACCCGGTGTTCGTGGTCACCGGCCGCGACGACGCCGAGATGGCGGCCTCGCGCGTCGCGGTGTGCAAGCAGATTGCGTTCTACGGTTCGACGCCGGCCTACCGCCCGGTTCTGGAAAGCATAGGCGCGGGCGAACTGCAGGACGAATTGAATCGCCTGTCGAAAGCCGGCCGCTGGGACGACATGGGCACCTTGATCCCCGACGACCTGCTCGCCGCGTTCGCGGTGATCGGCGAACCCGCCGCCATCGCCAAGGGCATCAAGGCGCGTTGCGAAGGGCTGGTCGACCGCGTATCGGCCGCCTATGCGCATATCAGCGTGGAAGATCAGAAGCGCATCGTCGCGGAATTGACCGCGAGCTGAGCGACGCGGCCGCGCCATGGATGCGGAGCGCGTCGGCGCGGCAAGCGTGGCGAGCCCGCGCCGCAACCGCGTCGACCCGTTTGGCGATCTGCACGCGGTCAGCGCGCGCGGACTGTTCACCGGCAACCGCGGCTGCGTGGTCGACGATCACGAACGGGTGGTGCGCCATCACGGCAGCCAGCTGTGGATCGTGTGCGTCACGCGTTATCGCGACTGGCGCTGGCCGCTGGCGCGGCCGCGACGCTGGACGCCGCTGTTCTTCCTCGACGACGCGGTGGCGCTGGCGGCCGGCCACCGTCCCTGCGGCCTGTGCCGCCGTGCCGACTACCTCGACTATCGCGATGCGGTGACGCGCGCACTCGGCGCGGCGGCGCCGCTCTCCGCCGCGCAACTCGATGCGCGCCTGCGCAGCGAGCGGCTGGCGCGCGGCCGTGGCCTCGAGCGCGCAAAGGATCGCAGGCCATGGCGCACGCCGCTCGCGGACTTGCCCGACGGCGCCGTGGTAGTGGATGACGAAGCGCGCTGCTGGCTGGTGCAGGCCGCGAGCCTGCGGCCGTTTTCATTCGCGGGCTGGGGCCAGCCACAGGCGCGGCCGGCCGACCTCGAAGTCGCGGTGCTGACACCGCCGACCTCGGTCGCGGCGCTGGCCGCGGGCTATCGCCCGACCCTGCATGCCAGCGCCTTCGCGTAATCGCGACCGCGCTTACAGGTAGGGGATGACCTTTTCGCCGAACAGGCGGATGTCGGCCAGTGCCTCGGCCTGCGGCGGACCGCCCGGCTGGCGCATGCGCAGCATCACGTAATCGGGCTGGATCTCTTCCTTCCACATCTGCAGCTGTTCCAGGCACTGCGCCGGCGAACCGGCAATCAACCGATCCTTGGCCGCGAGTTCGAAGGTCAGCTGCTCGGACGACTTGATGTCCTTCAGGTAGTCATCCTTCACATAGGCGCCGTAGTGGTAGTACCAGCGGTGGGTGGTCATGGTCGGACCGCTCTTGGCCACGCAGGCCTGCCAGTCATCGGCGATCACGCAGTCGCGCATCAAGACCACGTAGGGCTTGCGGCCGTGCTTCTTCGCTTCGGCGCGGTACTGGTTGGCGTAATCCTTGATGACCGGCAGCGACTGGATCGGATCGGCTATCCAGCCGTCGCCCATGCGTCCGGCGCGTTCGAGGCCGGCCGGCACCCAGCCCGCCAGCCAAATAGGCGGACCGCCGTCCTGGTAGGCCGGCGGCGTGACGCGCACGTTTTCAATCTTGTGGTACTTGCTCGGGTAGCTGAACGCTTCTCCGCGCCACGCCTTGCGCAGGATCTCCACGCATTCCTCGGTGCGGCCGGCGCGCTGGGTGAGCGGCACACCGAAGGCGTCGAAATCCGGCGGCTGGTAGCCGATACCGACCGCCGCCACCATGCGTCCGCGCGTGGCCTGGTCGACCACCGCGATGTCTTCGGCCAGGCGGATGGGATGGTAGAGCGGCGCCAGCAGCACGCAGGTGCCGACCTTGATGCGCTTGGTGCGCATGCCGACCATGCCGGCCAGCAGCACCGGTGCCGGCAGGTAGCTGTCCTGCTGCTGATGATGTTCGGTGAAATAGAAGCCGTCGAAACCGACCGCCTCGCACAGTTCCGCCTGCTCCATCAATTCTTCGATCACGCCGGCACTGTTCTTGCCGTCGGGCGCGTCCTGGGTGCAGGGGAAATAGCCTACGGGCAGCATCAGTGATCTCCTCTTGAACAATGTTGTGCCGGCATTCTGTCAAATGCCCGCGCGGGCCACCACCGCCCGAAGGGATAGGCGCGGACGCGTGCGCCACAACGCTACAATCGCGCCATCGACAGGGGGGCTCCATGTTTCTCAATCACGACGGTGACTACGACAGCATACGCGCGGCCTTCAGCTGGCAAGGCCGCGTGCCGGAATTCCTCAACCTCGCCCGCGAATGCTGCGAGCGCTGGGCGGCCAGCGATGGCCAACGCGTGGCGCTGATCTACGAGCATGCCGATCGCAGCGTCGAGCGCTACACCTATGCCGAGCTCGACGAGTACGCGAGCCGCTTCGCCAACGTGCTGAAGGCGCGCGGCCTGGCACGCGGCGAGCGCGTGGCGGTGCTGCTCTCGCAGCATCCCGAGAACACCCTCACCCATCTCGCGGCGTGGAAGCTCGGTCTCGTCACGAGCCCGACCTCGGTGCTGTTCGGCACCGATGCCCTCGCCTATCGCTTCAACGACAGCGGCGCGCGCGTGCTGGTGACCGACAGCGACAACATCGACAAGGTGCGCGCCATCCGCGCGGACTGCCCGCGGCTCGAGCACCTGTTCCTGATCGACGACGCCGCGCACGACGCCGACAATTTCTGGCGCGCGCTGGAGCACGCCTCGCCACACTGTCCGGCGGTCGAGACGCGCGCCGACGAGGCCGCCTGGATCAGTTATACCTCGGGCACCACCGGCGCGCCCAAGGGCGCACTGCAACCCCATCGCCTGCTGCTCGGCATGTTGCCGAGCCTCGAATTCGTGTGGGACGGTTTTCCGCGCGACGGCGACGTGACCTGGTCGCCGGCCGACTGGTCATGGATGGGCGGTTTCGCCGGCGTGATGTTGCCGAGCCTGTGGCATGGCTGCACCACGGTCGGCACCTCCCTCGGCGGCTTCGATCCGGAGAACGCGTTCCGCATCCTCGCCGAGCATGGCGTGACCTGCACGCTGCTGGTGCCGACCATGTTGAAACTCATGCGCCACATCGACAATCCGCGCGCCCGCTACCCGCTCAAGCTGAGGGTGGTGAAATCCGGCGCCGAAGCGGTGGGCGTGGAATTGTTCGAATGGGCCGAGCGCGAACTCGGCATCCGCATCAACGAAGTGTTCGGCCAGACCGAATGCATGGAGCCGCTCGGCAACAACGGCCGCGTGATGCCGATCAAGCCCGGCTCCATCGGCCGTCCGCTGCCGGGCCACACCTGCGCCATCGTCGACGATGCCGGTCAACCGCTGCCGGACGGCGAGGTCGGCCACATCGCGGTCAAGGCGCCGCACCCGGTGATGTTCCTGGGCTATCTCGACCGGCCCGAAGCCACCGCCGAGAAATACGTCGGAGAGTGGCTGCTGACCGGCGACACCGGCCTGCGCGATGCCGATGGCTATTACTGGTTCCGCGGCCGTGCCGACGACGTCATCACTTCGGCCGGCTACCGCATCGGCCCGACCGAGATCGAAGAGGCCTTGTTGCGCCATCCGGCGGTGCAGAACGTCGCCGTCATCGGTGTGCCCGACGCGGTGCGCACCGAGGTCATCAAGGCCTTCGTGGTGCTGGCGGCGGGCTACGCGGGCAGCGACGAGCTGGCGGCCGAACTGCAGGACTTCGTGCGCCAACGCCTGGCGCGCCACGAAGTGCCGCGCCTCATCGAGTTCCTGGACAGCCTGCCCATGACCACCACGCACAAGATCATGCGGCGCGAGCTGCGGGAGCGGGAGAAGCACAAGCAAAGGGCGAATGATCTCCTGTAGGTGCGAATTCATTCGCTCATCGGCGTGACTAAAGTCGACCCCGACCGCCGCTGGGTCAGACTTCGGCTGATTAAAATCGCCGCTGACCTTTAAGCCCAGCGCCAATGTGCGAATGAATTCGCACCTACACGGACAGCTTGAGAATCGCCTTCCACTCCGCGGCGCTGATCGGCATCACCGACAATCTTCCCTGGCGTAGCAGCACGCAGTCGGCGAGCGCCGGCGTGGCCTTGATGGTGGCCAGTGTCACCGCTGTCGCGAGTGGCTTGTCAGCCTTCACCTTCACGGCGACGAAGCGGCCGCTGTCGTCCTTGGTATCGGCAAAGGCTTCGCAGAGCACCGTCGCGATGCCGACGATGCGTTTCTCCTTGCCGGTGTGATAGATGAAGGCCTGGTCGCCCTTGCGCATGGCACGCAGGTAGGCGGCGGCCTGGTGGTTGCGGATGCCATCCCATACCTCGCCCTCGGCGCCGCGCGCTTCGAGTTCGTGCCACGAGAACTCGTCGGGCTCGGTCTTCAACAGCCAGGTGGCCATGGGCGACTCCTCATGCATTGCCGGAATGCGCGCGATTGTCGCGCGCCGCCGTCACGCGGCAAAGCGTCTAGAAGCCGCGCCGCGCGCTCAGCGCGAAATGGATGCCCTGGTCCTGGATGTCGTCGTCCTCTCCGGCGTTGAAATGACGGCGCGCCGCGCCCCAGTACAGTTCCGCGCGCACTTCACGACTCGCGTCCCAACGCAGGCCTGGACCGGCCGCCAGCAGCGTGCGCGGGTCATCGGCGCCGTCGTGTTCGTTCCACGCGCGCCCCGCGTCGATGAAGGCCACCAGCGACAGCTGTCCGTCGTTGTCACGCAGCGACACGCCGGGCAGCGCGAGCCGCAACACCGGCAGGCGGTATTCGACCGAGGCCGACCAGCCGTTGTCCTTCACCAGCCGCGAGCGACGATAGCCGCGCACCGAGCCCGTGCCGCCAATCGCGAATTTTTCCATCGACAGCAAGGGTTCGGCGGCGTCCTGCCAATCACCGCGCAGCGCGAGGCTGCCGAGCCGCGGGCCGAAGGTGTGCAGCCATTGGGCCTGCACCAGGCTGGCATGAAAACGCGAATCGGGCACGCCGTCATGGTGCTCGGTGCCACCCAGGCCGGGCAGGCCGAGGCTCCAGGTGTAGCGCAGGCTCAACACGTCGGCGCGGCCGCGCTCCAGCCACGAGACGCCGAAGCGCGCGGCCTTGACGTCGAGCTTGCCGTGCTCGGCGCCGGGACTGAAGGAATGGGGCTCACCGCGCAGGAAGCTGGTGCTCTGGCGGCTGGTGAAACGCAGGCTGGTGGCGAACTGGCGCGCGCCGCTGCGCCACAGCGCCTGCGTCAGTCCGAGTTCGGCGGCGCGCGCATGGGTCTCGGCGTCCAGCACCGCGAACTCTTCCTCCACCAGCTCCGAACGAAAACGTGCGTAGCGCGCCGAAATTTCCGTGCCCCAGGTGTTGAGCGGCGCGCGCAGGCGCACATCGAAATCGCGCAGGCCGGCGGCCTGGCCGACACTCAGGTTGAGTTCGTCACCGCGGCCGAACAGGTTGCGCACGCCGGTCTCGACCGCGCCGCGCACGCCGCCGGCGGTGGGTGAACGATCGTCCGCCGCGCGCAGGCCGGCGCTGTAACGCGGCCCTTCCTCGACGCGCACGGTCAGCACCTGCAGGCCCGGCTTGCTGCCGGCCTTGAATTCGGCCTTGAGATTTTCCACCAGTTGCTCGAGCAGCAGCAGGCGCAGGTTGTCGTTCAAACGATCGACATCGAGCGGTGCGCCGAGGCCGGCCTGGATGCGCGCACGCAGGTAGTCGGCGCTGACATGGCGCGCACCTTCGATGTCGATGCGTTCGATGCCGCCTTCCAGCACGTCGATGCGCAGCACGCCGCCGCCGATGTCCTGGTTGGGTATGGAAGCGCGCGAGGTGCGGAAGCCGGCGCCGGCATAGATTTCGTCGATGCGTCGGCGCAGGGCCTGCAGGTCGTCGTCGTTGATGGCGCGTCCGACGTAGTCGACGGCGATGGCGTCCAGCGCCGACGACGGCACGGCGGTATTGCCGCTGATGACGATGCGCGCGAAGGTGGCGGTGGCGGCGCCGCCGTTGGCGGGCTCGGCCTGCGCGAAGACCGCGGTGGAGAACACGACGGCCAGCAGCCATCCCATCGCGATCGCGCGCTTCATGAAGTCGGGGCCTCGATGCCCATGCATGGGTACGGCCCGGGAGTGTGGGGCCGTGGACGATGGTACGCAGCGTCGCGTCGGCGTGACTATCCCGTTCTTGCTGTGCCGCTGCGCCGCTGTCGCGCCATCAGTGCAAGAGATCGGCGGCCCACATCGGCTCGCACAGCAAGGCGAACTGTTCGCGCAGCTCGAGGATGTGGCGCTCCCAGTAGGCCTGGGTGTTGAACCACGGAAATGCCTGCGGAAACGCCGGGTCGTCCCAGCGCCGCGCCAGCCACGCCGCGTAATGCATCATGCGCAGCGTGCGCAAGGGTTCGACCAGCGACAGTTCGCGCAGATCGAAATCACCGAACTCGTGGTAGCCCTCGAGGATCGCCGCGAGCTGCGAGCGCTGTTCTTCGGGATGGCCCGACAACAGCATCCACAGGTCCTGCACCGCCGGCGCCATGCGCGCATCGTCGAAGTCGACGAAGTTCGGCGCATCGTCGCGCCACAACAGGTTGCCGACATGACAATCGCCATGCACGCGCAGCCAGCGCACGCCCTCGCACTGCGCAAAGCGCTCCTGGCACAGGCGCAGCAGGTGGTCGGCCAGGCTGACGTAGGCGGCACGCAGGTCGGCGGGCAGGCAATGGGCCTTGATGTACTCCACGCTCTCGACGCCGAAGGTCTCGACGTCGATGGCCGGTCGATGGCGGAACGGCCGCCCGAAGCCCACGGTGTGCATGCGCGCCAGCATGCGTCCCATGGTGGTCAGCGCATCGCGTCGATCGAGATCCGGCGCACGACCGCCGCGTCGCGGGAACAAGGCCAGGCGATGCTCGCCTATGTGATGCAGGCTGTGGCGGGCATCGTGGCCGAGTGGCGCCACCACCGGCAGGCCCTGGCGCGCCAGGTCGAAAGTGAATTCGTGCTCTTCGCGTATCGCCGCGTCGCTCCAGCGTTGCGGCCGGTAGAACTTCGCGATCAGGGGTTCGCCGTCCTCGACGCCGACCTGGTAGACGCGATTCTCGTAGCTGTTGAGCGCCAGCAGGCGCCCATCGGTGACATAGCCCTGCGCCTCCACTGCCGCCAGGATGAAATCCGGCGTCAGGGCCTCGAAGGGATGCAGGACCGTGGCGTTCAGCGGCGCAGCTTGGCGGCCAGCGCCGCCACCTGGTCGAGCACCGGCAGCACCTGCTCGCGGCTGTCGGACGGCAGTCCGAACACGAGGTAGGAATAGCCGGCGGCAATCTGCGCGCGCGCCTGGGCTTCATCGAGCGGCGCGTAGAAATAAGACAAGGTGATGTCCTCGAAGCGCCGGCCGCGACGCGCGCATGCCTCCTTCAACTGCTCGATGGTGGCGCCGCCCTGGCGACCGCCGACCGGCAGCCAGCCATCAGCGTATTCCGCCACGCGATCGGCGACGAACTTGGAATTGGCGCCGAGCCAGATCGGCGGTCCGCCCTTCTGCACGGGCTTGGGATAGGACCACAACTTGTTGAAGTCGACGAACTCGCCATGGAACTCCGGCTCGTCTTCCGTCCAGATGGTTTTCATGGCGAGGATGCGCTCGCGCAGCACGCGCCAGCGCGTGTCGAACGCAACGCCGTGGTTCTCGATCTCGGGCTTGTTCCAGCCGGCGCCGACGCCAAAGATGAAGCGCCCGTTCGACAGGCTGTCGAGCGTCGCCACCTCCTTGGCCAGCGAAATGGGATGGCGCTGCGCGACCAGGCAGATGCCGGTGCCGAGGTGGATGCGCTCGGTGACGGCGGCCGCCGCGCCCAGCACCACGAACGGATCGTAGGTGCGCAGGTAGGGCGGCGGCAGTTTGC
This sequence comes from Pseudomonadota bacterium, assembly GCA_016719885.1. Lineage (NCBI taxonomy): Bacteria > Pseudomonadati > Pseudomonadota > Pseudomonadota bacterium. The sequence goes on along the minus strand of JADJYF010000001.1, from coordinate 191,080 downwards.
CGTCGGGGAAGAACGGCGAATGGGAGTCGAGCGGAATATGCGTGTGCTCGGGCACGAACAGGCCATCGAGGCCGCGCTCTTCTATCGCCCGCGCGAGTTCGGTCGGCTGAATGGATTGATCGGTCGCGAACATGATGGCGCCGATACGTAGCTTGCTCATGACCGGGTCTCCTGCCGGGTTGCGCGGGTGCGTCGCATGATAACGCCTCACCACTCCATCGCGCCGCGCTGGCGCGTGGCCGAGAAGAACTGCCCGTCGGGCCATCGTCCGGCAGGGTCGCGAGCCACACCGCGGTATCGGCGCCTTCGGCCACCGACAAGGGCGCGCCCTCGCCGCCCATGTCGGTGCGGCACCAGCCGGGCGAGGCGGAATTGACCTTGGCCGGGCTGTCCTTGAACTGCTTGGCGAACAGCGCCGTCAAGGCGTTCAAGGCAATCTTCGAGGCCTGGTAAGCCGGCCCCACCACCGCGTACACGTGCGACTCGGGGTTGTTGATGTGGGTCAGCGAGCCCATGTCGCTGCCGATGTTGACGATGCGCGCGGCGCGACTGCGCGCCAGCAAGGGCGTGAACTCGCGCAGGATCTCGAAGGCGCCGAAGAAATTGGTGTCGAAGGTGGCGCGCATCTCGTGCATGGTGACGGCGCTCGGCTGCGTGCCCCAGGCCTCGACGAAGGTGCCGGCGTTGTTGACCAGCACGTCCAGCACCTCGACCTGGGCGGCGACGGTACGCACGGCGGCCGCGATGCTGGCCGAGTCGGCGGCATCGAGATGCACGGCGCGCGCGTCAATGCCGGCCTCGCGCAGGGTCGCGGCGGCCGCCACCCCCAGTTCCAGCTGACGGCTGCCGATAAAGACACGATGGCCACGGCTGCCGAGCTGACGGGCGATTTCGAGACCGAGGCCGCGATTGGCGCCGGTGATGAGCGCGTTACGGGTATGGGGCATGGAGGCTGTCCGGGCAGTACTTTGACGAACGCGATGTTAACAGCCGCGCGCCGGCCTTGAGCAGGTGGCGCTTGGCCATGCGGGATTGCGCGTCGATAATCGGGGGCTGGCTCTCGACCCGCGGCCATGGTGGCCGCCCCCAGCGGAGAATCTCGCGATGAAAAGGCATGTGAACGTACTCGGTGTCGGCATGACGCAGTTCAAGACCCCCAAGAACGCCGATCCCTATACCGTCATGGGGCATGAGGCCGGGCAGCTGGCGCTGGCCGACGCCGGCCTCGACTACCGCGACGTCGAGCAGGCCTATGTCGGCTATGTGTACGGCGATTCGACCGCCGGCCAGCGCGTGGTCTACGAGCTCGGCATGACCGGCATCCCGGTGTTCAACGTCAACAACAACTGCGCGACCGGCTCGAGCGCGCTGTACCTCGCCCGCCAGGCAGTGGAATCGGGCATGGTCGAGTGCGCCATCGCGCTCGGCTTCGAACAGATGCAACCGGGCGCGCTGGTCAATATCTACAACGACCGCCCGTCGCCGCTCAGCAAGTTCATCGATTTGGCCAAGAAGAAGTACGGCGACAGCGACGTGCCCATGGCGCCGCTGGTATTCGGCGGCGCGGGCCGCGAGTACATGGAGAAATACGGCTGCAAACCCGAGACCTTCGGCCGTATCACGGTCAAGGCGCGCAAGCACGCGCAGAACAACCCCAAGGCGGTGTTCCGCGACCTCGTGACGCTCGAACAGGTCATGCAGAGCCCCAGCATCTGCGACCCGGTGACGCGTTTCCAATGCTGCCCACCGACCTGCGGCGCGGCCGCCGCCATCCTGTGCTCCGACGAATTCGCCAAGCGCCATGGCCTCACGCCGCGCGTGCGTATCGCCGCGCAGGCCATGACCACCGACACCGCCTCGACCTTCGGCGACAGCCTCATCAGCACCGTCGGCTTCGACATGTCGCGCGCCGCCGCCCTCAAAGTCTATGAAGATGCCGGCATCGGCCCGGAAGACGTCAAGGTGGTGGAACTGCATGATTGTTTCAGCACCAATGAAGTGCTGACCTACGAAGCCCTGGGACTCACGGCGCCCGGCACCGCCGAGCGCATGATCGAGGACGGCGACAACACTTACGGAGGCAAGTACGTGGTCAACCCCTCGGGCGGTCTCATCTCCAAGGGCCACCCGCTCGGCGCCACCGGTCTCGCGCAATGCGCGGAGCTCAACTGGCATCTGCGCGATGAAGCCGGCGCACGCCAGGTGGAAGGCGCGCGCATCGCGCTTCAGCACAACATCGGCCTCGGCGGATGCTGCGTGGTGACGCTGTACGAACGCACCCACTGAGCGCCGCGCCTCAAGGACGAACCACCATGAGTCATCCCGCCACCGCCATGCTGGGGCTCGGTCGCATGGGTAGCGCGCTGGCCGGCGCGCTGGCCGATGCCGCCGTGCCCTTGACGGTATGGAATCGCAATCCGGCCCGCGCCTACGCCTTCGAAGGGCGCGCGCGCCTGGCGCGTAGCGCCGCCCAGGCCTGCGCCGAGGCCGAACTGCTGGTGCTGTCGCTGAGCGATTACAGCGCCGGCATCGAGGTCATGGACGAAGTCGCCGAACAGGTCGAACTGGCCGACAAGACCCTGGTGCAATTGACCAGCGGCTCGCCGGCCGACGCGCGCACCATGGACGCCTGGGCCGGCATGCACGGCATGCACTACCTGGATGGCGCCATCGTCGCCTATCCGAATGCCGTGGGCAGCGCGCAGGCGGTGCTGTTCTATGCCGGCGACGAAGCGCGTTACGAGCGTTACCGGCCGACCCTGGCGACCTTCGGCGGCGTCAGCCAGTTCGTCGGTGAAGCCATCGGCGCGGCGGCGACGCTCGACTGCGCGGTGCTCGAGTACTACTACGGCGCCACGCTCGCCATGCTGCACGGTGCGGCGCTGTGCGAATCGGAACAGCTGCCGCTCACGCAGTACTTCCAGACCATCAAGGCCGTGGCGCCGCTGCTCAATGCCACCGCCGACGGCGCGCGCACCATGATCGACCGCGAGAACTACAGCGGCGTCGACTGCGCGATGAGCACACACGTCGCGGCGCTGCGCCATATCCAGCGCCTCGCCCACGATAATGAAGTCGACACGCGCCTGCCGGACGTGCTGATGGCGGCCTACAAGAAGGCGGCCGCCGCCGGCCATGGCGACGACGAGATTGCCGCGGTGTTCGAGGTGCTGCGCCGCTCCGGCGAGTGAGCAGCCATGCAGCGAAGCGCGGACGCCAACATGAATGTCAACAGACCTGCACTGGCGCGCAGCGGCGTCAGCGACGACCCGCATCTCGCGCTCGGCATCTTCAATGCCTGGGTAACGCCGATCTGCATTCTCGATGACAGCGGCACCATCATCGCCACCAATGCCGCGTGGCGCGAAACCGCCGTCACGCGCGGCGGCTTGCTCGACCGCACCTGCGAAGGGGTGAGCTACCTGGGCGTATGCGAGCAATACGCGCGCGCCGCGGAACACGACCCGGCGGCGCTCAGCTTCATGCTCAACCTGCGCGCGGTGCTGGCCGGCGATCTCGAGCGCTTCGAGGTGCAATACCCCAGCGATTCACCCACCGAAAGGCGCTGGTACGACGGTCGCGTGCGCACCTTCGAGGTCGAGGGCACACGGCGTATCGCCGTCATCCACATCGACATCACCGCGCTCAAACGCAGCGAACTGCGCGCCGCGAGCCAGGCCCGTATCACCTCCATGCTGGCCAGACGCGGGTCCTTGCCTGAGATCCTCACCGAAATAGTCAGCAGCCTGGAACAGGAAAACCCGGCGGTACGCAGCTCCATCATGCTGCTCGACGACAGCGGCCAGCGCCTCGTGCACGGCGCGGCGCCGTCACTGCCGGCCGCCTATGTGCGCGCCGTGCATGGCGTATTCATCGGTCCGAACGCCGGTTCCTGCGGCACCGCCGCCCATACCGGCGAGCGCGTGGTCGTGACCGACATCGAAACCGATCCGCGCTGGGCCGACTATCGCGAGGCGGCGCTCGCCGCCGGCCTGCGCGCGTGCTGGTCGGAGCCGATACGCGACGCCGCCGGCCAGTTGCTCGGGACCTTCGGCATGTATCCGAACACCGCCCACGCGCCCAGCGATGACGACATCGCCACCATCACCAACGCCGCGCGCTTCGCCGCCATCGCCATCACCCGCAAGCGCGACGAGGCGGCGCTCTACGAAAGCGAGGCGCGCTTCACGCAGGCTTTCGAGCACAGCTCGGTCGGCGTCGGCTTCATCGATGAGAACGGTGCGCTATTCAAGGTCAACCGCGCGATGTGCGAGATCCTGGGCTACAGCGCCGAGGAACTGCAGGGACACACCTATGGCTCGCTCACCCACGTCGACGATCGCGAGCGCAGCGATGCCTATGTCACGCGCCTGCGGCGCGGCGAGATCGAAAGCTTTCAGCACGAGCAGCGCTACGTACACAAGAGCGGTCGCACGGTGTGGGCGATCCTCAGCGTGTCGATGGTGCGCGGCGAGCGCGGCCAGCCGATGTACGCCGTGGCGCAGGTGCTCGACGTATCGGCCATGCACCTCGCCGAGGACGAGCGCAATCTCATCTTCGACTATTCGCTCGACCTGTTGTGCGTGGCCGACATCGACGGCGCGTTCAAACAGCTGAACCCGGCGTGGTCGCGCGTGCTCGGCTGGGATCGCGCCGAACTGCTCGGCCGCCCCTACCTGGAGCTGGTCCATCCCGAAGACCTGGTGGCCACGCTCAACGCCGGAGAACGCCTGCGCAACGGTCAGCCGGTCATCGAATTCGAAAACCGCTACCGTTGCAAGAACGGCAGCTATCGCCTGCTGTCATGGAATTCCTTCCCTTTGCCCGGCGCCGGCGTGACGCTGGCGGTGGTGCGCGACGTCACCGCGCGCCACGCCGCCGAGAATGAGCGGCGCGGCATCGAGGAGCGCCTGCGCGAAAGTCAGAAGATGGAATCGCTGGGCGCGCTGGCCGGCGGCATCGCCCACGACTTCAACAACATCCTGGCCGTGATCCTCGGCAATGTCGGTCTCGCCGAGCGCGCCCTCGAACGCGGCTTGCCGCCTGGCGACAAGCTCAAGCAGATTGAAATCGCCGGCCAGCGCGCGGTCGACCTCGTGCAGCAGATCATGGCTTTCAGCCGTCGTCAGCCCCAGCAGCTGCGCGTGCTGTCGCTGGCCGACGTGGTGCGCGAAACGATGATGCTATTGCGCGCCACCATTCCCGCCGGCATCGGCATCGACACGCGCATCGACGAGGCCGTGCCGAGCGTGCTCGCCGATGCGACGCAAATGCACCAGGTGCTGATGAACCTGTGCACCAATGCCTGGCATGCGCTGCGCGACATCCGCACGCGGCGCGGGCGCATCGCGGTCGGCCTGGCGCTGCACGACGGCCGCGACGGCCCACCGCCGGGCCTGCGCGGCGAGACAGGCCCCGGCCCGCTGGTGTGCCTCAGCGTCGCCGACAATGGCATCGGCATGGACGGCGCCACCGTCGCGCGCGTATTCGAACCGTTCTTCACCACCCGCGCGCCGGGCGACGGCACCGGCCTCGGCCTGTCGGTGGTGCATGGCATCATCGCCGCCCACCACGGCGCCATCGCCGTCGACTCCCTGCCCGGCTCCGGCACTACGTTCCGCATCTACCTGCCGGTCAGTGGCGAAAGCGTCGACGCGCCGACGCACGCCAAGCCCGGCGCCGCGCCACGGCCGAGCCCGTCACGGCGCGTGCTGTACATCGACGACGAAGCACAATTGGTGACGCTGGCCAGCGAGCTGCTGGCCGACGACGGCATCGAGGTGGTGGGCCATGTCGACGCCGAAGCGGCACTGACGGCGCTGCGCGCCGATCCCCAGGGCTTCGACCTGGTGGTCAGCGACTTCAACATGCCGAAGATGTCCGGCCTGGACGTGGCGCGTGCGGTGCACGACATCCGCGCCGCCCTGCCGGTGGTGCTGGCGTCGGGTTACATCACGCCCGAGCTGCAGAGCGAGGCAGCAAGCTGCGGCGTCCGCCACCTGCTGCACAAGCCGGACATCGCGGGCCGCTTGCGTGCGGTCGTGCACGAGGTGCTGAACGCCGGCGCCTGACGCCGGCGACGCGCCCGACCTCAGCTTTCCCGGTAGACCTCCGCGCCCTGCGCGCGGAACTCCTCGGCCTTGTCCTGCATGCCTTTCTCCAGCGCCGCATTGGACTCGCTCATGCCCTGCTGGGCGGCGTAGTCACGCACTTCCTGGGTTATCTGCATGGAACAGAACTTCGGCCCGCACATCGAGCAGAAGTGCGCGAGCTTGTGGCCTTCCTTGGGCAAGGTCTGGTCGTGGAATTCGCGTGCCCGGTCCGGATCGAGACTCAGGTTGAACTGGTCTTCCCAGCGGAATTCGAAGCGCGCCTTGGACAAGGCGTTGTCGCGGATCTGGGCGCCGGGATGGCCCTTGGCGAGATCCGCGGCGTGGGCGGCGATCTTGTAGGTGATGATGCCTTCCTTGACGTCGTTCTTGTCCGGCAGGCCGAGATGTTCCTTGGGCGTCACGTAGCACAGCATGGCCGTGCCGAACCAGCCGATCATGGCCGCGCCAATGGCCGAGGTGATGTGGTCGTAACCCGGCGCGATGTCGGTGGTCAGCGGCCCCAAGGTATAGAACGGCGCCTCGCCACACACCTCGAGCTGCTTGTCCATGTTCTCCTTGATCATGTGCATGGGCACGTGCCCCGGGCCTTCGATCATGACCTGCACGTCGTGCTTCCAGGCGATCTTGGTCAGTTCGCCGAGCGTCTCGAGCTCGCCGAACTGCGCGGCGTCGTTGGCGTCGGCGATGCTGCCTGGCCGCAGGCCGTCGCCGAGCGAGAAACTGACGTCGTAGGCCTTCATGATCTCGCAGATCTCTTCGAAGTGCGTATACAGGAAGCTTTCCTTGTGATGGGCGAGACACCACTTGGCCATGATCGAGCCGCCGCGCGAGACGATGCCGGTCACGCGCTTGGCGGTCAGCGGAATGTAGGCGAGGCGCACGCCGGCATGGATGGTGAAGTAATCGACGCCCTGCTCGGCCTGCTCGATGAGGGTGTCACGGAAAATCTCCCAGGTCAGCGCGGCGGCGTCGCCGTCGACTTTCTCCAGCGCCTGGTAGATCGGCACCGTGCCTATCGGCACCGGCGAATTGCGGATGATCCATTCGCGCGTTTCGTGGATGTTCTTGCCGGTGGAGAGATCCATCACCGTGTCGGCGCCCCAGCGCGTCGACCAGGTCATCTTCGCCACTTCTTCCTCGATGGTGGAAGTGACCGCCGAGTTGCCGATGTTGGAATTGATCTTCACCAGGAAATTGCGGCCGATGATCATCGGCTCCGCTTCCGGGTGATTGATGTTGGCCGGAATGATGGCGCGCCCGCGCGCGATTTCGTCGCGCACGAATTCGGGCGTGACCTTGGCCGGGATCGCCGCGCCGAAATCATGGCCCTTGTGCAGGCGGCCACAGGCCGCCGCCAGCGCTTCGTAACGCAGGTTCTCGCGAATGGCGATGTATTCCATCTCGGGCGTGATGATGCCCTTGCGTGCGTAATGCATCTGCGTGACGTTGGCGCCGGCCTTGGCGCGACGCGGCAGCCGCCGATGCGCGAAATGCAGGTGTGCGAGGTTGGCGTCGGCAGCGCGCGCGCGGCCGTAGCGCGAGGTCAGGTCACCGAGTTCCTCGGTGTCGCCCCGCTCGGCTATCCACGGCGCGCGCAGCGCCGGCAGGCCGAGACGCAGATCGATACGCGCTTGCGGATCGGTGTATGGCCCGGAGGTGTCGTAGACGGTGATGACCGGATTGGCTTCGAGTCCGCTACGCACCGCCGTGCCGTGCTGTTCGATTTCGCGCATCGGCACGCGGATGTCCGCACGACTGCCGGTGACGTAGACCTTGCGCGCGCGGGGAAAGGGTTGCACGGCCGCGTCATCGACGGCGGCGGATTGGCTCAAGGGGATCTCGGGAACGGCATTCATGGCATGGACCTCATAGGCTCGCGCACCGGCGCGCTTGCCGGCGGTGTGTCATTGAGCACCAGGAGGGCCACTGCTTTCCTACGCCGGCATCACCCGGGTCAGGTTCGAAGGGTATGTTCTCAGCTCCGCCTCGCAGTGGAGCACCCCTAGCTTCGCTCGTGGTCGCACTATGCGGCGCGCGCCCCGGCTTTGCAAGGCAGGCGCTTCACGGCCGCAGCGCCAGCACCGCCATCGTGCAACGAGAAATGCAGGTCGGGCGGCCCTCGTCGTCACGCAGACGGATGTCCCACACCTGGGTGCTGCGACCGCGGTGCAAGGGCGTGGCGCGTCCCGTCACGTAACCCTGGCGCGCGCCGCGCAGATGATTGGCGTTGATCTCGAGACCGACGCAGGTCTGGTGCGCGTGATCGAGCGTGCTGTAACAGGCGACTGACGCCAGGGTTTCCGCCAGCACCACCGACGCGCCGCCGTGCAACAGGCCGGCCGGCTGCTTGTTGTGCTGCACGACCGGGATGCGCGCCTCCAGCCAATCGTCGCCGGCGGCGGTGAACTCGATGCCGAGATATTCGACCAGCAGGCCACTGTTGGCGCGCCGTGCCGCCGCCAATACGTCGTCGACTGTCCAGATGGCCTGGTTGGTCATGCAGGGGTCCTCTCGGATAAAGATGTGGGTGCGAACTTATTCGCGCGTTCAAAGGGTGTGCGAATGAACTCGCACCTACAGCAGATCCGGGGCGCGCCTGAGGAGCATGCGAGCTTCGCGCATCAAGCGTTCCACCAAGATTTCGGCCGACGGCAGGTCGGCAATCAGATCGGCCGCTTCACCGACGATCACCGGCGCGATGCGGGTGTCGGCCGCGGCCATCGCTCGTTCGAATTCGGCGCGCTGCGCGCCCAGCTCCGCGGGCAGCGCGGCGGCGTCGCCCGGCCAGCGCGCGGTCATGTCATTGGCGAGCGTACGCAGTGCATACCCCGCTGGCCACTCGTAGCCACGCAGGCGATCGAACACCGCGCCGCGCACGGTGGCGTCACCGCTGGCAGCCAGCAGCGCCTGCTGCGCGGCGGCCGGGGCCAGCGCTTCGCGACTGCCGTACAAGCGCGTGCCCAGCATCACGCCGCGGGCGCCGAGCACGAGAGCGGCGGCAATGCCGCGTCCGTCGCCGATACCGCCGGCCGCCACCACCGGCAGCGGCGCGACCGCGTCGACCACCGCCGGCACCAGCGCCAGCGTGCCGCGCGTGCCGCCATGCCCACCGGCCTCGCCCCCCTGCGCGACGATCACGTCGGCACCGGCATCGCGCGCCGCGCGGGCCTGGGCCACGCTTTGCACCTGCGCGATGAGGACAGCGCCTGCGTCGTGCACGGCGCCCACGTAGGGCGCGATGTCGCCAAACGACAGCAGCACCGCGCGTGGCCGCGCCGCGAGCGCGATGTCGAGCGCGCGCGGCTGCGAGGCCAGGCGCCAGGTGATGAAGCCGACGCCGAAGGCCTGGCCTTCGAGCTGCGCGAGCTCGCGACCCAGCCACTCGACATCGGCATAACCGCCGCCAACGAGGCCGAGCCCGCCGGCGCGCGACACCGCCGCGGCCAGGCGCCCGCCGGCCACGCCGGCCATCGGCGCGAGCAGCAAAGGCTCGGCAATGTCGAGGCGCTCACACAGTGGATTGACGCTCGCCATGGGGCTCCCTGGACGGCAGTGGCTCGGTTGCGATGAACGCGCATGCGCATACGCAAGGGCATGGGTTCGATAACGCTTTATAATCCGATTATAGGAAGCGTCGACGAGCTGTGGCGAGGGTGCGCGCAACCGCGAGTGCCGTCCCTGGCCCGCTACGCGCGGCGCGCCCTACAGTTCGCCGGCTCGCCGTCGACACCCTGTGAACCACTTGGAAAGGACCCTGCGCATGTCTCCGCCGCTTTGCACCAAGCCCTGTGCAGCGCCACTCATCGCCGCCATCCGCCCGCGAAGCTGAACCCATGTCGATTCCCTTGGAACGCAAGGAAGCGTCGCTAGGTTCCGATCCGCTGCTGTTGGCCGCCTTCAATGCCACGGCCGACGCCTTCGTGGTGGTGGACAGCCGACAGCGCGTGCAACACATCAATACCGCAGCCTGCGCCCTGTTGGGCGTCGCGGCCGGCGAGGCCGTTGGTCGCTGGTGGCACGAGGTGGTGGACTTCGTGGCTGGCGGTCCCTCGCCCGGCGCCGCGGGCGTCGGCTGCGCGGGTCGCGCCATGGAAGCCGATCACGCCACCGTGCGCGTGCGCGATGGCGGCCAGCGGGTGGTGGCGGCGCGCATCGAGGCGGTCGCCAGCGGCGCGGCCGATGGTCTGCAGGGCGCCCTCATCACGCTGCGCGCCTACGACCCGGTGGCGGCGCTCAAGAACGCGCTCGACGGCGCCGAGCAGCGCCTGCGCATCGCACTGGCCGGCGGCCAGGTCGGCCTGTGGGAATGGCAGGTCGACAGCGATGTGCTGCGTGAATCCGGCCATTGGGTGGGACGCACCGCGCACACCGCCGCGGCGGCGGTCGGCTCCGGCCAGTTGCTGCTCGATAACACCCACCCCGACGACCTGGAACGCGTGCGCCAGGCGCTGATCGCCCATCTGCGCGGCGAAACCGAACACTACGAAGTCGAACAGCGCGTGCGGCTGATCGAAGGTGGTTACGTGCGCTTCCTGGTGCGCGGCCAGTTTTCCGATCGCGGCAGCGATGGCCGCGCGCGTTACCTGATGGGCACCTACACCGACATCACCGCGCTGCGCGAGCAGGAGCAGTTGCTGCGATTCGCGCTCGAGAGCAGTCAGCAGGGCATCTGGGAGTGGAACATCGCGGCCAATCGCATCGTCGAGCATCGCTTCTGGCGTCCGCAGCGCGATCGCTACGCCATCAATTCGCCGCTCGATGGCGCGGCGCTGATGAAATACGCCCATGTCGACGACGTACCGCAGGTCCATGAACAGGTGCTGCAGCATCTGCGCGGGCGCACCGACGCCATCGAGGTCGAGCTGCGCGTACGGCGCAGCGATGGCTCCTACGGCTATTTCCTGGTGCGTGGCCGCGCGCCGGAGCGCGATCAACACGGTCGTTGCGAACGCATCATCGGCACCTATACCGAGATCACCAACATCAAGGCCAACGAGCGCGTCTTGCAGATCGCGCTCGAGAACGGCCGCCAGGGCCTGTTCGACTGGGAACCGGACGCCGACCGCATCGTGTTCTCGCGCGAGTGGTACGCCATGCTCGGCTACCCGGAGGGCTCCATCACGCGCCACTCGGACAACGTGCAGCGCATCCTGCATGCCGACGACCGTGCGCTTGGTCGCGCGGTACTGGTGCCGATGCTGAAGGGGGAAGTGGACGACTTCCAGGTCGAACATCGCTTCCGTCATCACGACGGCCATTACCTGACCATCCTCTCGCGCGGTCGCGTGATCGAACGCAGCAGCGACGGCCGCGCCAAGCGCGTGATCGGCACCCATGTCGATATCACCACGCTCAAGGCCACCGAAGCGCGCCTGCGCGATTCGCGCCAGTTGCTGGAGACGGTGCTCGACGCACTGCCGCTGCGCGTGTTCTGGAAAGACCGGGACAGCCGTTACCTCGGCTGCAATCGCCGTTTCGCCGAGGATGTCGGCGTCGAACCCAATACCGCCATCGTCGGCAAGCTCGATACCGATCTGCCCTGGTACCAGATTGCGCCGGCGCTGCGCGTGGACGACGTCAGCATCCTCGAGGGCGCGCGGCGCCGCATCACGGTCGAGCGCCAGCTGACGCCGGCCGTCGGCGAGCCGATCTGGGTCGAGACCCACAAGGTGCCGATCCAGGACAGCGGCGGCGACATCATAGGCGTGCTCGGCATTTACGATGACATCACCCGGCGCCGCGCCCATCAGCAGCAGCTGCAGGTGGTCGCCAACGCCCTCACCAGCGGCAAGCAGTCCCGGCTGTTGAACGCGGTGACGCGCGCCGCGGCGGAACTGGCGGGCGCCGATTACGCCTTCGTGGCGCGCATCAACGGCGACGGCACGGCGACGGTGTCGGCCTATTATCCCAACCACGACATCTTCAAAGGCCTGACCTACGACCTCGCGGGCACGCCCTGCGAGACCGCCATCGCCGAGGCCGGCTGCTTCGTCGGTCACGACGTCGCCCTGCGTTACCCGCACGACCTGATGCTGGCCGAACGCGGCATCGAGGCCTATTACGGGCAGCCGCTCGCGACCAGCGATGGTGAAGTGATCGGTCTGTTCACCATGATGTTCATCGCGCCCGTGATCGATCGCGAACGCGTGCGACCGGTGATCGACATCTTCGCCGCGCGCGCCGTCACTGAACTCGAGCGCGAGCGCACCCACGCCGAACTGCGCGCCAGCGAGCAGCGCCTGAACGCCGCCATGGAAGGCGCGCACCAGGGCCTGTGGGAATGGGATATCGACAGCGACCGCCTGACCACCTTCGGCAGCCGCTACGCGGGGGTCGACGAACGCGGCGCACCGCCGGTCGGCACCGGCGTCACGCTGGTGTCGCGCGTGCACCCCGACGACCAGGCGCGCATGCGCATCGCCCTGCTCGACTACCTGCGCGGCGAATCGCCCTCCTATGCCTGCGAAGTGCGGCTGCTGGGTACCGATCTCAACTACCAATGGACGCTGGTGCGTGGACGCGCAACCAGTTGGGATGCGCCCGGCCGCGTGCAGCGCATGCTCGGCACCTTCACCGACATCTCCGCGCTCAAGGATTCGCAGGCGGCGCTGGAGCGCTCACAGAAGTTTCTCGAGCTCATCGTCGACACCGTGCCGCAGGCGATCTTCTGGCAGGACCGTTCGTTCCGTTACCTGGGCTGCAATCGCCAGTTCGCCGAACTGGCCGGCGTCGCGACCCCGGACGAACTGCTGGGCAAGACCGACAAGGATCTTTGGTGGGCGCCGCAGGCGGCGCACTTCGTCGAACAGGATCAGCCCCTGCTCGACGGCGTGATAGAAACCGTCGCGCAGGAAACCGCGCTCGTCACGCCGTTTGGCGACACGCGCTGGGTGGATCTGATCAAGGTGCCGATCCGCGACAGCGCCGGCACCATCATCGGCGTGCTGGGCGCCATCCATGACATCTCGGTGCGCAAGCGCGCCGAGGAACACGCGCAGCGGCTGTCGCTCTACGATCCCTTGACCAACCTGCCCAACCGTCGCTATTTCGGCGAGCGGCTCGAGGCCGGCCTCGCCACCGCCACGCGGCGCGGCATCTGCGGCGCGCTGCTGTTCATCGACATGGACCAGTTCAAGCGCATCAACGACACGCTCGGCCACTCGGTGGGCGACGCGCTGCTGCAGGCGGTGGCCAACCGCCTGCAGAACGTCACGCGCCAGGACGACATGGTGGCGCGCCTCGGCGGCGACGAGTTCGTGGTGTTGCTGCCGGATCTCGCCGCCGACATGGAGCACGCCGCGCGCCAGGCGCGGCTGGTGGCCGACAAGATCCACGAAACCCTGGGCCAGCCCTACCAGTTCGATCATCACCAGTTCCACATCACGCCCACCATCGGCATCACGCTGTTCCCGGAGCCCGGCAAGGGCGTCGAGGACGTGTTGAAGGAGGCGGACACCGCGATGTACAGCGGCAAGGCCGCCGGCCGCAACGTGACGCGCTTCTTCCACCCCGAGATGGAACAGAACGCGCAGGAGCGGCTGCTGCTGGAAAGCGATCTGCGCACCGCGGTGCGCCGTTCGCAGCTGGCGCTGGTGTTCCAGCCGCAAATCGACGGCAACGGACGCGTGAGCGGCGCCGAAGTGCTGCTGCGCTGGCAGCATCCGACGCGCGGCGTGATCTCACCGGCCGATTTCATTCCCATCGCCGAGGAACGCGGCCTCATCATCGACATCGGGCGCTGGGTGTTGGAAGCCTCGTTCGCCACCTACCGGCGCTGGCTGGACGACGGCCGCGCCGACATCGGCGAACTCGCGATCAACGTCAGCTCGCGCCAATTCCGCGCCGAGACCTTCCTCGAGGACGTCGAGCAGCTGCTGGCGGCCTACCGGATCCCGGCGCAACGCATCGTGTTCGAGATCACCGAGAGCACCGTCATCGAGGACGTCGACGCCACCATCGCCATCATGACCCGTCTGCGCCGCCTGGGCGTGATGTTCGCGCTGGATGACTTCGGCGTCGGCTATTCGTCGCTGTCCTACCTGAAACGCCTGCCGATAGACCAGTTGAAGATCGACCGCTCCTTCATCGCCGACATCGGCAGCGACCGCAACGACGAAATCATCTGCCAGACCATCGTCGCGATGGGTCAGCACCTGGGGCTGCAAACGGTCGCGGAAGGCGTCGAGACCGCCGCCCAGCTCGAATTCCTGAAGGGCCTGCGCTGCAACCGCTACCAGGGCTACTTGTTCCTGCGTCCGTCGTCGGAACCGGAATTCCTGGCTTACTGCGCGGCTTCGTCGTCGGGCGACGCCGAGGCCAGCGCCTCGTAGACCACCGCCAGCAGTTCGTTGGCGCGGATCGGCTTGTGCAGGAACGCGTACAGGCCGAGACGCGCCGCCTGCTCGGCGTCCATCACCGCGCTGTAGCCCGAGATCAGGATGACCGGCAGGCCTGGACGCAGGGCGAACGCGGCGGTCGCCAACTGCGCGCCGGTCAGGCGCGGCATGGTCTGATCGGTGATGATGAGATCGAATTGGTGCGGCGTCGCGCGGAACAATTCCAGCGCGCGCATGGCATCGCTCTCGACCACCACCGAATAGTCGCTCATCTCCAACAGTTCGCCGATGAAGCTGCCGACTGCGCGCTCGTCGTCCACCACCAGCACGCGCGCGCGGCGCGTGCCCTGCTCGGCGTCGCGCGGCGTGGCCGGCATTGCCACGGCGCCGGCCACCGCCGGCGTCAGCGGAAAGTGGATGTCGAAACGCGCGCCGGCGCCCGGCGTACTGTCGAGCGTGATGTGTCCGCCCTGGCCGTGCACGATGCCATGTACCATGGCCAGTCCCATGCCACTGCCGCCGCTGCCGGACTTGGTGGAGAAGAACGGCTCGAAGATGCGCTCGCGCAACGCCGCGTCGATGCCCGGGCCGTCGTCGGCCACCGACAGCACCAGGTATTCGCCGCTGAAGCCGTTGTGACACGACGCGCAGTGCGCATTGCAGCGCGTGGCACGGGTGAGCCGGATCTCGATACTGCCGCTGCCGAGCAGCGCGTCGCGCGCGTTGATGCACAGGTTGACGATGATCTGCTGCAGCTGCACGGCATTGGTCATCACCGTCGGCAGTGCATCCTCGTAGTCGACGCTGAAGGACAGGCTGCTGGGCAAGGTCGGCTGCACCATCTTCAAGGCCTGCTCGACCAGCGGCGGCAAGGCCGCCGCCTGCAGCTCGGTGCCTTCGCCGCGGCTGAAGGCCAGCATCTGGCTGACCAGTTCATGGCCGCGCTCACCGGCCTGCTGCACTTCGCGCACGTAGTCGACCAGCTTGTCCGGCATCACCGTCGCGAAACGCTGCAGGGCCAGGCCCGAGTAGCCGAGGATGCTGGCCAGGATGTTGTTGAAGTCGTGGGCGATGCCGCCGGTCAACAGGCCGATGGCTTCCATCTTCTGCGCCTGCTGCAGGTTGCGCTGCATGCGTTCGCGTTCCGCCTCGGCCTCCTTGCGCGCGGTGACGTCGATGGACACGCACAGGAAACCGAGCAGGCGCGTCGAGGTGTCGAAGTGGCTGCGCGCGCGGGTTTCAATCCAGCGCGTGTTGCCGCTCTGGAACACGAAGCGGTTCTCGAGAATCACGACATCGTCGGGCGGCCGCGCGATCAAGGCCGCGATGCGGGCGCGCACCGGCTCCGCGTCGTCCGGGTGGACGGCGGCCAGCGCCTGCGCCATGGTCAGCGGCCCGTCCACCAGGCCGAGGGCCGGCGCGAATTCGCGCGAACTGGTGGTGATGGCGTCGCTCGCGATGTCCCAGAACCAGGTCATCATGCGCGCCGCCGACAAGGCCAGCGTCAGGCGCGCCTCGCTTTCGCGCAAGGCCATCTCGGCGCTCTTGCGCGCGGTGATGTCCATGATGTGTCCGTACCACACCACCGCGCCATCGGATTCACGCAAGGGATTGGCGTGACCGAGCAGCCAGTGCACCTGGCCATCGGGGCCGCGGATGCGGTATTCCTCGCGCCACGGCGTGAGTTCGGCGGCGGAGGCGTCTATCGAAGCCTCGACCGCGGCGCGATCGTCCTCGTGCAACATCGTCATGAGGAGGCCGGCTTCGTGACGGATCTCCTCGGGACCGACGCCGAAGATCTCGCGTACACCGTCGCTGCAATAGGGATGACTGGTGCTGCCATCGGCTGCGCGGCGGAACTGATAGACCATGCCCGGCACGAGTTCGGCAATGCCGAGCAGGCGCTGTTCGGACTGCTCGCGCGCGCTCACGTCCCAGGTCACGCCGACCAGGCGCTCGGGTGCGCCGGCGGCGTCGTGCTGCACGCGGCCGCGCGAAGCGAGCCAGCGCACGCTGCCGTCGGCGGCGGTGATACGGAATTTCGGCGCGTACTCGTGGCCGTGCTTGAGCGTCGCCTCGATGGCATCGAGCAGTACCGCGTGATCTTCCGGCACCACGCGGCTCAGCATTTCGCGGTAATCCCACTCGCGGCGCTCGCCGTCCAGGCCGTAGAAGCGCCCGTAGTTGCTCGACGAGCGCAGGCTGTCACTGCGCAAGTCGCGATCCCATAGCACCATGCCGATCGACGACATGGCGAGATCCAGCCATGCGCGGCTGTCGCGCAGGCTGGCCTCGATGGCCTTGCGCGCGCTGATGTCCAGCGAGATGCCGAACACGCGCGGTGCGGCGCCGGCCTCCCCCGGCAGCAATGCGATACGCGCTTCCATCCAGCGCAGTTCGCCATCGGGCAGCTTGATCCGCGCATCCAGGCTCAGGGTGACAGCGGTGCCGGCGTCGCGCTGCAGGCCGGCGATGGCCTGTTTCATGGCAGCCTGGTCGTCGGCATGGGTCATTGCCAGGATGTCGGCCACGCTCAGTTCGCGAGTATCGGCTGGCAGGCCATGCAGTTCGTTGTAGTTGGGGCCGGTCAGCAGCACGCAACGCTCGACATCGAACTCCCAGGTCGCGAAGCGCGTCGCGCTCTCGGCGAAATGCAGCCGCTCGGCGGTTTGACGGCCGTCGCCCATGGCCGACGGGTTGATGAAGGACAACGGCATGGTCGGATCGGGGCGCATTTCGCCGTGCGCCACGGCCGCCAGCGGATGCCGGGCTTCGGCGCCCCGCAGCGTGAGCAGCACCTGCCGTGAGCCGCCGACGGCGTTCAATACGCGCAGCCGGGCGCGATACTGCTGGTCGCCGCGGATATGCGGGCGCAGACACACGAAATCGCGCGGCTCGCCGCTCGCGAGCGCCGCCTGCAACCAGCCCTCGAGGCATTGCGCATCGGCGGCCGGCCACAGGCGCGGCAGCGCTGCGCCAAGCAATGCGCCCTGCGGCGCGTCGCTGGCGAGCAGGCAACCTGCACCATCCAGCAACAGGACCAGTGGCGCGTGGCTGTCGAGCAATGCGGCCAGCGGCGGGGGAGACAGCTGAGCGTCGCTGGCTCGGATGGAGGGCGGGTGTCGGTCACGCGGGCGATCGTGGTTGAAAATCGCATTATCCGCCATTTCCCACGGCGCAAGGGTGACGAATGGTGTCCGCGCGGCGTGGCCGGCGGCGCCGCCGCAAGCGTTGCAAAGCCGGTCTCGACGCCCTAGATTGCGCCGACCCCGGTGGCGCCGTCGTCCGCCGCGAAGCAGGACCACGCCATGCGCACCATGCTCGATCATCTCAATCTTCGCTTGCCCATCTGGAACGCCGGCATGGGCGGCGGCATGGCCGGACCGGCATTGGTGGCGGCGGTGTGCGAAGCCGGCGGCCTCGGCGTGCTGGGCGCCGGCAGCGCGCCCGGCGCGCTGGTCAGCGTGTGGCTGGACGAGATCCGCGCCCTCTGCTCGCGTCCGTTCGGCGCCAACATCATCCTGCCCATGTCCGACGGCAGCGACATCGAAGCCTGCTTCAACGCGCGCGTACCGGTGCTGGTGCTGTTCTGGGGCGATGCGCAGCCCTATGTGAAAGATGCCCATCGTCGCGACATGTTCGTGGTCGCGCAGTGCGGCGGGCCCGAGGACGCGGTGGCCGCCGCCGACGCCGGCGTCGACGCCGTGATCGTGCAGGGTGTAGAAGCGGGCGGCCACGTCAAGGCACTCGCGCCGCTCAGCGAAACGCTGGCCGCCACCGTCAAGGCGCTCGGTCCGTTGCCGGTGATCGCGGCGGGCGGCATCGCCAATGGCGCCGGCATCGCCGAGGTGCTCGCGGCCGGCGCCCAGGCGGCCTCGCTCGGGACACGCTTCGTGGCCAGCGACGAGGCCGACGCCTTCCACGACTACAAGCAGCGCATCGTCGCCGCCTCCGCCGCCGACACCGTCATGACCACGCTGTTCGACATCGGCTGGCCGAATGCCAATCATCGTGTCATCCGCAATGCCACCTACGAGCGCTGGGAGAGCGCCGGCAAGCCCGCCAGCGGCGCGCGCCCCGGCGAGCGTGATGAGGTTGGCGAGCTGGTGATCAGCGGGCAACGCATGCCCTTGCAGCGCTATTGCGTGATCCCGCCGCTCAAGGCCTTCGACGGCGACCTCGAAGCGATGCCGCTGTATGCCGGTCACTCGGTCGACGGCATCCACGACATCGCGCCGGCCGCCGACATCATGGCGCGTCTGCACGACGAACTGCGCCGCGCCGTCAATTGAATTTCAAACGTTTCGAAGTAGCACCTACCATGCGAGTCACCCAGCCCCTGTTGCGCAATCGTCAGCAGATCCCCCACGCCATCGCCACCGTCGACGGCGAACGTCGTCACACCTGGCTGGAGCTCGGCGAACGCGTCGCGCGCCTGGCCGGCGGACTCAAGTCCCTGGGCGTGAAAGCCGGCGACCGCGTCGGCGTGATTGGCCTCAATTCCGATCGGCATCTCGAGATCTTCTTCGCCGTGCCGTGGGCGGGCGCGGTGATCGTGCCGATCAATTACCGCTGGTCGGCGCCCGAGATCGCGTTTTCGCTGAGCGACTCCGGCACCCGCGTGCTGTTCGTCGACCATGCGTTCTGGCACCTGGTCGAACCCTTGCGCGCGCAGGTCGAGCATGCGCTCACCATCATCTGTATCGACGACGAACTGCCGGGCGCCGATGCCGTGCACGACATGCTCGTGGCCGGCCATGCCGGCATCGACGAATACCCCAACACCGCCGACAGCCTGTCCGGCATCTTCTACACCGGCGGCACCACCGGCCGCTCCAAGGGCGTGATGCTGAGCCATGGCAACCACGTTTCGAACACCCTGCAGTACGTGACCATGTGCGGCGCGGTGGACGACACCATCTACCTGCACGCCGCGCCGATGTTCCACATCGCCGATGCGCTGTACGTGTATGCCATCACCCACATCGGCGGCACGCACGTCTTCATCCCGCGCTTCGAACCGGCGGCCTGCGCACGCGCGCTGCAGGAACACGCGGTGACCGACATCATCCTGGTGCCGACCATGATCCAGATGCTGCTCGAGCAGCCGGGTTTCGCCGCATTCGACCTGTCGCGCCTGCAACGCATGTTCTACGGCGCGTCGCCGATGCCGGAAGCGGTGGCGCTCGACCTCATGGCCAAGCTGCCGTGGGTGGCGGCCTGCCAGCTCTACGGGCAGACCGAATCGGCGCCGCTCTTGACCGCGCTGGTGGCGCGCTATCACACCGCCGATGGCGGTCGGCTGCGCTCGGCGGGCCGTGCCCTGCCTGCCACCGAACTCATGATCGTCAACGAGCAGGGCCAGGAAGTGCCGCGCGGCGAAGTCGGTGAGGTAGTGGTGCGCAGTCCCAATGTCATGCTCGGCTACTGGGGCCGCGACGACGCCACCCGCGAAGCGCTGCGCGACGGCTGGCTGCACACCGGCGATGCCGCCTACATGGACGACGACGGTTTCATCTTCATCAGCGACCGCCTCAAGGACATGATCATTTCGGGTGGCGAGAACGTCTATTCGACCGAGGTCGAGAACGCCATGTACCAGCACCCCGATGTCGCGCAGTGCGCGGTGATCGGCGTGCCCGACGACAAGTGGGGCGAACGCGTGCATGCCATCGTGGTGCCGCGCCCCGGCGCCACGCCCGAGCCAGCCGCGCTCATGGCCCATTGCCGCAAGCTCATCGCCGACTACAAGTGCCCGCGTTCGGTGAGTTTCCAGGATGAACCGCTGCCGCTGTCGGGCGCCGGCAAGGTGCTTAAGACCGAGTTGCGCAAGCCGTTCTGGGCGGGCCGCGGGCGCCAGGTCAATTGATGGAACAGAATTTGCCAAGTGCGAATGAATTCGCACCTACCAGAGCGACCTCTGTAGGTGCGAATTTATTCGCACATTCATCGCCCCATCCCTAGAATCGCCCCATGAACTACAAACACATCACGGTCGAACCCGTCACGCCGGCCATCGGCGCCAATATCTTCGGTGTCGACATTTCACGTGAGCTGTCAGCCGAGGTGGTGGCCGAGATCCGCGCCGCCTACCTCGAACACCTGGTGGTGTTCTTCCATGACCAGACCCTGACGCCGGCCCAACTGGTGGCGTTCTCCAAGCGCTTCGGCGAGATTGGCTACTACCCCTTCGTATCCGGCATGCCGGAGCAGCCCGAAGTGGTGGCGGTGGTCAAGAAAGAGGACGAGAAGATCAACTTCGGCGGCCTGTGGCACACCGACACCAGCTACCTCGAGCGACCGCCCATGGGCTCGGTGCTGTACGCGGTCGAAGTGCCGAAGATCGGCGGCGACACGCTGTGGAACAACATGTACATGGCCTACGAGGCCTTGTCACCGACCCTGCGCGAAATGCTCACCGGCCTGCGCGGCGTCAACAGCGCCGAGAAGCCCGATGCCGCGGTCACGCGCACCCATCGCATGGCCGAATCACCCAAGGACGCGCGCGCCATCGTCACCACCGCCGCGCATCCCATCGTGCGCACCCATCCCGAAACGGGACGCCGCGCCTTGTACTGCGCCGCCGCCCACACCATGCACATCGAAGGCATGACGGTCGAAGAAAGCCGGCCGCTGCTGCAATATCTCTACAGCGTGCAGCAGCGCGAGGAATTCGGCTGCCGTCTGCATTGGAAGCGCGGCATGGTGGCATTCTGGGACAACCGCTGCGCCCAGCACAACGCGCTGAATGACTACCACGGCTACCGGCGCGAGATGCACCGCGTGACCCTGGAAGGCGAAGTGCCGGTCTGAGCGCGGACCGCGCAACATCAACGAGCAAGGGGAGCACCAGCATGGCTGAAAAATTCTTCACGGACGCCGAACTGCGCGAGATGGAAAAGCTCACGCTCGAGCGCCTCACCGACGCCATCGACGCCGGCGACGCCGACAAGGCCAAGAAAATAGCCCGGCGCATGTACAACGAATTCCTCGCCATGCACGACCTCTATCGCAACTGGGTGACCGCCACCCTGTCGGAGGTCGCGCGCCGCCACGGCGACGAGGAACTCGAGCAGATCATGAACGAAGGCGTGCGCGCGTGGTGGATGCCGGCGCTGAACGGCATGCCCAAGGGCGACGACCAGCTGCGCGGCCGCATCAAGATGTTCGCGGCCGGCCTGCAGGGACATCTGCAGCCGCTCGAGATCAGCGAAGACGACGAGAAGGTCGAGATCAAGATGAAACCGTGTGGCAGCGGCGGTCGCCTGGTGCAGGAAGGCAAGTACGAAGGGCCGGACGCCTTCCACAAGATTGCCAAGCCCCAGCCGCTCACCTACGGCCGGCCCGACTACCCGGTGTACTGCGCCCACGAATACTCGATGGAGAAAGTCGACATCGAAGCGAACGGCAAGCCGTTCGTGGTGGTGGAACCGGCCGCCAGGCTCGGCCGCGATTACTGCTCGATGCTGATCTACAAGGACCCGGACAAGATCCCGGCCAAGTACTACGAGCGTTTGGGGCTCAAGAAGCCGGGCTGAGTCGCGGTTTGCGTGGCGGGCGCCGGGTGCGCGCCCGTGCGCCGCGCACCTCCGCCCGGCATGTCAGGCGTGGCGGGCGCGCACCACCAGCACCGAGCACGGCGCATGACGCACCACGCGTTCGGCGACGCTGCCCATCACGAGGTGAGCCAGGCCGGTGCGGCCATGGGTCGAGGTGACGATGAGATCCGCCTTGCGCTCTTCGGCGATACGGCAGATGTCGAGGGCCGGATTGCCCCATACCACCAGGGTTTCAACCGCCATGGCCTGCTGGTCCTTCCAACGCTGCATGCGCTGTTCAGCGTCGCCCATGAGTTCGGCCTGCAGTTGATCGACCATGGTGATCGGGTACTCGCCCATCACCAGGTCCGAGAGCGGCAGCACGTGCAGGGCGATGACCTTGGCGCCATCACGTTGCGCCATCGCGATGCCGGCCGCGCAGCCCGCGTCGGCATGGGTCGAAAAGTCGGTGGGCAGCAGCACGGTATTGAATTTCATCGCTTCGGTCCTCGCGTCCCGGTCGGGAAACTTTGATGGTGGTGTCAGGCCAGCGCCGGCAGTTGCCGCTGCATGACCTCGGCGAAACTCGCCAGCACCCGCAGCGTCAAGCCCCAGATCACGTGTTCCCCGAACTGGATGCCGGGAAAGGTCGAGGCGGTCACGCCCATCGGGTATTCGAGCTCGGTGACGTGCTGGTGGTCGAACAGGTGGCCTATCGGCACCCAGAACACGCTCGCCACTTCCAGCGGCAGACGCGCCGTGGCGCTGGCACGTTCCTCGGCGCCGACGTAGTAGACGAACGGCCACAGCGTCAGGCCCGAGCGTTTGACGTTGCGCTCGACGTTGCGCATCGGCAGGGCGCCGACCCGGTGCTCGGCCTTGAGCGTCATGCCGATCTCCTCCCAGGTCTCGCGTTCGGCCACCGCGAAGGCATCCGCATCGGCGGCGCTGGCGCGCCCGCCGGGAAACGCGACCTGCCCGGACCACGGATCGCCGACGCGCTCGGCGCGGCGGATGAAACACACCTCCAGGCCGCGCGTACCCTCGTTGAGGATCATGGCGACCGCGGCCTGGCTGGGATGCGCGTCATAGACCTCCCAGTCGTGGTTGAGGCGCGACAGGGCCAGGCGGATTTCATCAATCTTGAGCATGCGTCACAGCGTCGTCATTCGCGCCTCGACCGTCAAGCGCAAGCGCGGCGAACGGTCGCGCTTCACACGATGCGGCTCTGTTTGTCGCCCCAGTACTTGTCGCGCAGCAGACGCTTGTAGAGCTTGCCGGTGGGCAGTCGCGGCATCTCCTCGATGAAGTCGACCGTGCGCGGGCATTTCTGGTGGGACAGGTGCGCGCGACAGAACGCTATCAACTCCTCGGCCAAGGCCGGTCCCGGCTCGACGCCGGCGAGCGGTTGAATGACCGCCTTGACCTCCTCGCCGAGATCTTCGTTGGGCACGCCGAACACCGCCGCGTCGAGGACTTTCGGATGGGTGATGAGCAGGTTTTCGCATTCCTGCGGATAGATGTTCACGCCACCCGAGATGATCATGAAGGTCTTGCGGTCGGTGAGGTGCAGGTAGCCGTCGCCGTCCACGTAGCCGACGTCGTTGACGGTGCTCATGCTGCCGTCCGGCGAGCGCGCCTCGCGGGTGCGTTCCGGGTCATTGAAGTATTCGAACGGCGTGGCGGTCTTGAACCACAGCGTGCCGGCGGTGCCGGTCGGGCATTCGCGCATGTCCTCGTCCAGCACGTGCAACTCGCCCAGCATCACGCGCCCGACGGTGCCGGGATGGGCCAGCCATTCTTCGCTGTTACAGGCGGTGAAGCCCAGGCCCTCGGTGGCGCCGTAGTACTCGTGGATGATCGGTCCCCACCAGTCGATCATTTCGTGCTTGACCTGCACCGGGCAGGGCGCGGCGGCGTGCACCGCGAATTCCAGCGACGACAGGTCGTAACGTTCGCGCACTTCACGCGGCAACTTCAGCATGCGGCTGAACATGGTCGGCACGAGCTGCGTGTGGGTGACGCGGTATTTCTCGATGAGCGCCAGGTAGTGCTCGGGGTCGAAGCGCTCCATGACGATGGAGGTGCCGCCGACGCGCATGGTCAGGGTCACGGCGGTATTGGGCGCCGAGTGGTAGAGCGGTGCCGGCGACAGGTAGACCATGCCTTCGCGGTACTGCCACAGCTTGAGCAGGAAATGGTAGAGCGGCAGGGGCTCGCTCGGCGGCGTATCGGGCAAGGGCCGCAGGATGCCCTTGGGGCGGCCGGTGGTGCCGGAGGAGTACAGCATGGCGGTGCCCAGGCGCTCGTCGGCGATGGGCGTGGACGGCATGGCCGCCACCGCGCTGGCATAGTCGACGAAGGGCGCATCGTCGCCCGTGCCGTCGATGATGAGGCACAGCTTGAGACGCGGGCACAGCCTGGCGGCGGCGATGGCAACCTCGCGTCGCG
This sequence comes from Pseudomonadota bacterium, assembly GCA_016719885.1. Lineage (NCBI taxonomy): Bacteria > Pseudomonadati > Pseudomonadota > Pseudomonadota bacterium. The sequence goes on along the minus strand of JADJYF010000001.1, from coordinate 166,642 downwards.
CACCGGTCGTGATCAGCACCTGCGAGTGGCTGTCGTTGACGATGAACGCCACCTCCTCGGCCGTGAGGTAGGAGTTGATGCAGGTGTAATAGAGCCCGGCACGCGCGCCGGCGCCGCAGCACTCGAGAAAGCGCGGATGGTTCTCCATCAGCATCGCGTAGTGATCGAGACGCTGCAAGCCGGTGGCGCGCAGCAGGTGGGCGAGGCGATTGCATCGCGCCTCGAACTCGCGATAGCTCACGGTCTCGCCGCTGCCGGCCATGATGTAACACGGCTCGTCGGCACGCGTCAGCGCATATTTGTCTGGATACACTGCAAGCTCCCCCTGATTCGTCGTTACGGGCCGGCAAGCGCACGACCCGCGTTCATGATGTCACGCCAGGCTCGAATCGTCGTCGCAGGCGTAGCGGTCGTGGATGTCCACCACCGCCTGCACCGCGGCCGGCACGGCTCCCTCGCCTATGCGCTCCAGGCGCCGCGCCGCACAGGTATTGCGGGATTTTGCCACGTACTGCGCCAGCCAGAAATTGAAACTGCGCTGCTTGAGCGGCGACGAAAAAGGGAAACGCGCGGTGGGCCGGGCCAGGCCGATGCGCCACGGCTTGGGCGTCAGCCGTGCACGAAAGCACACCTGGCTGCGGCACAGCCGGGTGTAGAGACGGTCGACCGGCAGTTCCCTGAACAACAGCTCCACCTCGCTGTCGTCCGGGGCGGATCTCGCGGTTGACGACCATGAAGCGCAAGCCGGCGCGTGTTTCATAGACCTCGAGCACGAACTCCGGATGGGCGGCATGAAAGGCGCGCATCGCCTCCAGGAAGTAATGCTTGTCGCGCGCGCGGCGGCCGAAACGGTTGCACAGGCGCTGCACGAAGCTCTCGCTCGGCACGTCGATATCGCCGAACAGCACACGCTCGGTGTTGAGCACCAGCGCGCCGTAGCGATTGCGCGTGATGACGGCGAGGCGCTCGCCCGCCTCGTCGTGGAATTCCTCGATCAACTCTTCGCGAATGATGTCCGAATCGTACTCGTAGTCGCGAGCCTGGCCGGCGAAGAACGCCAGCGCGCGGGCGGCACGCACGCGGGCTGCTTCGAGCGCCGTCGCTTCGTCGTCGTTCGACGCGCCCCACACCCGTACCGCGCCGGGCTTGCCGAAACGCGCCGGCACGCGGACCTCGATGCTGCTCCAATACCTGGCGAAATTCATGCTTGGCGAAGGCGTCGTTGTTGTTGTGGCGAATCGGCGATAGCGCCGGCAATTCTAACCCCGGGCAGGCGACGGCGGGCATCGATTGTCGCTGTGAATCGTTGCGCGAGCCGCTGGCCTTGCCGTGCAATTTCGCCCATGCTTCGGCGCAGAGCCCCATAGGAGATCCCATCATGCGACACGCGAAACTGCTTCTTGCCACGGGCGCGGCCCTGCTGGGCGGCCATCTTGCCTGCACGGCCGCGGAGCCCGCCGCCGCGGCGCCGGCCGCCAAACACGACATGGGCGCCATGCACGACATGATGATGGGCAAGAACGGTGAGCACGAAGGCAAGGGCCGTCGCTGCATGCACCGCGGCCCGATGATGGGCGACGGTCACATGCCGCACATGCTGGCGCTGCCCAGCCTGCCGCCGGGCAACGACAAGCTCGAACTGCAGATGCGCGCGGAAATGATGCAGAAGGTCGGCGAAATTCTCGCCAGGTACGCGAGCCAGGTAAAGGACGCGCCCGCCTCGCCCTGAGCGGGCAGACATCGTGATGGAGCGCGCAGCGCCCGCTCCATCACGGCGTCGCGCTCAGCGCGCGCTGCGCTTTTCGATGTCGGCCAACACCGGCAGCAGGTATTTCTTGAACTGCTTCGGATCTTCCGCCATCGGGAAATGCCCCATGCCTTCCATCAAGGTATAGGTTGCGCCCGGCACGGCATCGGCCAGGGCCTTGGACGCCGCCGGGTAGGCGGACCAGTCATAGTCACCGCTCAGCACGTAGAGCATGCACTTGGTGGTGTCGATCTGACCGGCCTTGTCGCGCAGGTCGTGCTCGATGCCGTAGTAGTTCAGATCGCCGGCGAACACCGCCGGTGCGCCCTGGCTGTACATCCAGATGGTCTCGCGCACGTTCGCTTCCGGCGCATGGGGCGAACACAGGCTCATCATGGCCGCCGGCTTCGACTCGTTCGAGAGGCGCGGATGGTGCCACCACTGGTTGATGAGACGATCCATGTTGCCGCTCCACATCGAGGCCTCGAGACCGATGCAGGCACGGAAGTCGTCAGGGCGATAGAGCGCGAGATCGGCGGCCAGGTGGCCACCCATCGAGCAGCCCATGTACACCGGCCGCTCGAGTCCGAGTTCGCGTGTGAGCGTCACCCAGTAATTGATGAAGAATTCCTGGGTCAGGCGATATTCCTGCTCCCAGTAGCGCACGCTCTGCGGCGGCAGCGACTTGCCGTGGTAGGGCAGATCGGCGGCGATGACGCGAAAGCGCGAGGTGATCTCCGGATCTTCCAGCAGGTGGCGGAACTGGCGACCGTCCGAGCCGGCGGTGTGCTGGCAGACCAGCGGAATGCCCTGCCCGGCCTCCTCGAGGTAGACGCGATACTCAGCGCCGTCGAGGTCGAGATAGATGTAGCGCCCGGTGATGGGGGAATAACGTGCCATGGGAGTACCTCTCACGCGGCCTTGCGCTGTTCGCGCACGCACACGCCCATGATGGCGTGGATGCGACGCAGCGCGTAGTAGTAGGCGTAGGCCGATTCCAGGTCGCCGCCGAATTCGAAGGGATGGTGGAACGAAGCCGCGAACCAGTCGTGGAAGAACGGTTTGGGCTTGTCGACCAGCATCTGCTCCCACACTTCCACCGGCCCGCCGATGTTGATGGTGTAGGGGTCGAAGCCATGGGTGCCGTGGTTGAAGCTCGCGACACGGCCGTTCTCGACCCGCATGAAATACAGCTCTTCGCCGACCTTGAAACGCAGATCGCAATACCAGAAGCGCGCCGCCAGTTTGAATTCCGGATCGGCGTTCAGTCGATCGCGTATGCAATCGACGGGAAGCGTGAGGGTGGATGTCATGCTGACCTCCTGTGTGCGGTGGAATGTTCTGCAGGTGCGAATGAATTCGCACCTACAGGATTGGCTCAGCCCTTGGCCTGTTCCTGGAAGGCCTTCAGGGCGGCCTGCTGATCGGCCATCACCTTGGCGCCGGCGGCGCGCGCATTGGTCGCTTCCAGCGCGGCGCCGAGGCCCGGCACGGCGGCGACCAGGTCCCAGCCGTAGATGGCCTGCGCCACCGGCTGCGCGTAGATGAAGGTATGCGCGGCCATGATATCGGCCAGGCTGAAATTGCCGCACAGGAACGGCTTGAACGAGCACAGCGCCTTCAAGGCCGCGACGCCGTTCTCCATCACCGGCTTGGCCTCGTCGAACGCCGCCTGGTTGCGCGGGCCGCCGAAGAACAGTTCACCGTAATGACGGCGCGCCGGCAGTTCGATGTAAAGCTCGACGACCTTCATCACTTCGCGCACCTTGGCAGCCGCGAAAGCGTCGGACGGCAACAGCGCCGTGCCGCCCATGCTCGCTTCGATGTATTCGAGAATGACGTTGGTTTCCGACATGAAACCCTTGTCGGTTTCCAGGCACGGCACCTTGCCCATCGGGCTCTTGGCCTTGTAGTCGCTTTCCTGGCTGGGCATGGCCGCCACTTCCTCGAACTTCGCGCCCTTCTCCAGCAGCGCGAACTTGGCCATGTTGTAGTAATTGCTGACGGCGAATCCGTAAAGCTTGGTCATGGACTTTCCCCTTGGTTGTCTGTCACAGGACGCGCGGCGATGGGGCCGACGTGGCGACCACGCCGGGCACGACGAGCGGTGTTGGTGTTGTTCGGATTGACACGCGACCGCCGTCACATGGCGCCGATGCGGCGGCCAATCTCGGCGTAGCGGTCGAGCCAGCGTAGCACAGTATCGCGGTCCTCGGTCGGGCAGCGCGGGATGGCGCGCTCGATGAGGCCGAGGTCGGCGAAACGCTTCAAATCGTCTTCCTTGGTCTCGAAGATGTCGAACATCGAGATCGGCACTTCCGACGGGTCGCGGCCGTTGTCGCGCAGGCGCTTGTGCAGATCGTCGATATCGGACTTGAGGTCGCCATGGAAGAGATCGATGGGTATCCAGCCGTCGCCGAATTCGGCCACGCGCTTGCGCCCCCAGGCCGAGCCGAAGGTGCCGAGGATCACCGGCGGATGCGGACGCTGTACCGGCTTGGGATAGGACCACACCTTGTCGAAGTTGACCCAGTCACCGTGGTAGCTCGCCTCTTCCTTGGTCCACAGCTCCTTCATGGCCTTGACGCGCTCTTCCAGCACTTTCCAGCGCTTGTCGTAGGGCGTGCCGTGGTTCTCCATTTCCTCGCGGTTCCAGCCGGCGCCGACGCCGAACAGGAAGCGGCCGTTGGAGATCTGGTCGACGGTGGCGACGGTCTTGGCCAGCGCCAGCGGATCGTGTTCGATGATGAGACAGATGCCGGTGCCGAGCTTGATGGTCTTGGTCACCACCGCCGCCGCCGCCGCGCTGACGAACGGATCGGACATGTGCACGTATTCGCGCGGCAGCGGCTGCCGGCCCGGCCACTGCGTGAGACGGCTGGCCGGAATATGCGTGTGCTCGGGAAACCACAGCGATTCGAAGCCACGCTCTTCGGCGGCAATCGCGAGTTCGTCGGCACGGATGGAATATTCGGTGTTGAAGTGAAAGACACCGAGTTTCATGGTCGTTCTCCCCTGTTCTGGCAACGCCACGTGAGGGCGTGAAGGCTGCGTTATATCAAGCGCGGGGTACCGCTGGAATTACCCGTCGACGTCGGGCTCGGGTCCCGGCCCTTTGTGGGTCCGACTTCAGTCGGACGATTTCGAATGTGGCGAACGAGCCGGGAACGACCGAAAAAAAGAGTCAGACTGAAGTCCGACCCACAAGATCGGCGCCCGTCTAAAGGCCGAACTGCGCGAGGATCTCCTGCCGATGCGCATCCAGCCCCGGCCCCGCCGCGCACCTTGCCCGGCGTGTCGGCGAAATGAACCGGAATGCCGGCCAGCTGCAGGCGCTGACCGATTTCGGCAATCTCGACTTCGGCGATCATCTCGCGCGCGGCGATGTGCGGGTCGGCGAAGATGTCGGTGACATCGTTGACCGGGCCGCAGGGCACGCGGCCGCCGAGCACCTCGGCCACTTCGCGCTTGCTGCGCGTACTGGTCCAGGCTTCGATGGCGCTGCGCACCCGTTCGCGCTGGCGCACGCGATCGGCATTGCTCTGCAGCGTCGGATCGCTACGCAGATCGTCGCGGCCGATGAGGCGCGCCAGTTCCTGCCACTGCGCTTCTATCGGGCAACCGATGGCGACCCAGCCGTCGGTCACCGGAAAAATCGAGAACGGGTTGACCAGTGGGTGCTCGTTACCCTCGGCCTTGGGCACCACGCCGGCGAAGGAATGCTGGTGCACCAGGCGCTCGCAAATGCCGAGGATGGCGTCGTACATCGCCACGTCCAGGAACTGGCCATGGCCACGCCGCTCGGCGAGGCGCACGGCGGCGACGATGCCGAAGGCGCACATGATGCCGGGCACGATGTCGCCGATGCCGGGCCCCGATTTCAAGGGCACGTCCGGCCCGGGGCCGGTGATACTCATGAAGCCGCCCATGGCCTGCGCGACGATGTCGAAGGCCGGCCAGTCTGCATAGGGACTGCGACCGGTGCGCGGGTCGCCAAAGCCGCGCACGGCGGCGTAGACCAGGCGCGGGTTTTCTTCCCGCAACGATTCGTAGGACAGGCCCAGGCGTTCCATCACGCCGACGCGGTAGTTCTCCACCACCACGTCGGCCTGGCGCGCCATGGCGCGGAACGTGGCGGCGTCGTCGGCGTTCTTGAGGTCGAGCACGATGCTGCGCTTGTTGCGGTTGACGCTGTGGAAATAGCCGGCGTGACGCTTGTCCGTGTCACTGGCATGGAACAGACCCATGCCGCGCGCGACGTCGCCGCCCGGCGGTTCGATCTTGATGACGTCGGCGCCATGATCGGCGAGCAGCATGGTGCAGTACGGGCCGGCCAGCACCTGCGTGAGATCGAGCACGCGCATGCCATCGAGCACGCCTTGAGTGGATGGTTGTCGGTCATGGCGCGCTCAATGGCCGGGCTTGCCCAGCAGGTTGTCGGAAATGATGCGCAGCTGGATCTCGGACGTGCCCTCGAAAATCTTGGTCAGGCGCGCGTCGCGCCAGTAGCGCTCGACGGCGTAGAGCTTGGTGTAGCCCGCGCCGCCGAAGATCTGCAGCGCGTCGCTGGTCACGCGCTCGGCCATTTCGCTGGCGAAGTATTTCACCATCGACGCTTCCTTGTCGCAGCGCTCGCCCGAATCGACGCGGTCGCACACGTAGTAGAGCAACTGGCGCGCGGCCTCGATGTCGGTGGCCATGCGCGCGAGCTTGAACCTGAGATCCTGGAACTCGGCGATGGGCCGCCCGAACTGCTGGCGTTCCTGGGCATAGGCCAGCGCGTCCTCGAGCGCGCCCTGGGCGAGACCGATGGAACGCGCCGCGGTATGCGCGCGCGCTTCGTCGAGGCCTTGCGCGAGGGCATAGAAGGCCTTGCCCTCGGCGCCGATCAGGGCGCTGGCCGGCACGCGAAAACCATCGAAGGCGAGTTCGAAGGTCTTCCAGCCGAAATAGCCGATCTTCGGGATCTCGGCGCCGTGTACGCCGGCCGGCAGGCTGCCGCGTGGTTTGTCGATGAGGAAGGCGCTGATGCCGAGGTGCCGCTTGTTGGCGTCGGGCGGCGGCGAAGTGCGCGCGAACAGCAGGATGTAATCCGCGCCGTCGGCAAACGTGCACCAGTACTTGTTGCCGGTGATCACCCAGCCATCGCCATCGCGTTCGGCGCGACAGGAAATCGAGGCGAGATCCGAGCCGGTGTCCGGCTCCGACAGCGACATCGCGCCGAGATACTCGCCGCGCACCACGCGCGGCATCATCTCGGCGCGGCGGGCCTCGTCGAGCAAGCTCATGGTCATGGTGCCGTTGCCGCGCGCGACGATGCTGGCGACGCTCATCCAGCCGCGCGCCAGTTGCTCGGACACCAGGCAATACTCGAACACACCGAGACCGCTGCCGCCGTACTGCTCGGGGATGCGGATGCCGAAATAGCCCATGTCGGCGAGCTTGTCGCGCAACGCCATGGGGATGTCACCCTGCAGCGGGTCGAGGGCATTGGCCACCGGCAGCACTTCGTTGATGGTGAACTCGCGCGCGGTGTCGCGGATCATGAGCCGCTCGGGGGTCAGGTAGCGATGCAGGCTCGCGCTCTGTTCCATGGAGGTTTCCTTGCGTGGGAAAGGGCCGCGACGCGCGCGGCGCTAGTAGGGTTTGGAGATGAGCACGCCGGCGGCGCGCAGCGCGTCGATGTCGGCCGCGCTCCTGCCCAGCAGTTCGCCCAGCACTTCGCCGTTGTGTTCGCCGAGCAACGGCGCCACGTATTCGTTGTTGGCCGGGAAATCCGAGGTCTTGATCGGCATGCCGGGGATTTGGAACTCCCCCGCCACCGGGTCATGGATGGTGCGGATGGTGCCGCGTTCGATGAAATGCGGATGGGACACGGTCTGCTCGATGGACAGCACCGGCGCGCACGGCACGCCGTGGGCGTCGAAGGCGGCGATGGCGCTGTCGACATCGGGAAAACTCTGCAGCCAGCCCTCGATGAGCGCGATCACTTCCTCGAAGTGCGGCATGCGCTCGGCGTCGGTCGCCCAGCCCGGCGCGCTCACCAGTTCCGGCCGCCCCATGGCGGCGCACACATCGGCCCAGTGATGCATGAAGCCCATCAGCACGATGTCGCCGCCGGTGCCACGAAACACGCCGGCCGGGCACAGGTAGGTGAGATGGCGGCCGCTGCGGGTCGGCTTCATGGCACCGGCGCTGGCGGTGAACTGGTGCACGTTCACTTCGTGCGCGTGGTAGTAGCAATCGAGCAAGGCGATATCGAGAAACTGGCCGCGACCGGTACGCGCGCGGTACAGCAGCGAGGCGGCAATCGCAAAGGCGGCGTGCACGCCGGTGCCGACGTCGCCGAGGCCGAGCAAGGGTATGTAGGGTGATTCATCGCGCGGCCCGATCATCGAGGTGACGCCGGCATAGGCCTGGGCGATGTAGTCGTAGCCCGGCTTGTGGGACAAGGGCCCGCTCTGGCCGAGCGCCGATATCGAGCACAGGATGATGTCCTCGCGCAGCTTTTTCAGATCCTCATAGGCCAGCCCCATGCCCTTCATGACGCCGGGCTTGTAGTTCTCCACCACCACGTCGCAGTGGGGCACCAGTTCGCGCACCAGGTCGAGCCCGCCCGGCTTGCTGAAATCAATCGCGACGCTGCGCTTGTTGAGGTTCTGCTGCACGAAATACAGGCCGCGCTCGTTGCGCATCTTCGACACCAGGCGCGTGCGATCGCCGTCAGGCGCCGCCTCGACCTTGATGACGTCCGCGCCCATCTCGGCAAACAGGCGCGTGCAGGTCGGCCCCGCCAGCGCACGCGTCAGATCGAGAATGCGGATGCCGCTCAGCATGTGCGGATTCGGTTGACTCATGGACGCTCCCCTCGCGGTATTGGTGTTTATCCGACCAGCGCCTGTTCCGCGGCAGCCACGGTCTGGGCGATCAAGGTATTGATGGTCATCGGGCCGACGCCGCCCGGCACCGGGGTGTAGGCGGCGCAGCGCCCGACCAGCGGCGCGAGTTCGATGTCGCCGACGCCGCCGGGATGATAGCCGGCATCGATCACCACCGCGTCGTCCTTGATCCAGTCGGCGCGAATGTATTGTGGCTTGCCGACCGCACCGACCACGATGTCGGCCTGGCGCAGCAGCGCGGGCAGCTCACGGGTACGGGAATGGCACACCAGCACGCTGGCGTCGGCGTTCAGCAGCATCGCCGCCATCGGCTTGCCGAGGATGGGGCTGCGACCGACCACCACTGCGAGCTGGCCGGACAAGGGCACGCGGTAATGCTTGAGCAGGCGCATGATGCCGGCCGGCGTTGCCGATCCCCACGCATGCTCACCCATCGCCATGCGGCCATAGCCCCAGGTGGTGACGCCATCCACGTCCTTGGCGAGGGCGATACGATCGAAGCACGCGCGCTCGTCGATGTGGGCCGGCACCGGGTGCTGGAGCAGGATGCCATGCACGTCGGGATTGGCATTCAAGGCCTCGATGCGCGCCAAGAGCTCGTCGGTGGTGGTCGAGGCCGGCAGCTCGATGCGCAGCGATTCCATGCCGACGCGCTGACAGGCATTGCCCTTCATGCGCACGTAGGTGGCCGACGCCGGATCGTCACCGACCAGCAGGGTGGCGAGGATCGGCACGCGCCCACCGCTCTTGAGCTTGACCTGCTCGACGCGCGCCGCCAGCACGTGTTCTTCCGCCGTCGCCAGCGCCTTGCCGTCGAGCACCAATGCAGACATGCATTCCTCCGGGGATGAGATGAGATGGGATGGTGGGTCTAGTGTGCCTTGCCGGTTGAAGGAATGACAAATCTCGAATCAACGGACCTGTAGGTGCGAATTCATTCGCACACTGAATGCGGGCTGAAGGCGCCTTGCCGCGCCTTTGAATGTGCGAATGAATTCGCACCTACAAGGCCTGCTGTTTTTATGGGAGATTAACGCTCCGATCAGCCAGGAGCCGAACCATGCCCGAAATTACCTACGGCGAAGCCGTGCAAGTGTCGCCGCGCGTGCGGCGCGTGACGGCGCCCAACAGCGGACGCATGACGGGCCCCGGCACCAACACCTACCTCATCGGCACACGCGAACTGGCGATGGTCGACCCGGGGCCGGACCTGCCCGAGCACGTCGACGCGCTGGAACGGATCTGCGCCGGCCGCCTGCGCTGGATCTTCGTCACCCATACCCATCGCGATCATTCGCCGGCCGCCCATGTCCTCGCGCGGCGCACCGGCGCCGAACTGGTCGGTAACATCATTGCCAACGACGGCTTCCAGGACGACAGTTTTGTCGATGCCCGTCAGCTTGCGCAGGACGAGGCTCTGAAGACCGACGAGTTCACGCTGCGCGCGCTGCTGACGCCGGGCCATGTCAGCAATCACATCTGTTACCTCGTCGAGGAAGACGCGCTGCTCATGACCGGCGACCACATCATGGGCGGTTCGACCGTGGTGATCGTGCCGCCCCACGGCAACATGCAGCATTACATCGAATCACTGCGCCGCATGTTGAACTACCGGGTCGAGCATCTCGCGCCGGGACACGGCGACCTGATCGGCAATCCGCGTGGCGAAATCGAACACCTCATCGCCCACCGCCTGAAGCGCGAGGCCAAGGTGGTGGATGCGCTCACGCGTCTCGGTGCGGTGTCCATCGAAACGCTCACGCCGGTGGTCTACGACGATGTCGACCCGGTCATGCATTCCTGGGCGGCGATGTCGCTGCACGCACACCTCCTGAAGCTGCGCGACGACGGTCGCGCCGGCCAGCAGGACACGCTGTGGCGCATGCTCGCGTGAGCGCGGCCTAGAACGACAGCGAGAGGCTGATCGAGCCGAAGTTGTGACGACGGTGCTGGCCGTCGAACTCCTTGGTGCGGAACACCTGGGCATAGGACAGCTTGATACCGTCGTAGATCATGCTCGCGCCGATGATGAGATCGCCCACCGGGATCTTCTTGTCGACGCTGTGGCTGTCCTCGAAGGTGTTGCCGTCGAGAAAGATGTTGCGCCCGACCAGGCGGCCACCGAGGGCGGCAGCGAAACCGTAGGCGCCGAAGCCCCGACCTTGTCCCCCCGCCCCCGTCACCGTGCTCGGCGCATTGGCATCGCCGCCCGGGCGTATCAGCGAGGTGCCGAAGTCGTGCGGCAGGTTCCAGCCCACGCGCAGTTCGGCGCCGGCCGCGCCGTAATCCATCACCGTGCCGGCGGCAAGGCCGGCATGGGTGATGAGGTCGTAACCGAACTGGCTGACCAAGGGCCCGCGCAGCAGGCGCCACTTGCGCTCGTAATACAAGAGAAACGCCGGTTCGTTGGACAGCTGGTTCTGCCAGCCGCGCGGCACGTCGAAGCCGCGCAGTTCGTGCACCAGGCGCTGCGCGTCCTCGGCCAGCGAGGCGGGACCGATCATGCCGACCTGGATGTCGAAGGTGTCGGCCACGTAGTCGGTCTTGCTGACCAGGGTCAGACCACCGAACAGCCAGCCCGCGTAGGGACGGTCATCGTCCACCAACTGCACGGCCTGCGTATCGCCGGGCGTGAACATCAACTGCCCGACCGTGAAGCCGAGGTTGAACGCGCGATCGTTCTCACCCAGCACCGCGTGCTCGAAAGCATTCAGGCCATGCACGGCGCGCAACAGCCACGACGGCACGCCGGGCGCGTCGCCCAGGGCCTTCAGGTTGGGCGACATCCAGTTGAGCTTGAAACCGTTGGTGTATTGCTGATCGGTCTCGCCGAACAGATCGTTTTCGAACAACACGGAGAGCGTCTGCGGACCGGCGTCGGGCGGCGCCGGCTGGCTCGCGTCGTCGGCCTGCACGCCGCTCGCGCTCAGCATCGCCGCGAGAAGAAAGACTGGGGACTTCGGGGTCATGATGCGAGTCTTGTTCAGTATCAACCTCGTCAGGAGGGTGATGGTTCGGGTTGTGGCGGCACTATATCATCCGCACGCAATACCCCATGCCTGCAGAGTGTGAGATACCGCCATGAACTGGATGAAACTCGGGCAAGTCGAGATCGGCCGTGCGGTCGAAAGCAACGGCCCCTTCATCAGCATCTATGATTTTTTTCCCGATGCCACGCCCGAGCTCCTCGCGCCCCACCGTCATTGGCTGGAGCCCACCGCGCTCGAGCCCGGCACCGACAAGCTGCTGATGCCGATCCAGAGCTACGTGGTGCGCACGCCGCGGCACGTGGTGCTGGTCGACAGCTGCGTGGGCAATCACAAGTCGGTGAAATGGTTCCCGGCCTGGGACCACATGAGCGGCAATACCTACCTGCCGGCGCTGGCCTCGCTGGGCCTGCGCCCCGAGGACATCGACGTGGTGTTGTGCACGCATCTGCACGTCGATCATTCGGGCTGGAATACGCAATGGCTGGATGGCCGCTGGCGGCCGACCTTTCCGCGCGCGCGCTACATGCTGTCGCGCACCGAAGTGGCAGCCTGCGAAAAGCTGCACCGCGAACGCCAGGACCCGACCTACGCCGAGAACGTGCTGCCGATCATCGAGGCGGGCCAGGCGCTGCTGGTCGACGATGACCATCAAATCGACGACCACGTGTGGCTGGAGGCGACGCCCGGCCACACCCACGGCCATTGCGCGGTGCGCATCGACGGCCGCGGCGGCGACGCGGTGGTGACGGGCGATCTCATCCACAGCCCCATCCAGTGCCACTTTCCGGAATGGAATTTCCGCCACGACGCCAACAAGCCGCTGGCCGCGCAGACCCGTCGCCGCTTCCTCGAGCGTTACGCGGACTGTGCCACCCACGTGCTGACCGCGCATTTCCCGCTGCCGTCCGCCGGCGCGGTGAAACGCGATGGCGACGCCTTCCGTTTCGAGTACTGGGACGCGCGCCGCTACATCTGAACGCCGCGCACGCGGCTCAACGCGGCTCGGGATTCTCGTGCAGTCGCCGCAACCACGCGGCCAGCTCATGGGGCCCGAGGTGCGGTTCGAGTTCCAGCATGATGGCGGCCACGCCGCTGGCATGGGCGGTGGCGAAGGACGGGCCGGACACGAAGTCGTAACGACCGCCCGGCACGGTGGTCAGCAATTGCAGGCCCGGCACGGTCAGGCGTTCGCCCGGCACCTCCACCCCGCTCTGCCGTGCCTGCTCGACCGCGATGACCTCGGGAATCGAGGTCGGGAAAGTCTGCTCCGGCTCTTCGCCGATGGCGCCGAACACGATGGCGCCCAATTCGGCGGCGCGTTCCACCAGGCGCGCAAGCAGTGGATCGTCGGGCCCGGCCAGGCTCAGGTTGATGATGCGCGCGCGGATCTCGATGGCGTAGTCCAGGGCCTGGGCCAGCGTGTAGCTGCTGCAGATGCCGTCACCGTAACTCGGTTCCCAGCAGGCGCGCAGCAGGTGCAGCGAGGCATGCGGCGCCAGGCCGTGGATGCCGACGCCGTTGCCGGCGTGCGCGGCGATGAGACCGGTGACCGCCGTGCCGTGGAATTCGGCCGGGATGACGTGACTGTCGGCGCCGACGAAATTGCGTGCCTCGACCACCTGGCCGAGCAGGTCGGGGTGATCGCTGTCCATGCCGGTATCGATCACGGCGATGCGCACGTTGCGCCCGCTGCCGCGCGTCGCGAGCGTCGATACGCCCCCTGGCCGCGTGCGCACCTGCAGGTCGAAATAGGGATCCTTGCTTGGCATGCCGGCGACGTGATGCAGTTGCACGGCCTGCGCCGATTCGACGCGCGCGTCGGCCGCCAGCCGCGCAAGCGCCGCACCGCGATTGCCTTGCGCGCCGAGCGCGAACAGCGCCGCGTCACCGTCGAGCGCGGCAAGGCGACGCTGACCCAGCGGTCGCAAGCCATGATCCCGCGCCAGCGCCGCGGCATCGGCGCCATCGCGCAACAACACCATGACCTGCTCGTCGACCGCGGTGCGCGCCTCGGCGCCGCCGGCCGACAACAACAGCAGCAGCCGAGCACGGTCCAGCCGCGGCGCACGGCGCCGCTGCCCGTCACCGACGCCGATCCGGCCGCGTGCCCGTGCTGCGCAGGGGTTCGACGAACAGGGTGTCGGCTTCGGCGCGCATGTCGTCGATGACCTTGGTGACACTGCGCGCGCCGAGCTTGACGCGCACCGTCATGACGCCGATGTCGGACGGACCGTCGACCAATTCGGCATCGTGCTCGCCCAGCCACGCCTGGCGCGCGGCGGCGTCCTGGCTGTCCTTCAACACCACGCGCAACAAAGGCGCCGCCAGCAGCGACTCGTGGCTGTCATGCTTGCCCAAGGTCTGGAACTGTTTCTCGGCGCTGGCGCCGACGCTGTCGTCGCCGCGCTCGATGTTCCATACCAGCAGCACGCCGAAAGCGACGAGCGCGACCGTCGCCAGCATCGGCGCCGGCGCCAAGGCCACACTCAGCCAGTGACGCAGGCGTTGATGCCAGGACCGCTGGCGCGCGTCGATGGCTGCCGACAGGCGCGCAAAGCCCTGCACACTGGCGCTCTCCAAGGCCGGGCTGGCGAGCGCCGTGTCGAGCTGGCGCAGCAGGCGCAGCTCGCGCGCGCAAACCAGGCATTCGCGCAGATGTCTTTCGACCTCGGCGCGTTGGCCCGGCGTGAGGCCATCGTTGTGATACCAGGGCAACAGGTCCCACACCGCGGCGTGGGCAGGATGCGTGGTGTGCTTGTCAGCGGCTGTCATCCGCGTTCTCCAGGCTCATGGCCAATTCCAGCGCCGGCTTCAGGCGCTCGCGCGCATAGAACATGCGCGTCTTCACCGTGTTGACCGGACAACCGACGATGGCGGCTATCTCGGGGTAGCTGTATCCGTAGAAGAACGCCAGCTGCACGATGCTGCGCTGGGCCAGCGGCAATTTGCCGACCGCCACCCGGATGCGTTCGATGGCGGCGCGATGACTGACCGTATCGGCCGGGTCACGGCGGTCTTCCTGCTCGGCCTCGCATTGCAATTCGCGCGCGGCGAGGCGCTTGTTCGATTGCAGGCGCTTGAGCGCCTTCTTGTAGGCAATGCCGAAGATCCAGGTCGAGACCTTGGATTGCTCGCGAAACTCGTGGGCCTTGTTCCACACCACCATCATGGTGTCGTTGATGGTCTCCTCGGCATCGGCCGGCGCGCCGAGGATGCGCAGCACGAACTCGAACAGGCGCGGGTAGAAATCCCGGTACAGCGCCTCGAACGCACCACGGTCATGGCGCAGGCTGCGCAGCCGCGCCAGATCCTGGTCCAGTTCCTGGTCGACTCGGTCGGCGATTCTCGTCATGTGGCTATCCCGGCCTGCGCCCCGCGGTGGCGCCGGCCACGCTCCCCTGTTTGAGTACTGAGTGCCCCGCCGCGCGCAAGGGGTTCAATGCCCGGTGCACGCCCGCCCGGATCGCGCCCGCCTCAGGGCGTCGTGTAATGCGGCGACTTGGTCTTCACGTAGGTCTGCTTGAGGACGATCTTGTCGCCCACGAAGTGCAGCAAGTCGAGGCCGCGCATGATCTGCGGCACGCCGTCCTTCTCGATGGTCATGTCCCAGCTGCTCATGACTTTGCCGCTGCCGGCGTCGATGAAGGTGTCGTCCTCGATGAACTGGATGGGGCCGAACTTGCCTTCGAACTGCGGCGCGAAGGCCTTGCGAATGGCCTCGCGCCCGCGGCTGGCGCGGCCGGTGAGTTCTTCGTAGACCGCGTCGTCGGTGAAGTAAGCCATCACGCCGTCGAGATCGTAGCGGTTGAAGGCGTCCAGGAAAGCGACGCAGAGGTCATGGAGTTCACCGTAACGGTCGGACATCTCGGGGCTCCTGGCCAGGCATGGTCGCCGGTGGCGACGGGACGGCCATCATAGCGCGCCGCCCGCGCCGCGCCTCAAGCCTGGCGACCGTGGAAACGCAGGAAATCCAGCGCCGTCTCGGCCGGTCGCTCGATCATCGGCACGTGGCCCATGTCGCGCATGAGGATGAATTCCGCGGCGGGCATGAGCGGCCGCAGAATGTCCAGCGCCGAGGGATGCAGCACGCGATCGTCGTCGCCCCACACTACCAGCGTGCGGGCCGCGAGCGCGGCCACGCGCTCCTCCAACGCCAGCGGCTCGTTGAACATTTCCTCGAAGATGCGCGCGTTGAAAGGCGCTTCGGCGATCGAGCGCGCCAGCAAGGGCAGCTTGAAGCGCGCCGGCATGTAGGGCTGTTTGCAAAAGCACAGCTCGGCGAGTCGATCGAAGGACCGCATGTCGGTCGCGATCAGCGGGTTTTCACCAGCCTCCAGCATGCGCAGCATGTCGCTGTACTCGGCGCTCAGCACGCCGGCCGGCGCCAGCAACCACAGGCTCCTGACCTGCTGCGGATGGCGCAAGGCATACAAGGTGGCGAGATAGCCGCCCATGGAATTGCCGCCGAGATGGAACTCCGTAATGCCGAGCGCGCGGGCGAAGGCGGCGATGCGCTCCAGCTGCGGACCGACCGCGTAGCTCGCGCCGGCGACGCGACTCGCATCGCCGAAGCCTGGCAGGTCCGGCGCGATGACACGGAAGTGCGGCGTCAGCAGGCGCGCGATCATGCTCCAGTGATCCTTGTTGGCGGCGAAGCCGTGCAGGAGCAGCAGCACCTCGCCGTGCCCGCCATCGAGATAGGGAACGCGGTGACCGTCGACCATCACCTCGCGCTGTTTGAGCCCGGCGGCGCGGCGACCGAGCGCCGTGGCCCACTGGAACAACAGGCCGGGGGCGAGGTAGTAGAGCAGCACGGCGGCGGCGAGCAGCGCCACCAGCGCGATGAGCGCGCCACTCACGGCCGCGCTCCGCCGAGGGCGCCGATGCCGCGCGTCACCGGCAGCAACAGGCGCGAGGCGCGCGACGCATCGTGGAACACGCGCTGCAGGGCGCTGTCGAGATGCGTGGCCTCGTGCGCCAGCTCGCCGGTGTTGGGATTGCGGTCGTAACGCGGGAAGTCACTGGAAGTGATGAGCACCCGCAGGCGATGACCGGCCGGGATCTCGATGGCGGTCGACCACAGGTCGATGACGTAGCGTTCGACCGCGCCGGGTTCGAGCAGGCGCCGCGTCTGGCCGTCCCGCACCGAGGCGCGCACCACGCCGTCGCAAATATTGAAGCTGCGGCCGTCGGCGCGAACTTCGCACAGCTTGACCATCCAGTCGGTATCGACGCCGGAGGTGGCGGCGAACAGCTCGGCCTGCACCGCGCCGATGATTTCGATACTTTCGACCAGCGGCGGCGAGGTGAAACACAGCACGTCGCGGCGCGCCAGCAGCGGCGCCTGGTCCAGCGGTCCGGCGCCGTACTGGGCGGGCATCAGGAGGTTGCCACCGCAAGTCGGGCACGGGTCGTTCGGATCGTAGACATAGCTCGATGGCGGCTGGTCGGCGCGCGGCGGCTGCGTGGCGAGCGCCGCCTCGCCCTGCAGGTACAGTGGCAGCAGCTGCGCGCCACGCGGCGGCCACTGGTCTTCGTCGCGCCAGCGATTGGCGCCCTGCACGAACAGCTTGACCGGCGCGTCATCGCGCACGCCGTTGGCGATGTCCTTCAACCAGTGATCGAACCAGCGCAGCTGCAGGCGCGTGAGGTCTTCCTTCAGATCGAGGAACAGGCCATTGGCGCGAAAACCGAAATCCACGCCGCCGACCACGTTCTGGAACATGCCGTGCGACCACGGGCCGATCACCAGGCGGGTATGGCGACGCGCGAGTTCCGAACCGGCGTTGGCGCGCATGCCGGCGAAGTGTTCGAGATCGGCGGCCAGCAACAGGTCGTGCCAGCCGGCGATGATGAGGGCTGGCACCTTGACCTTGGCGTGCGCGTCGGAGAACAGCAGCGAACGGGTCAGCGCGTCCGGCACCGGGTGACGCAGGAACTCGTGGAAGAACGGCACGAAGCGCTCATCGTCGGGACGCGCCGGCGCGAAGCGGCTCAGCGGCAAGGCGCGCAGGATCTCGGCGAAGGCGTCGACGTCGTCGATGAGCTGCGTGAGCGGTGCGAAGAACTGCGCGGGGTCCGGCCGTGAGCGGATCAGCGCCGCCGGTCCGATGGCACGCAGCGCCCACATCGCCAGCGTGCCGAGGTTGAGCGCGCCGCCACGCCAGAAGTGGTTGCGCCAGAAATCGTTGGGCGCGGTGGTAGGCGAAATGGCGCCGAGCGCGGGATGGGCTCCACGCGCCGCCAGCCACGAAGTGCCGCCCATGTACGACAGCCCGTAACAGCCGACGCGACCGCTGCTGAAATCCTGCGCGGCGCACCAGGCCACGCTGTCGTGACCATCGTCGCCTTCGTCACGATAGGGAAAGAACACCCCGCCTTCCGAGGCCCAGCGCGCGCGCACGTCCTGGATCACCACCGCGTAGCCGGCCGCTGCCGCGCGCAGCGGATCCAGGGTCAGGGCCGTGATCGGCCACAGCTCCTTGTTGTAGGGCGTGCGCTGCAACAGCACCGGGTGGCGCTCGCCGTCGTTGGGGCGGTAGATGTCGGCGCGCAGGCGCGTGCCGTCACGCAGGGTGACGTCGATATTCTTGTCTACGATGACGGACATGGTTGAGCTCGCACGGTGATCAACGGGTCGCGCGGCGCGCGCCCGGCGCTACTTTCGGAAATCGCCGCCGCCGAAGCCGCCAAGGAAGCGCTCCAGCGTGGCGCGGTGCAGGTTGAGCAGGGCCAACCAGTTGTCGAGGAACAGGTTACCCGCCTGGGTCATGGAATACATCCGGCGCGCCGGGCCCGCGCTGCTGGTATCCCACATCGACGACACCAGCCCGAGGCCCTCCATCTGGCGCAGGGCGCGGTAGACGGTGCCCTTGTTGTAATTGCCGAAGCCGGCCTGCTCGAGTTTCTGGGCGAGTTCGTAGCCATAGGCCGACCAGTCCTTGAGCATGGCCAGCAGTTGGGCGTTGAGCATGTCGCCGGTCGGGTGGCCCGGGGCGGCGGCGGGCTCATCGGTGGCGGATGCGGGGGCGGAATTTGGAGACGGTTTCGATTTCGACATGCGGCCATCTATATGCAACTTGCATCTAGCTGTCAAACCGATTACAGTTTTTGCACTGCAACAAATCACGCGGCCCGAGGGTCGCCTTCGCTCACAGGAGCCCATGACCATGGCAAGCAAGAAACCCGAATCCCTGAAATTCTCCGAAACCACCAGCGCCTACCTCGATCGTCTCGAGAGCGGCCACTCCCGTTTCGCCGAAGCGCTCGGCAGCGCCCGCGAACGCGCGGCGCGCGTCACCGACCAGCTGGTCGAGAACCTGCTGGCCAGCCAGCGCGATGCCCTCACCCTCGGCAAGACCCTCGCCGCCCAGCCCACCGAGTACGGCAAGAACGTCGAAGCGTTCCTGCATTCCCTGACCAGCGCCCAGGAGCGCGCGCTGGAACTGGCCAAGACCGTCTATCGCACCAACAACGAAATTGCCGCCGATGCGCGCGCCGCCGCCAGCCGTGCGCTGGAGTCGGGCAAGGCCTTCGGCAAGCCGTTCGAGAATTTCACCAACCTGTGGACGTCGGCGGCCAAGTAGAGCGAGCGTCGCGAGTCGCGCGGCGGCGCCCACCTCACGGGGTGGCGCCGCCGCAGGCAGCCCGGACCAGGTCATGAGCACAGAACAATCCATCAACGAACTGCCGGCGCCGTCGGACGAGACGCTCGACGAAGCGTTTGCCTACGACGATGCCATCGAGCAGTCCATCACGCCCTTGTGGCGGGAAGCGCGCTGGAGCCTCGAGTGGGCCAGCCTGCGCTTGAGCCCGGTCTACTACGGGGTCGGCGTGCCGCGCGGCAAGGGCCAGCCGGTATTGCTGATCCCGGGCTTCATGTCGGGCGATCTCATGATGCTGGAGATGCATCGCTGGCTGAAACGCATCGGTTACAAGTCTTCGCTGTCGCGCATTGCCTGGAACAACGACTGCCCGGACAAGACCGCCAACAAGCTCGCTCATCGCCTGCGCGCGCTGGCCGACCGTTCCGGGCACCGCGTCAACCTCATCGGCCACAGCCTCGGCGGCATGCTGGCCAAGAGCCTCGTGCAGGACGAGCCGGAACTCATCGACCGCGTCATCACCCTCGGCTCGCCGTTCCGCTCGTTGGTCAAGGCCCATCCCGCCATCATCGGCATCTGGGACAAGCTCAAGCTCGCGCAGGGCGCGCTGATCGGCCGCAACCTGCATGCGTCCTGCGGTACCGGCCATTGCACCTGCGCCTTCGTGCGCAACATGAACGCGCCGCGCAGCCGTGGCGTGGCGCAATTCGCGGTCTATTCTCGCAAGGACGGCATCGCCGACTGGACCAGTTGCCTGGAAGAGGACGGACGTCTGAATACCGAGGTCAACTGCTCGCATATCGGCATGGTGTTCGATCACAGCGTGTATCGCGCGGTGGCGGCGCGGCTCGCGCAGCAAGTGCACCGCACCTGAATAAAAAATCAACTGAAGGGGGGCGTAAGCCATGTCCAAAGAAGACAGCATGGATCCCATCCGCCTGTGGCGCGAATGGTTCGTCAAATCGGAAAAGTCCTGGAGCGATGCCCTGTCGGAAATGATGGGCGACGAGCACTTCTCCAAGGGCATGGGCCGTTACACGCTGGAAGCGCTGCACACCCATCGCATGTTCAGCGAGACCATGGCGCAGTACCTGGCCAATCTCAACATTCCCTCGCGCAGTGACATCCTGGACATGAACGACAGGCTCGCGCACATGGAAGATACGCTCAACCAGATCCAGGTGGAACTGCGCGAGCAGCGCAGCCAGATGGCGCGTCTCGCCGCCGGTGGCGTCGCCGCGCCGGCCTCCGCCAGCGGCACGGTGCGACCGCCGCGCACGCGCAAACCCGCCTCCAACCTCGACGCCTGAGGCCCGACTGGAACCGTCATGACCGCATCCGCTCGCGCCGATATCACCTCGGAAGACCTGGAAGCCAGCGTCCGGCGCACGCTGGAGCGCGCCATCGCGCGCAACATCCCCGGCCTCGCGCCACTGCCGCAGACCGAGTCCGACCTCGATGTCGGCCTGACTCCCAAGGAGATGGTCTACAGCAACGAAACCGCGCGCCTGTACCACTACCTGCCGACCCAGGACGAGATCTACCGCGTGCCGGTGCTGATCGTGATGTCACCGGTAGCCAAGGGTTACATCCTCGATCTCGCCAAGGGCCAGAGCCTCATCGAGTACCTGGTGATGCAGGGGCATGACGTCTACATGCTGGAATGGGCCGCGCCGCGCCGCGACCAGAGCCACCTGTCGCTCGACAATTACGTCAACGACCTGCTCGGCGGCTGTATCGAGGCGGTACAGCGCGACAGCGGCGAAGCGGACGTCACGCTGGTCGGTTATTGCATGGGCGGCATGTTGAGCATCATGTACACCGCTCTCCACCCGGGCGGCGCGGTGCGCAACCTGGCCTGTTTCACGACACCCGTGAACGGCGACGGCATGGAGCTGTACAAGCGCTGGATGACGGCCAAGTCGTTCGATATCGACAGGCTGGTGAAGGAGCTGGGCAACATCCCCGGCGACTTCATCAACACCTCGCTGCAGGCGCTGCGCCCCTTGCAGCGCAGCGCCAACCAGATGAAGCTCCTGAACAATGTCGAGAACGATGCGTTCGTGAAGGCGCACCTGCGCTTCGACCGCTGGGCGGTGGACCAGCTGCCGGTGCCGGGCGAGCTGGCGCGCAGCCTGGTCAAGGATTTCATCGTCGGCAACAAATTCGTCAACAACGCGCTTACACTGCGCGGCGAGCGCGTCGATCTCGGCGCCGTCAAGGTGCCCTTCCTGCACGTCGCCGCCCAGCACGATCACATCGTGCCGGCCGCCGCCTCGCAGGACCTGCTGCCGCTGATCGGCAGCCAGGACAAGCACGAAATCGTCATGAAGGGCGGCCATGTCAGCCTGGTCGCCGGAGGCAACGCCGTATTCCGCCTGTGGCCACAGCTCGACCGCTGGTTGAGCGTGCGCGACGTCTGAACGGCCTTCGATGAGGAGAACAGGATGAGTCGGGAAGCGGTCGCCAAGGCGCTTGCGCACTACCCCATCACCGCCAAGCTCGGCGGTCAGGACTATCGCATACGGACCATGACCGCGGCCGACGGCGAAGCCTTGATGGCATTCGCGCGTGAACTGCCGTCGCACGACACGCTCTACATGCGGCGTGACATCACCCGCCAGAGCGGCATCGACAGCTGGTTGAAGGATCTCAAGGACGGCGTGATCTACTCGCTGCTGGCGGAAGACAACCAGGGCGTGTGCGGCTATTCGACCATCAACCTCAACGAACTCGAATGGACGCGCCACATCGCCGACCTGCGCGTGGCGACCGCCACCCGCACCCGTGGCCGCGGTCTCGGTCGCCTGCTGGCGCGCGAGGCGTTCAACATCGCGCTGGCGCTCGACATCGAAAAACTGCTGGCGCGCATGACGCCGGACCAGGAAGGCGCACGGGTGCTGTTCCAGGAACTCGGCTTCCAGCCCGAGGCGCTGCTGCGCGACCACGTCAAGGACCGCGACGGCAATTACCACGACCTGCTGCTGAAAGCCTGCAGCGTGCGCAGCTTTCTCGCCCAGCGCGCCGCCTACGGTCGCGGCTGAGCCTCTCTCCCGCGGCGCGCCATTGAAGAGCGCGCCGCCTCGCCCCATATAGAGGTCGAACGCGGGCATGGACCATGCGCGCGTGTTCGCGACCATCTTCAGCCATGGGCCGAGTCATGCAGTTCAAAGACTATTACGAAACCCTGGGCGTCAGCCGCGACGCCTCCGGCGATGACATCAAGCGCGCCTATCGCAAGCTCGCGCGCAAATACCATCCGGACGTGAGCAAGGAGAAAGACTGCGAGGCGCGCTTCAAGGACGTGCAGGAGGCCTACGAAGTCCTCAAGGACGCCGACAAGCGCGACGCCTACAATCGCCTCGGCCCCAACTGGCGCCATGGCGAGGATTTCACGCCACCCGACCAGGACCCGAACTTCAGCTACCAGAGCGCGGGCTTCCGCGACAGCGCGGAGTTCAGCGATTTCTTCTCGTCGATCTTCGGCCAGCGCGGCGGCGCGCACCAGCCACGCGGCGACGCCTTCCAGATGCGCGGTCAGGATCGCAGCACGCGCATCGCCATCAGCCTTGCCGACTCCTACCAGGGCGCGACGCGCAGCCTGTCGTTCAGCGAGCCAGAGCTGGACGCGCGCGGCGAGGTGCGCCACAAGACCCGTACCATCAACGTCACGATCCCCAAGGGCGTCGTCGCCGGCCAACGCATTCGCCTCACCGGCCAGGGCGGGCCGGGCTTCAACGGCGGGCCGAACGGCGATTTATTCCTAGAGATCGAGTTCGAGCCCCACGCGCTGTTCCATGCCGAAGGGCATGACATCCATCTCGAACTTCCGCTCACGCCCTGGGAAGCGGCGCTCGGCGCCAAGGTGGTGGTGCCGACCTTGGGCGGCAAGGTCGAAATGAACATCCCGGCGGGCTCCCAGGCCGGCCGCAAGCTGCGCCTGGCGGGCCGCGGCCTGCCGGGCAAACCGGCCGGCGATCAATACGTGGTGCTGACCATCGTGGTGCCCGAGGCGCGCACCGAAGAACAACGCGCGCTGTATCGCGAAATGGAGCGCCTGATGCCGATGGCGCCGCGCGCCACCATGAGGGTCTAGTCATGCTGGAACAATTGCATGCCGCCTGCTGGCTGCTGGACGAGGAACGCGCCATTCCGCTGGCGGAATTCTGCAGCGCTACCGGCCTGATCGAATCGCTGGTGTTGGAAATGGTGCGCGAAGGCATCCTCGAACCCATCGGCGCCGCCCCGCCCGAATGGCGATTTTCCGGCGCGTGTCTCGCGCGCGCCGAGCGCGCCCTGCGCCTGCAACGCGAACTCGAATTGAACTGGGCGGCGGTCGCCTTCGTGCTGCCCTTGCTGGATGAACTGAAAGACTTGCGACGCCAGCGGCTGAACTGGCTGCGCACACGCTGAACGAAAGTCTCGACAAAGCCCCGCTGCCCGCGCAACAGGGGATGTCACGCGGCAGCGAGAACACAGAGTGCCAGCGCCTTGGGGGGTGCGGCTGGCAAGGGGAGTGGGCGATGGGCCGCGGCCGCGACCACGCATCGCTCATCCTGAGCCATCAAGATAGTCACGGGGTTTGCGCCGTGCAAGGCGAGACCACCACCGTCGCGCCGCGCACCTTACCTCCCCACTCGCCACGTCTCCGATGCGCGACGCGCTGCGGCTATACTTGGCCGCCCGCGCGCCATGCCGGGCGCCACTTCAACGAGGGGGAGATGATGGCGAGCAAACGCAGCGCGCGCGGCGCGCAACCGGCCTACAGCATGCCCGAATTGTCCGAGCTCTACGGCCGGCCACCTTACGAATACCGTGACACCCGCCAGCTGCTGGTGACGTTTCGCACCGATCCGAAAGTCCTGCGCAAATTGGTGCCGGCGCCACTGGTGCCGGACAAGTCCGGCCACATGTTCGTCGCCATCAGCGAATTCTTCACCAGCGGTTTCGGCCACTACCACGAGATCAACATGTCGGCGCTCGCGACCTTCAAGGGCCGGCCGGTGAACTACGGTCTGTATCTCATTCTCGACAACGACATCGCCACCGCCGGTGGCCGTGAGATCTGGGGTTTTCCCAAGAAGATGGGCCGCGTCGCGCTCGAAACCAGCGACGGCGTGATGCGTGGCACGGTCGAGCGCGGCGGCATCCTGCTGGTCGAGGCGGCCATGCAACTCAAGACTTTCGGCAGCGCCGCCGACGTCAGCGGCAGCGCCGAGTACGTGAGCCGCAAGCTCATCCCCTCGGTCAGCAACGACGCGCCGCCGGAGGTGTTCCAGTTGACCTCGACCACCCTCACCAACATCGTCGTCCGCGAAGTGCACAAGGGCCCGGCCACGCTGCGCTTCGGCCTGTCGCCGGCCGATCGCTTCGCCGACATCCCGGTCGAGGAAGTGACCGGCGGATTCTATTACCACACCGATTTCACCCTCGAAGACGGCGTGGTGGTGCACGACTACCTCGCCTGAGCGGCGCCCATGAGCACGCTGGACAGCGACATCGACCGCCACTACGGCGGCCAGGACATCAGTGCGCGCATCCTGGCGGCGCTGACCGGCGCCGGCAAGGACGTCCATGCCCTCACCCGCGCCGATCTCGCGCCCTTCGACGAATTCCACGGCGGCGGCCTGGCCTCGACCCGCGAGCTGGCCCGCTTCGCGCAGCTGGCGCCGGGCACCCACGTGCTCGACATCGGTTGCGGCATCGGTGGCCCGGCGCGCACCCTGGCGACGGAATTCGGCTGCTCGGTGGTGGGCGTCGATCTCACCCATGAATTCATCCGCGCGGCGCGTATGCTGACCACGCTGCTCGCGCTCGACGGCCAGTGCGGCTTCGAACACGGCAGCGCCACCACCCTCTTGTTCGGCGATGCGAGTTTCGATCTCGTGTGGTCGCAGAACATGCTCATGAACGTGCCGAACAAGGCGCAGCTGTTCGACGAGATTGCACGCGTGCTGAAACCCGGCGGCCGCTTCGCGCTGGAGACCGTGCTGGCCGGCGACGGGCGCGCCATCCTCTTGCCGGTCTTCTGGGCATCGCGCCCGGACTTGAGTTTCCTGGTCACGCGACGTGAACTCGAGTCCCTGCTCGCCCATGCCGGCTTCGAACTCATCGCCGTCGAAGACACCACCGCGAGCGTCATCGCCAATGGACTGAAGCGTCGCGCGACGCTCGCGGCGCAGGATCCGCGACAACTCGGCATCGACGTCATCGTGCCCGACGATGTCGAGCGCAAGATGGACAACATGCTCGAGAACAACCAGCAGGGTCGCACCGCCACCATCAAGGCGCTGTTCCAGCGCCAGGGCTGATGCGCACGCGGCCCGGCAGCTCGCCGCGCCACCGAATCAAAACCACAGCAGGAACCATGCACCCACCATGCTAGACAATCCCTACTACTCCCAGGACGCCCACGGCCCGTGGCAGATCTTCAAGGTCGGCGACTTCGAGCTGGAATCGGGCGGCGTGCTGGGCGATCTCGAGCTCGCCTACGCCGTGCACGGCGAACTGAACGCCGCGCGCGACAATGCCATCCTGGTGCCGACCTGGTACTCCGGCACCAGCAAGGTGATGGAGCAGCTGTTCGTCGGGCCCGGACGCGCGCTCGATCCAGCGCGCTACTGCATCATCATCGTCAACCAGATTGGCAACGGCATTTCGACTTCGCCGCACACCATCGACGGCGCGCAGGCCATGGCCAATTTTCCGCGCATCCAGATCGGCGACGACGTGCGCGCGCAGCACAAGCTGGTCACCGAGGTGTTCGGCATCGACAAGCTGGCGCTGGTGTTCGGCGGCTCGATGGGCGCGCAGCAGACCTACGACTGGGCGGTACGCTATCCCGCCATGGTGGCGCGCGCCGCGCCGCTGGCGGGTTATGCCAGGAACACCGATCACGATCGGTTGTTCGTCGAAACCCTGATTGAAGCCATCACCTCCGACCCGCACTGGAACAACGGCAACTATCGCTCCCACCTCGATGTGCAGGCGGGCCTGAAGCGCCACGCACGACTGTGGTCGGTGATGGGTTGGTCGACGGAATTCTTCGCCCGCGAATGCTGGCGTGGTTTCAATTTTTCGAGCTCGGCGGATTTCCATCGCGACTTCATGGAGCCGTTCTTCACGCCGCTCGATCCGAACAGCCTGTTGTGCATGGCGCGCAAATGGCAGGATGGCGACGTCACGCGCATGACCGGCGGCGACCTCGCGGCGGCGCTCGGCCGCATCACCGCCCACACCTTCGTCATGCCCATTTCGACCGACATGTTCTTCAAGGTCGAGGACTGCGCACGCGAACAGCCCTTGATCAAGAACAGCCAGCTGCGCGTGTTGAACAGCGTCGGTGGCCATCTCGGCCTGTTCGGTTTCGAGCCTGAATTCCTGGCCGCGCTGGACGACAACCTGCGCGAGCTGCTGGCGCTGGGCTGAGGCTGCACGCAGCGCCTCGCCGGCCTGGCCACGCGCCGGCTGGCGAGGTTTGCGCGCGATCTTGAGATAGGTCAGACTTCCTGACCATCCGTGCGTGCATGCTCGTCATGGCGCGCGACCAGGTTCGCATCGCGGCCTCGGCAGGATGCCTGGTCCCATGAGAATTCATCCGCTACGGAGGTTAAGAGTATGGAATTGAGAGAAGTGATCGGCCGCCGCCGCTCCATCCGCTTTTTGCGGCCCTACATGCCGGTCGAACCCGAAAAGATCCAGATGATGTTCGAGGCCGCGCGCATTGCCACCCATTGGGGCAACGTGCAGTCGCTGCGCGCCGTCGCCATTCATCGCCACAGCGCGCCGCAGGAAGTGCTGGACGCCCTGAAAGCGGTGGTGGTGGGCTGGCAGCTGCGCATCGCGCCGGTGGTCATCGTGTGGTATTGCGACCCCGAGCAGGTCGAGGAACAGGGCAACCGACTGCGTCAACTGATGGATGTCGGCGCGCTCGGCTTCGGTCCCGCCGAACTCAAGCGCAACACCCTCGAAGAAAAATTCATTCCCGCCTTCAAGGAGATCAAGGATTTCCTCAAAGCGCCGGGCCTGAATGAAATCGACTGCGGCCAGGGCATGGCGCAGGCTACCCTGATGGCCTACGAACTCGGCCTCGGCAGCTGCTTCCTCGGCACGCCCGATGGCGATTCGATCCTGAAGGTGCTCGGTGTACCGTCCCATTGCCGCCTGCTGCTCATGCAGTGCGTGGGCTATCCGATGGAACATTGGGAAGCCGGCGGTCAGCGTCCGCGGCAACCCTTCGAGAGCCTGTTCTCGCTCAACACCTACGGCAATCCCTATCCGCGCAGCCAGGCGGTGGTGGATGAACTGACCCGCGACAAGATGTTCACGCGTCCCGCGCCGCTGCCCGAGCGCGAGGCTGAGCTGGAATATCTCGAGCGCGCCTTGAAGCTCAAGGCGCCGGGCTTGTTCTGATTTGAAACCACACTGGCGGCGGCCACGGCCGCCGCCATCGTCCTGTCACGCCGACGGGTTTTTGTAGGTGCGAATTCATTCTGACACCTGCGCGAATCCGGCTGGCGTCTGGCCCACTGCGATCTATGCCGAAAAAAACCTACTCGGTGATGACGTTCGGCGCTCCCACCTTGAACGCTTCGAGCAGGAATCTCTCCTGCGGCTTTTCCGAAGCAGTCTTGGGGATCTCGTCCAGCACCTGCAGGTAAGTTGGCACGAAACTCGATTCGAGTCGCGCCCGGCACCAGCGAAACACGTCCGCCGCGTCGAACGCCGCGCGCGACACCGGCACGATCGCCGCCACCACGTCCTTCTCGCCCGGCACGCCGTTGCTGGACGGCACGCCGTACACGAACACGTCGTCCACCTGCGGATGTTCGGCCAGTTCCTTCTCGACGAACGCGGGGTTGATGAAGTCACCGTTGTGACGAATGCCGCCGCCCTTGCGGAACAGGAAGTAATACCAGCCGTCGGCATCCTTGTAGCCAATGTCGCCCATGCGCAGCCAGCCGTCCGCGGTCTTGCTGGCGCTCGCTTCCGGGTTCTTGAAGTACGACACCGCCGGGCACGAGCCGTCGGCGTTCTGGAAGATGATCTCGCCCGGCTCGCCCGGCGCACAGTCGTTGCCGTTGTCGTCGACGATACGGCCGATGGCGCTGGCCGGCGGCTTGCCGATGCTGCCGACCGGGCCGCCAGGCGGGTTCATGGTCAGGCCGCCTTCGGCGGCGCCATAGAATTCGAAGATCTCGACACCGAAGCGCTGCTTGAACTCGTTCCAGATATTGGCCGGCATGCCGGCCGACAGCACGTAGCGCACCGGGTTGTCGGCGTCGTTCGCCTTGACAGGCTCGCTGTAGATGGCGGTGGTCATGCCGCCCAGCAGGTTGAACATGGTGCAACCATAGTGACGCGTGATGTCCCACAGGCGCGACTTGGTGAAGCGGCGACTGAACACCCCGCGCAGCCCCATGAACAAGGTATTGCCGAGCGTGATCAACTGCGCGTTGGCGTGCGTCAGCGACAGCCCGGTGTAAGGGCGATCGCCGGCGCGCAGCCCCATCATTTCTCCCAGGCTCGCGACGAAGCCGAAGCGCGCATAGGGTGAGAGGATGGCCTTGGGGTCGCCGGTCGTGCCCGAGGTATAGAGCATCTGCATCGGCTGGTCGGCGGCTTTCACGCGCACGTCGATGTCGGCCGCGCGCGGCCGCGCCAGCACTTCCTGAAACGAGCGCACGCGCAGCTTGCCGAAACTCGCCGGCAGCTTGTTGCCCTGGGTCGAAATCACCCACACCCATTCGAGCTTGGGGCAATCGTCGAGGATGTCGAGCAGGTTGGCGGCCGCGTAATCACCGATCACCACGCCGCGACAGCCGGCGAAGTCCAGCATGTAGGCGAGCTTCTTGCCCTTGGTGCGCGGGTCGACGGGCACGAACACCGTCGCCGCGATCGACGAACCGACCATGGTGTCGACGAACTCCGGGTGGTTCTGCGCGACAATGGCGAAGGCATCGCCGGCGGCCATGCCTTCGTCGTCGAGCGTGGCGGCGACGCGCTGGCCGTTGAGCCACAGGTCGTCGTAGGTGCGCACTTCCTCGAGGTATTCACCCTGGGGGCCGATGTCGACGAAGGTCAGCACGTCGAGCGTGGGCTGGCTCGCGCGGCGCGCGGCGATGAGGTTGGCAAGAATGAGGGTATCCGGCGTGGCGCTCATGGCAGTGATTACTTTCGCTTACTTCTCGAGGATGGAAATGACGATGGCGGCGGCGTCGCGGCCGATGTAGCCGCCGCCGTTTTCCGCCATGCCGATGCGCGCGCCTTCGACCTGGCGTGGTCCCGCTTCGCCGCGCAGCTGCTCGACCAGTTCATGGACCTGGGCAAGGCCGGTGGCGCCGACCGGATGGCCCTTGCGCAACAAGCCGCCGGAAGGATTGACCGGCGTCTTGCCACCGAGCTTGCTGTGGCCTTCGTTGACGAAGCGCGCACCCTCGCCCTTCGCGCACAGGCCGAGCGTCTCGTAGTAGATGAGTTCGGCCGGCGACGAGGCATCGTGCAACTCGACGACGTCTAGATCCTGCGGACCGAGGCCGGCCTGTTCATAGGCTTCGCGGCACACCACTTCGGCGACGCTCGGCTCGTTGTCGGCGTAGTCCCAGCCCGAACGCAACAGGCTGGTGCGTACTTTCACCGCGCGCGCGAGGCCGAGACGCTTCGCCACCGCTTCGTTGACGATGATGGCAGCCGCCGCGCCGTCGCCGATTGGCGAACACATGCCCAAGGTCAGCGGGTAGCTGATGGCGCGCGAGTTCAAGACCTCGTCGATGCTCTGCTGTTCGCGGTACTGGGCCTTGGGATTCAAGCTGCCGTGAAAGGAATTCTTGGACGCGACGGCGGCGAAGTCGCGCTGCGTGCTGCCGTAGTCGCGCATGTGCTCGACCGCCATCGCCGCGTAGACGTCCATGAACAGCGATCGCGTGGCGCCGGCGCCGCTGTCATCGACCTCGATGCCGGCGGCGCGGATGCGATCGTAGATGCCGCTCGTCACCGCGTCGAAACTTTCGAAGTCGACCGCGCCGGTGAAGACCGAAAACGTCTTGGCCTTGTCCGGCGTGTAGAGCTTTTCGAAACCGACCGCCAGCACGATGTCGTAGACGCCGTGGTTGACCATCTGCACCGCCTGCTGAAAGGCGGTGGCGGCGGACGCGCAGGCGTTTTCGACATTGATGACGGGAATGCCGCCGATGCCCATCTCGCGCAATGCCGCCTGGCCCGGCACCATCACCTGGCCGACGGTGATGGCGGTGCCGGCGGTCGCCATGTAGGCCGCCTGCAGCTCGCGTTGGTCGATACCCGCGTCGGCGAGCGCGGCTTGTACCGCCTCGACCGTCAGGGATTTCAGGGTACGGTCCATGTGCTTGGCAAAACGGGTCATCCCGACGCCGACGACATAGGCATCCTGTTTCATGCTTGGCTCCCCAGTGAAATGGTTGTGACACGGCTCCCCACGCCTGTGCGCGGCGGGCGGCATCCTCGCATATTACGAGCTTGGCGACGGCACGGCCCGCGCCGTGCCGCGCCCGCTACGTTACAGGAGCTCGGGATCGACCAGCGCCGTGCCGCCGAGGATCGACAGGATCTCGTTGCAACCGTCTTCGATCATCGAGGCACGCGCATCACGCAACAGCTTCTCCATCGGGTAGGCGCGCGTCATGCCGTTGCCGCCGAACAGCTGCAGGGCGTCGCTCGCCACTTCGAAGGCGGTCTGCGTGCCGGTGACCTTGGACACCATCGCCGCATGCAAGGCCGGTTGCTGCACGGCCATGTTGTATTCGCAGGCACGCCGCGTGACGGCGCGCGCCGCTTCGACGCGACGGAACATGCTGAACAGGCGATGCACCACGCTCTGGTGGCGCACCAGCGGCTGCCCGCCCTGCTTGCGCTCGTGCGCATAGGCGTGGGCGAGTTCGTAGGCGCGCTGCGCGACGCCGGTGAAGCATGCGCCCATCAGGACGTTGGCCTCGGCATGGATGGCATAGACCGCGCGCTGGAAGCTGTCGGGCCCGGCCAGCAGGTGCTCCATGCCGAGCTCGACGTTGTCGAAGAAGATCTCGCCCTGGGGCAGCGCGCGCTGGCCCATCTTGTCCAGCGGTTTGCCCTTGCTCACGCCCTTGGTGTTGCACGGCACGATCACGCAGGCGCCGTGACGGGTGTCGGCGCCGGCGCCGCTGTCCGCCGCGCAATAGAGGATGCAGATCTGGCCGATGGGTCCATTCGATACCCATGCCGACTTCTGCCCGTTGATGATGATGCGATCCGACTTCAGCGTGGCGATGCAATTGGGCCGGCCGTAGGCGCCCTTGGCGTGGGCCGCGTTGCCCTCCGGGTCCAGGGAATCGCTGCCATGATCGGGCTCGGTGATACCCCAGCAGCCGATGATGTTGTCGGCGCACAGTTCCGCCAGGTAGTCGTTGCCGAACAGGCGCGAGAGATAACGCGGCAACGTGCCGGCGCCGATCGAGATCGCGAGACCGGAATCGCCCCAGCCCAGGATCTCGTAGAACAGGCACATGATCTTGGCGCGCTGCAGCGGCTCCATGCCGAGCAACAGGTCGACCGTGAAGCCGAGCTCCTGGAATTTGCCGTAGAAGGACCACAGGGGTGAGCCGGGCGCGATGACTTCGTCCGGCGTCATGCGGTCCAGCACCTCGCCGGTCGGGCGCATTTCGTTTTCGGCGAACCGGCGCAAGGTGTCGACGATGGCGCTTTCCTCTTCGCTCATCGGGCACTCGGCGCCGAACGGCCCGAGCTTGGGATGGGGCGTCGGCGCCCACTTGGCAATGCGAACGTCGGCCGACGGACGACCGAAAGTGGAAACGTCTTGTGGCAGTGCGGCCATACTCCCCTCCTGCATGATGAATGAGACCAGCGATGGCGGGGGCGCACCCCCGATGGAATAACGGTGAGCCCATACCGTGCGCGCGTCCTTGACGCGAATCAAGGGTCGCAGCGCAGCACGACGCCTTCTGCAATAATGCCCGCGCAATCCATCGCGCCCGTCGCCATCGCCCTGCCCGCGCAAGGCAGTCGACGCGCGCGCGCTTTCATTCACCGCACTCACGACATGAGGGGATACTGATGCGGAACGACAAACCTGGCGTGCGCGGCTGGCGCACGCTCGTGGCCCTGGGCTGCGCGAGCCTGCTCGCGACCGGCGTCCACGCCGACGACGACAAGGCCATCGGCAAACATGCGTTCGAGAAAGCCTGCGTGGCCTGCCACAGCGACCCGCCCGTGCCGCGCGCCATGCCGCGCGATCAGCTTGCCAAGATGCCGCCCGAAGCGATCTTCGCCGCCCTGCTCGGCGGCAAGATGACGCTGCAGGCCGCCGCCCTGTCGGAGATCGAGAAGCGCGCGGTGTCCATCTACCTGTCCGAGATCCCGTGGGGCTCGGTCAAGGACGCCCAGACCGTCGAACAGCTGACGATGTGCAAGAACCCGGCGCCGCTGGCGGCCGATGCGCTCGAACACCCCCATTGGTCGGGCTGGGGCCTCGACGCCGACAACACCCATTTCCAGCCGGCCGCGCATGCGCGCCTCAAGCCCGAAGATCTCGCCAACCTCGAGTTCAAGTGGGCGCTGGGCTTCCCGGCCGGCACCAGCGTCTCGACCCAGACCGCCGTCATCGGCGGGCGCATCTACATCGGCGGTCCCGGCAACGGCATCTACGCGCTCGACGCCAGGAGCGGCTGCGCGCACTGGAAGACCGAGACCGCCGGCGAAGTGCGCGGCGCCATCCAGGCCTTCAAGCGCGCCGACGGTTCGGTGATGCTGGTAGCGGCCGATCGCAAGGCCATGGTCTATGGCCTCGATGCCAATACCGGCAAAATCCTGTGGCAGGACAAGGGCGAGGATCATCCATGGGCGATGAACACCGGCTCGGCCGCCTACCACGACGGCAAGGTCTACGTGCCCTTCGCGTCCTTCGAGGAACTGGCCGGCGGCTCGCCGACCTACGAGTGCTGCACCTTCCGCGGCAGCGTGAATGCCTACGAGCTCGAAACCGGCAAACGGCTGTGGAAGTCCTATCTCATCCCGGAACCGGCCAAGAAGACCGTCAAGGCCAGCAATGGCACGCAGCTGTGGGGACCGTCGGGTGTGGCGGTATGGTCACAGCCGACCATCGATGCCAAGGCCGGCGCCATCTACCTCACCACCGGCGACTCCTATTCGGCGCCGGCGGCGGACACCTCCGATGCGATCGTCGCGCTGGACCTCAAGACCGGCGCCATACGCTGGCACAAGCAGATGACGGCCGATGACGCCTTCACCGCCGCCTGTGTCGCGCACAACGCCGATCCCGTCGCGCGCAAGGGCTGCGGCCCCGATGTCGACTTCGGCTCCTCGGCCATCCTGCGCACCCTGCCGAACGGCAAGCGCGTGCTGCTGGCGGGCCAGAAGTCGGGCGTGATGCACGCCGTCGATCCCGATGCGCAAGGCGCCGTGCTGTGGCAGAAGCGCCTGTCACCGGGCGGCGTGCTGGGCGGCATCGAGTGGGGCTACGCGGCCGACGACAAACACGTCTACGTGCCGATCTCGGACGTGTGGGAGTCGCGCAGTGAACCCGGCGCGGCCGGCGGCATCTATGCATTGAACATCGCCGACGGCAGCACCGTGTGGCAGACGCCCGCGCAAAAGCCCGACTGCCTGTCGACACCGGGCTGCAACGCCGGTCAGCCGCAGGCCGCGGTGTTGATCCCGGGCGCGATCTTCTCCGGCTCCATGGACGGTCACATGCGCGCCTACGACCCGGCGACGGGCAAGGTCATCTGGGACGTCGACACCAAGCGCGAGTTTCCGACCGTCAACGGCGTCAAGGCCAAGGGCGGTTCGATCAAGGGCGCCGGCGCGGTGGTGGTCGACGGTTGGGTGTACTTCGGTTCGGGCTATGGCCTGTGGGGCATGCCCGGCAACGTCTACGTGGCCTACGGGCCCAAGGCCAAGTGAGGCTTAGCCGCCCCACGCTCGGCACGCGACCGGCCGCAACTCGCTTACGGCCAGTCGTTCTCCCCGGCGGCGAGGAACGCGCATGACTTCGCCGTCGTTTTCCCGTTACGACATCGCGGCCTGGATCCTGTTTGGCGTCGGCCTGCTGTGGCTGCTGTTCGTGCACCTCCTGCCGTCGCTGCTCGCCGGGCTCCTGATCTTCGCCCTGGTCGATGCCCTGGTGCCGCTGCTGCGCAAGGCCGATACCCGCCACGGCACGCCGCGCATGCTGGCGGTGGCCTTGATCGCCACCATCGTCATCGCCGCGACCTCGGCCGCCATCCTGTCGCTGGTGTCGTTCATGCGCAATGGCGGCGACAACCTGCCGGCCCTCATTCAGCGCATGGCCGAAATCATCGAACACTCGCGTGCCAGCCTGCCGGCGTGGCTGTTGCATTACGTGCCGCAAGACACCGAGGAACTGCGCCAGGCGCTGGTGACATGGCTGCGCACCCATGCCGAGGTGTTCCAGGTCGCCGGCACCGGCGTCGGCCGCGCGCTCGCGCATATCGTGGTCGGCATGGTGATCGGTGCCCTGCTGTCCTTGGAAAACGCCGGCGTGCGCGCCGATCGCGGGCCGCTGTCGGAGGCGCTCGCGGAGCGCGCGCGCCATCTCATCCTGGCCTTTCGCCGCGTGGTTTTCGCACAGGTGCGCATCTCCGCCATCAACACCGCCTTCACCGCCATTTATCTGCTGGTGGTGCTGCCGTGGTTCGACGTGCAGCTGCCGTTCGCCAAGACCCTGGTGGTATTGACCTTCGTGCTGGGCCTCATTCCCATCCTCGGCAATCTCATTTCCAACACCATGATCTTCACCGTCAGTCTCAGCCAGTCGCTGGGGCTCGCGGTAGCGTCGCTGAGTTATCTCGTCATCATCCACAAGCTCGAGTATTTCCTGAACGCACGCATCGTCGGCGGCCAGATCCGCGCGCGTGCCTGGGAACTGCTGCTGGCCATGCTCGCCATGGAGGCGGCGTTCGGCATCACGGGCTTGATGGCCGCGCCGATCTACTACGCCTACGTGAAGGACGAACTGCGCGACAAGAAATTGATCTGAAGCGCGCTGATCCGCTGTAGGTGCGAATTTATTGTTTGTGGTGTCGGTGGTTGCGGTGGTGCGGGTTGGTGGGTCGGGCGTCGGTCTTTCGGGGGAGGGAAAGGGGGGGGTGGGCGGCTGGGTTCTTGGGGGTGGGGCCGTCAACGACCCCCGGGGGGCCCCCCGGGGCCCGTTTTTCCGGGGCTGCCCGCGCGCACATTCACGGTGTTGGCGCTTGACCGTCGGGACTCGAAGTCCTTGAGGCACAGGATCCGCGCATGGAGCGCGGGCGCCCGCCTCTCCTCCTTCGTACCATGCGAACATCCGGGGGAGTCGCCACCATGGCACCGAATCTCGATGTCTCCGAACTGCGCACCCGCTTCCAGGAAGATGGCGTGGTGTTCCTGCCCGGCGTGCTCGATGCCCGCGCGCTCGAACTCGCGGCCGAGTGCTATGAATGGACGCTCAATCACCCGGGCCCCGGCGCCGGCCCGGTCTTGCTCGGCACGCCCGGCACCTTCTACCAGGACCAAGCCAATCCCGACAGCTATCCCGCCTACCGGCGCTTCCTGCGCGAAGCGCCGCTTGCCGACGTGGCGGCCGCGCTGTTCGGCTGCGACAACGTGTGGCTGATGTACGAACAGATCTGGTTGAAGGACGGCGCCGACACGCGCCGTACGCCCTGGCACCAGGACTTGCCCTACCTGCCGGCGAGCGGCGAGCACCTGATGGTGATGTGGGCCAACCTCGACCCGGTGGCAAAGGACTACTCGCTCGAATTCATCCGCGGCTCCCATCGCGGGCCGCTGTACAACCCGAGCGCCTTCAATCCCGACGACGAAGCCGCCAACCTGTTCGACGCCGCCGAGTGGCCGCCGCTGCCGGCCATCGAACAGGCGCGCGAGGCATTTCCCATCGTGTCGTGGGACATACAACCGGGCGACGTGGTGGCGTTTCACCCCGCCGTCCTGCATGGCGGCGCGCCGACCCGCGCCGGCG
This sequence comes from Pseudomonadota bacterium, assembly GCA_016719885.1. NCBI lineage: Bacteria > Pseudomonadati > Pseudomonadota > Pseudomonadota bacterium. The sequence continues at coordinate 130,376 of JADJYF010000001.1, read as the reverse complement.
TGAGACGCCGCACCCTGTCATTGCGCTTCTTCGGTGACGATGCCCGGGTCGCCAGGCGTCCGCACGACGGCATGGCCAACGTCGACGGCTTGAAACACGACGACGGCGGACGCCATCCCTTGAAGAAGATGGCGCTGGCCAGCCGGGCGCCGTTCCGTCACCAGGACTTTCCGCAACTGCGGCCGCGGTAGGCCATTATTCGCACATGACCGGTGGTGCGCTGATTCTTGTGGCGACTTCACGCCCCGCGGGAACCCCCATGCGAAGCCTTGTCAGGCGATCGCAGGCATCCTGCGCGAACTGCGCATATTCGATGACCGTGCCGTCAGGGTCGCGCACGCACAGGAACTTCGCTTCCACGCCCGACGGCGCGACACCCGGCGCGGTCTCGTAGGGCGACACCGGCCCGACGAATTCCACACCCTTGGCCGCCAGATGCGCGGCGACGGCATCGATGTCCGCCACCTCGAAGCACAGCCGGCAGATGCCGACATTGTCGAGTGTCGCGTAGGCCTCGCCACGCGTCGGCTGGTCGAGAAACTGGATGATGTCCAGGAACGGCACCGGGTTGTCGCCCGGGATCTTCATGAACACCGCGCGGAAACGCCGATTGTTGTCCAGTCCCAGGCCGCGCCACACACCGGCGCCGGGCCCGAATTCCTGGTCGGCGAATTTCTCGAAGCCAAGCATTTCGTAGAACGGAATGGTGCGTTCCATGTCGCGCACGCAGATATTGGCGTGCACCATCTGGCGAATCTTGACGGCGCTCATGCGCTGTTTCTCCTGTTGGTTTTGGTAATGAAGCAGGCGCGGCCCGGGCGCAAATCACACCACACCCAGGGCTCGCAGACGCGGCACGATGTCGGCGCCGAAACGCCGCGTGTCGCCAAGATAATCCATGTAGCTCATGAGCACGCCGTCCATGCCGCGCCGATAGAGTTCGGCAATCTGTTCGGCGACATCGTCGGCAGTGCCGAGCAAGGGCAGTGAACCGGCGCCGAAGGCGAAGGTTTCCAGGGTCTGCTGGTTGAACGAGCCGCTTTCCATGCCGAGACCATCGGCCCAGTTGCGCACCGCCACCGGGTCCATCTGCTCGATGACGCGCGCCCGCTCCGCTTCGGCCTCGGCGCGCGTGGCGGCCCACACCGGCAGCACCATGCACACCATGCGCACGCTGCGCCCGTAGGCCTGGGCGCGGGCCTTGAAGTCGCGCGCCAGGGCTTCGGCGTCATCCATGCTGACCGGACACACGAAGGCCCAATCGCATTGGCGCGCCACCATCTCGCGCGCATCGGTTGAGGTGCCGGCGTTGACGATGGTCGGATGGGGGCGCGCGCTCGGCTGCGGCATCACGTAACCATCGCGCACGGTGTAATGCTCGGACTCGAAATTGAACGTGCCGGGCGGCGCGGTCCACAGGCCTTTCAGGATCTTGATGAAATCCTCCGAGCGCTGGTAGCGCTTGCCGTGGTCGAGCATCTCGATGCCCATCATGTCGAACTCGCTGCGGTTCCAGCCGCTCACGATGTTGATGCCCCAGCGCCCGTCGCCGATGTGATCGAGGCTGGCGCCCATCTTGGCCGCCACCACCGGGTTGAAGGCCGGCACGTGCACGGTCGAGAAGATCTGGATGCGCGTGGTCGAGGCCAGCATCGCCGCTGCCCAGGTCATGGTCTCCAGCGACTTGCCGTGGTAATCGACCTCGCCGCCGATGGTGCGCCAGCGGCTGACCGGGAACAGGAAATCGAAACCGGCCTGTTCGGCGGCGAGGCCGATGGCGCGGTTGGCGGCGAAGGTCCAGTCGGCCTGGTCGGCCTTGTAGTGGCTGATGTTGGGACTGTTGCTGACGGTCGGCATGAAGATGCCGAAACGCAGACGGTCACGACCGTTGAGGTGGGGGCTGGTCATGGTGGGCTTGCTCCGCGCCCGTGGCGCTGATCCTGGTGCGGCCATTGTCGCGCGCCGCGTCGCGCCCCGGCACCCCCTCAAACGGTGCGTTGCTTGCCATGGCCGCGCGGGCAGCGATAGTCTGGCCGCCACATTCGCGTTCGGGGAGAACGAGCCATGGTGCAGTACGCCGAGATTACCGACATCGACTTCACGGTCGAAGAAATGGAGCGCAACGTCGCGCGCTTCAAGAACCAGAAGAGCTCGGCCGAGGCCTTTCTCGATACGCGCATTCCCGGCCACGAGCGCGAGATCTTCAGCATCATCGGCAACGGCGTGCAGGAAGACGACAGCATGCAGCCGCAGATCGCGCCGCAGGATTTTCATCTCGCCATGATCCGCTCCGAGCCCGGCAAGGGCGCGGCCCTGCATTCCCATCTCACCCAGGAAGTGTTCATGCCCCTGACCGGGCGCTGGGCCATTTACTGGGGGCCGAAAGGCGAGAAGGAAGTGATCCTCGAACCCTACGACGTGATCTCGGTGCCGGTGCATGTGATGCGCGGCTTTCGCAATGTCGGCAGCGAGACCGCCATGATGCTGGCGGTGGTCGGCGGTCATGATCCGGGCCGCGTCGGCTGGCCGGCGTCGATGAAGGACGCGGCGCGCGCCGCGGGTCTCGTGCTGGACGAGCAAGGGAATCTGCGCGCCGTCGCGTCGGCCTGAAGCCGCCATGGGCGGCACTGGTTGCGCGGCTCCCCTACTCGCCGAGGAAGTCGCGCGCTACCACCGCGATGGCCAGTTGACGCCGGCCTGGCGGCTGTCGCCGTCGCGCCTCGCGGCGCTGCGCGCGGCCGTCCTGCGCCTGCTCGCGGCGCGTGCCGATGTGCGACCGGATTTCATCGCCCTGCCCCATGTGCCGTGGGATGGCGCCGAGGGCAGCGCGCTGGCGCGCGAGTTCTTCGAATTCTTCAGCGCGCCGCAGCTGCTCGACGTGGTCGAGCAGATCATCGGCCCGGACATCATCCTGTGGGCCTCGGCCTTGTTCTGCAAACCCGCCGCCACCGGCCTCGAAGTGCCCTGGCACCAGGACGGCCAATACTGGCCGATACGCCCGCGCGCGACGGTCACGGTGTGGATTGCGCTCGATGACGTGCGTGTCGACAACGGCTGCATGCGCGTCATTCCCGGCTCGCATCGCATGGGCGAATTCAGCCACGACACGAGCCCGCGCGAAGACCTGGTCCTGAACCAGGTGCTGAACGATCCGCGCATCGACCTTTCGCGCGTGCGCAACATCGAACTCGAGCCCGGCCAGGTGTCCTTGCACGACGTCGAACTCGTGCATGGCTCGCAGGCCAATACCTCCGGCCGGCGGCGCGCGGGACTCGCGGTGCGCTACATGCCGTCCACCTCGCTCTACGATCGCACGCTCGACATGGGCGGCGCCTCGCACACCGCGCCGGTCGAATTCAAGCAACGACCGATCTGGTTGCTGCGCGGCGTCGATCGTTGCGGTGGCAACGATTTTCGCACCGGACACCAGGGCTACTGACGCGGGCGCCTCGCTTCTTCAGACGAACTCGCCCCTGACCGCCGCCAGGAATTCGAAGGTGCGCTCGAAGGCGCCAGCCTCGGTCTCGCTGATGGCGGCATTGAAGTCGGTCACGCCGCTGTCGCGGATGCGGCCGATCTCGCGGCGCAGCGTGGCCTCGTCGCCGACCAGCGCGAGATCGGCCGGCCCGCCATGGCCTTCGCGATCGAGCATGGCGCGATAGCTCGGCAACTGTCCGTAGATTTCCAGGCTCTTGGCGATGCTGGCCCGCGCCTGCTCGACGGCCGTGGTGAGCACGATGGGATAACCGCCGATGATGCGCGGCGCCGGGCGCCCCGCCGCCGCGGCCGCCGGCAGCAGGTGCTTGACGATGTGTTCGGCGATGGTGCGTGGCCCGGTCATCCAGGTGCTGGTGCCGTCGGCCAGGCGTCCGCTCAGGCGCAACATGTGCTCGCCGAGCGCCGCCACCACCACCGGCACGTCGGTGACGCCGGGCACCGCCACCTGAAGGTTGGCGACGCGGAATTCCTCGCCGTCGAAATTCACCATCTCGCCACGCAGCAGCGGCCTGAGAATTTTCAGGTACTCACGCATGTGGCGCGCCGGCTGCGCATAGGACAGGCCGAGCATGCCCTCCACCACCAGCTTGTGCGACAGCCCGATGCCGAGCACGAAGCGATTGTCGGTGAGTTGCGCGGTGGTCAGGGCCTGCTGCGCCATCGCCATCGGGTGGCGCGGATAGGTGGGCGTGACGGCGGTGCCGAGTTCGATGCGCGAAGTCTCGCGGCCGGCCACGCCGAGCGCGGCAATCGCATCGATGGATCGGATGTGGGCCATCCACAGCGTGTCGAAGCCGGCCTGTTCGGCGCGGCGCGCCAGCGCGACTATCGAGTCGACGGTCACGCCGTGCATCGAGGCGCCGCTCATGAGTCCGAATTTCATCGTGGTGGTTCCTTGCTGTTGGGAAAAGCGTGGGTGAAAAGGTCTGTACCAGGCTGCCGCAACGGCGCCGCGGTCACGCCGATTCTACCCGTGATGGGATGACGCCCTGCCGGCTCCTTGGTTAGCATGCCCGCTTCGACGTGCGCCGGCCACGGGTGCCCGCGAGTCGAGAGTGTGTTCCACGAAACCGAACGCCAGCCCGCGCCTGAACGTCGCGCCGGGCATGGAAAAAGGAGTCACCATGCCGCCGCGCCTTGCTCGATTGACCGCTTGTGTCCTGCTCATCCTGTTCGGCACGGTGGCGCACCGGAGCGCCCACGCCGCCGAATGGATCTACACCGTGCAGGACGGCGACAACCCCTGGAATCTCACCGAGCGCTACCTGGCCGGCATCAAGTACTGGCCGCGCATCCAGACCCTGAATCGCATCAACGACCCGCAACACATCCCGCCCGGTACACGCCTGCGCATTCCGGTCGAGTGGCTGCGGCGCGTGGATGCCATCGCCAAGGTCGCGGCGGTGCACGGCCAGGCCGAAGTGCGCGGCAAGCGCGCCACGCGCGCCCTGACGGCGGGCATGCAGTTGCGCAGCGGTGACGTGGTGCAAACCGGCCGTGAAGCCAATGTCACACTCGAATTCGCCGATGGTTCACGGGTGCTGGTGCACGCCGAAGCGGAGCTGCATCTCGATGCGCTGGGCGGCTTCGAGAACACCGACTACTACGACACCCAGGTGCGCCTCACGCAGGGGCGCATGGAAAACCTGGTGGCGCCGCTCGGCAAGGGTCCGGGCCGCTTCGAGATCAGCACGCCGGCCGCGGTCACCGCGGTGCGCGGCACGCGCTACCGGGTGAATGCCGCCAGCGATGCGACGCGCAGCGAAGTGCTGGAAGGCAAGGTCGCGGTCAACACGCAAACGAGCGGCGTCGACGTCGCCGCCGGCTACGGCACGGTGGCCAGCGCCGCCGCCGCGCCGAGCGCGCCGGTCGCGCTGCTGCCAGCGCCCGATCTCACCGCGCTGCCGGCGCGTGTGGAACGGGTACCGGTGGCGTTCAGCGTTCCGGCCCTGGCCGGCGCCGGCGCCTACCGCTTTCAGCTCGCGGCCGACACGCGCTTCGACAGTGTGCTGTTCGATGGCCGCGCCGACGCCACGCGCCTGCGCGCAAGCGACCTGCCGGACGGCCATTACTTCCTGCGTGTGCGCGGCATCGATGCCCAGGGCCTGGAAGGTTTGAGCGCCGACCATCCCTTCGACCTCGACGCGCGCCCCGAGCCGCCGCTCTTGACCGCGCCCGCGCCGGGCGCCGGCGTGCCGGAAGAAAAGCCACCCATGAGCTGGGGTGAGAGCAGCGCCGTCACGCGCTATCACCTGCAGGTGGCGCGCGACGCGCAATTTACCGATCTCATCATGGACGACGCGAGCATCAGCGCCAGCCATGCCACCACGGCCGAGGCGCTGCCGCCCGGCATCTACTACTGGCGCGTCGCGTCCATCACCGACGCCGAGGGCCAGGGCCCCTACAGCGACACCCAGCAATTCCGTCGCCTGCCGCCGGCGCCGCCGTTGGAGGCGCCGGCAGTGGATAAAGAAAACATGAGCGTGCGCTGGCGCGCCGGCGAACCCGGCCAGACGTTCCAGTTCCAGCTCGCCGGCGACGAGAGCTTTGCCGAACCGGTGGTCGACATGCGCGTCGACGGCGCCGAAGCGAAGTTCAAGCGGCCCAAGGGCGGCGCCTATTTCATGCACGTCAAGACCATCGACAGCGACGGCACCGAGGGCGCCTATGGCACCGTGCAAAAAATCGAGGTGCCGTCCAAGGCTGGCGCGCGCTGGTGGATGCTGGTGTTCCTGCCCTTGATAGCACTGGCCTTGTGACGCCGCTCGCCACACGCCTCGGCGACTGGTCGCGCAGCGAGACCGCGCGCCTCGCCGGCGCGCTGTGCGCGATCATCGCGTTGGCGGTGATGTCAGGCGTGCTGGAACGCTGGGACAACGTCATCTACGACGCGGCGCTGCGTTTGAAGCGCGGCACGACGCCCGACGACATCGTCATCGTCGCCGTCGACGACCGCAGTCTCAAGCAGCTCGGGCGCTGGCCGTGGTCACGCCACGTGCATGCGCAACTGCTCGAGCGTCTGACCCGCGTCGGCGTGCGCGCGGTGGCCTTCGACATCATGTTCGCCGAGGCCGCCAATGGCGACGGCGGCGACACCCACCTGGCCGGCGCCATCGCCGCCAATGGCAACGTGGTGCTGCCGGTGTTTCCCGACCAGGAGAGCGCCGACGGCCCCCTGCGCGAAGTGCAGCCCTTGCGCGCCTTCGCCCAGGTCGCGGCCAAGCTCGGGCATGTCGACACCGAGCTCGATCGCGATTCGGTGATCCGCAGCGTCTACCTGCAGGCCGGCCTGTCGTCGCCGGTGTGGCCGAGCCTGGCGCTGGCCATGCTCGAACAGGTGGCACCCGGCGAATGGCAGCACCTGCCCGGCGAAACCCGCGCGCCGACCTCGACGGCCGGCAGCGGACAGTGGCTGCGCGACTATCGCCTGCTGGTGAATTTTCTCGGTCCGCCCGGGCGTTTTCGCGAAGTGTCGTTCGCCGACGTACTGGAGCAGGATGCGCTGCTGAACCGTCTGCACGGGCGTTTCGTGCTGGTGGGCGTGACCGCCGCCGGACTCGGCCGCAGCCTCGCCACGCCGGTGTCGGGCGAGGCGCAGCCGATGTCGGGCGTCGAGTTCAACGCCACGGTGCTCGACAACCTGCGCAATCGCAATTGGGTGACGCCGCTGCGCGGTCCGCTCTACGCCGCGCTGCTGTCGCTGTTCGCGCTGGCGCCGGCGCTGCTGTATCCGCGCTGTTCGCCACGCCAGGGCCTGGCGGTGGCCGGCGTGTTGATGGTCTTGACCGTCGCCGTACCGGTAATCCTGCTGCTCGCCTTCGAACTGTGGCTGGCGCCCGCGCCGGCGCTGCTTGCCGGCGCCTGCAGCTATCCGCTGTGGAGCTGGCGACGGGTGGAGCGCGCGGCCCGCAGCCTGCGTCGCGAAAAGGAACTGGCACGCGCCACCCTGCATGCGATCGGCGACGCGGTGGTGACCACCGACCACGATGGCCTCGTCACCTACATGAACCCGGTCGCCGAGGCCTTGAGCGAGCATGCGCGCCGCGATGCCGTCGGTCGCCACATCTCGAGCATCTTCTGGTCGGCGCAGAAAGCCGAGCGCGACAAGGCTGCCCAGGTCATCGGCCAGGCGCTGGCCGAGAATCGCTCGGTGCGCTCGCCGTCCTATGCCTTGCTCAACAGGCGCCTCGGCGACCCCTACGCGGTGCGCATCACGGCCAGCCCGATAGTGGCCGACGACGGCACGCGCCAAGGCGCGGTGATCGCCTTTCACGACGTGACCGAGAACCTGTCGCTGTCACGCCAGGTGGCGCACCAGGCCACCCACGATGCCTTGACGCGCCTGCCCAATCGCGAGCTGTTGGCCGACCGCGTGGCGCAGGCCATCGCCGCGGCGCGCCGCGACGGCGACATGCTGGCGGTGCTGTTTCTCGATCTCGATGGCTTCAAATACATCAACAGCAGTCACGGCCATGCCACCGGCGATGCGCTGCTGGTCGAAATAGGCGAACGCCTGGCGCTGACCGCGCGCCCCCACGACACCGTCGCGCGCTGGGACGGCGACCAGTTCGGCATCCTTCTGACCGGCATCGACCCGGCGGCCAGCATCGACGAACTGGCGCGCCGCTTTCTCGACATCGGCAACGAACCCTACGTGCTCGAAAACCACGACGTGCGCATCACCGGCAGCGTCGGCGTCAGTCTCTATCCGCGCGACGGCGAGGACGTCGAGAGCCTGTTCAAACATGCCGACGCGGCCCTGCATCGCGTCAAGCAGCGCGAGCGCAATGGCATCGGTTACTACGACGAAGCCTACGACGCGCGCGCGCGTCAGCATCTGCAGGTGGCCAATGCCCTGCATCACGCACTGCGCAACCACGAGTTCGAACTCTACTACCAGCCGACCCTGGCGCTGGACAGCGACCACGTGACCGGCGCCGAAGCGCTGCTGCGCTGGCATCATCCCGAACGCGGCCTGCTGCTGCCCGGCGATTACGTACCGGTCGCGGAGGAATCGGATCTCATTCAGCACATCGGCGAATGGGTATTCCACGAGGCCTGCCGGCAGTCGCGCGCCTGGCAGCTGGCGGGCCTGGCGCTCAAGATCGGCGTCAATGTCTCGGCCCGTCAGCTCGCCAGCGACAACTGGCTGGGCAGCGTCAAATCGGCGCTCGAACGCAGCGGCGCCGACGCGCGCAGCATCACGCTCGAAATCACCGAGAGCGCGGTGATGCACGAGCGCGAACGCGCGGGCCGCCTGCTGCAGGCGTTGAAGGATCTTGGCCTGCGCATCGCGATCGACGATTTCGGCACCGGCTTCGCGTCGCTGGCCAATCTCAAGCAGCTGCCGGTCGACCAGGTGAAGATTGATCAATCCTTCATCCGCGATCTCAACAGCGACCCGGGCGATGCGGCCATCACCCGCGCCGTGATCGCGATGGCCCACAGCATGCGCCTGTCGGTGATCGCCGAAGGCGTGGAAAACAGTGCGCAGCTCGCCTTCCTGCGCCAGCATCGCTGCGACGAGATGCAGGGCTTCTACCTGGGGCGGGCGATGCCGGCGGCCGAGCTGGAACGCTGGCTCGCGGCGCGCGCGGGCCGCATCCTGCAGGCGCCGCCGCTCGAAGCGCCCGGCGAGACCGAACTCAAGCCACCGCGCCTGCACTGAGCCGCACACCGCATCGCCGTTGCGGGTGCGATTTCAATCGCGCATTCAAGGGCGCCATTCCCGGCACGGGCGTGCAAATAAATCCGCACCCACCGTAGGTGCGATTTCAATCGCACATTGCAAGGCGTGGCGCCGCGTTCGGCGTGAGCGTGCGAATGAATTCGCACCTACGATTCGAGTTTCTCCAATGCTTCCTGCTTCTCCAGCCACTCGGTCTCCTGGTCCGACAACTGCTGCTGCAGACGGCCGCGCGTTTGCAACAGCTCGGTGAGCTCGGCCTTGCGTGGCGCTTCGTAGAGCGCGCCGTCGGCGAGGCGCCGCTCGACGTCAGCGAGTTCGTGCTGGGATTTCTCCATCGCCCGTTCGAGTTTCTTCACCGCGTTGCGCATCGGGGCCACCTCCGCGCGACGCGCCGCCGCCTCCTGGCGCGCCTGCTTGCCGCGCGCGGGCGTCGCGCCAGCGTCACTCGCTTCCGGCGGCGGCGCGGCATTATCGCGATCACGCTGCTGTTGGCGCTTGTGATAATCGTCGAGGTCGCCATCGAAGGGCTGCAGGCGCTCGTCTTCAATGAGCTGGAATTCATCCACGCAGTTGCGCAGCAGGTAGCGGTCGTGGGAGACCAGCACGATGGCGCCGCCGAACTCCTGCAGGGCCAGGGTCAGGGCCTGGCGCATCTCGAGGTCGAGATGGTTGGTGGGCTCGTCGAGCAACAGCAGGTTGGGCTGCTGCCAGGCCACCAGCGCCAGCGCCAGGCGCGCCTTCTCACCGCCGCTGAACGGACGGATAGGCGTCAGGGCCGCGTCGCCATGGAAATCGAAGCCGCCCAGAAAATTACGAATCTTCTGCTCCGAGGCTTCGGGCGAGAGGCGCTGCACGTGCAGCGCGGCGCTGGCATCGAGGTCCAGCACCTCGAGCTGCTGCTGGGCGTAGTAACCGATGCGCAGGTGCGTGCCCGGCGTCAGCACGCCGCCGAGCGGCGCGAGTTCGCCCATCAGGGTCTTGATGAAGGTCGACTTGCCGGCGCCGTTGGCGCCCAACAGGCCGACGCGCGAACCGGGATGCAGGTTGAGCTTGATGCCGCGCAATACCGTGCGGTCCGCGTAACCGACCGCGACATCGTTCAGGCTCAGCAGCGGATCGGAGACCTTGTCGGCCTCGAGGATGCGGAAGTCGAACGGTGAATCGACGTGGGCGGCCGCCACCGTCTGCATGCGTTCCAGCTCCTTCAGCCGACTCTGGGCCTGGCGCGCCTTGGAGGCCTTGGCGCGGAAACGCCGCACGAAGGCCTCGATCTCGGCCACGCGGCTCTGCTGGCGCAGGTACATCTGCTGTTGCTGGGCGAGACGCTCGGCGCGCTGCACCTCGAAAGCCGAGTAGTTGCCGCGGTACAGGCGCAACTGCTCGTGTTCGATGTGCGCGATGAGGGTCACCACCGCATCGAGAAAATCGCGGTCGTGGGAGATCAGCAGCAAGGTGCCGGGATAGCGCTTGAGCCAATCCTCCAGCCACTGCGTGGCTTCGAGGTCGAGATGGTTGGTCGGCTCGTCGAGCAGCAACAGATCGCTCGGACACATCAGGGCCTGGGCGAGATTGAGACGGATGCGCCAGCCGCCCGAGAATTCGCTCACCGGCCGCGCGCAGTCGGCCTGGCTGAAACCGAGGCCATGCAGCAGTTGCTCGGCGCGGTAATGGGCGTTGTAGCCGTCGATGTGATCGAGTTCGGCATGCGCGGCGGTGATGCGCGCATCGTCACCCGCGGCCTCGGCCGCCGCCAACGCGCGCTCATGGGCGCGCAGCTGCTGGTCGCCGTCGATCACGTAGTCGAGCGCACTGACCGCCGTGGCGACCACTTCCTGGGCCATGTGCGCGATACGCATGCCGCCCGGCAGGCGCACGTTGCCCTGGTCCGGGCCGAGTTCGCCCAGCAGCAGTTTGAACAGGGTGGACTTGCCCGTGCCGTTGCCGCCGGTGATACCGACGTGCTGGCCGTCATGGATGGCGAGGGTGGCGTTCTCGAACAGCAGGCGGCCACCACGCCGCACCGCTACCGCGTCTAGACTGATCATGTGGATTCGATTCTACCAGCCGCGACCGCGCTGCGGGCGCCGCCGAAGCCGTTTCCAAACCTATCGGCCTGCGAATGGGCGTAGCGAGCATGCCCGCGCGCAAGGAGCCGCGCAGCGAGCGACGAAGACATATCATTTGGATAGGCAAGGAGCGAGCGAGCACGCGACACCGCGCCCGGGCAGCGCAGTAGCCCAGTCGCAGGCCATGCACATCACCATTCGGCCGGCAGCTTGCGATGTATGACGATGCGATGGCGGCCCTGGGTCACGTAGCCACCGGTCTTGAGGTCGCTCAGGATGCGGCTGACCATCTCCCGCGACGCGCCGATGCGCGCGGCGATGTCCGATTGGGTCATGCGCCCTTCCACCACCCGCACGCCGTCCTGTTCCACCGCCAGTTCTTCCAGCATGCCGCGAAAGCGACCATAGACGTCCTGCAGGGCGAGGCTCTTGACGCGCTCGGTCAGCACTCGCACGCGGCTGATGAGTTTGTGCACCAGGTGCATGGCGAAGTCGGGATGGGTGGCGAAGAAGCTCTCCAGCGACTCGCGCGGAATGATCATGAAACGCGAGGGCTCCAAGGTCATGACCGAGGCTGAGCGCGGTCCACCGTCCAAGGTCAGCTCACCGAAGTATTCGCCCGGCCCTTGCACGTTGAGCGTGACCTCCTTGCCCTTGTGATCGGCGAGATAGATGCGCACCCGGCCCTCGAGAATGATGTAGATGGCGTCGGTCGGGTCGCCTTCGTTCACGATCACGCTCTGGCGCGGGTAGCTCTTGGTGATGGCGCGCTCGGACAGGGCAGCCAACTGGCTCGCATCGAGCCGAAAGGAAGGATGGGTCTTCGCGCTGGCCACTGCTGATACTCCGCTGGTTGGGCTGTTGCAGTTTAGCATCGACATCGTGCACCACCGACGCTCAGCGCACGGTCTTCGTCCCGGCGTTGATGCGTGCACGCTGACATCTACGTATTGCCCGCCGCACACGGCGTTCTCGCTTCTGGCCCCTCGCCGACAGCAGCCGCGGCCCACGCTTCCGCGCGGCCTTGCGCATCGCTCCATCGCGGTGCTGTCGCATTTGTCGCGACTGGTGCACCGCGCGTTGTCGCGTTCATCCCCATTATTGTGCGGCCGCGACGATATCGCTCTCCCGTAGTGCAGACGCACGCACGCACCATTCATCGCGAGTCATTAAACGGATGATTTTCATCGTCTTCGTTGCTTGGCACGAAGTTCGCAAAAGCCGACATGCCCGGACAGGCTCAATGCAAAGCACGATGACAGCGAAGGAGACTCCTAAATGACCAAGTGCAAAGAGCCCATAGCAGCGCTGATGACTGGCGCGCTGCTGTTAGGCGCGGCAGCGGCAAACGCGGGCGGCAAGATTGCCATCGATGACACCAAGTGGATCAGCATCGGCGCGGCCGCACGCGGCTCGTTCACGGCCATGGAAGACAATGCGCCGAACGGAGACTGGGGCACGGACTTCAACGCCGACAGCGCGCGCATCTATGTCAACGGCCAGATTCATCAATACATCAAGTTCGAACTGAACACCGAGTGCGTGTTCTGCGGCGGCCCGGGCGAGCGCTATCACCTGCTCGATGCAATCGCGAAATTCGAACTGAACCCTTATTTCAATGTGTGGGCAGGGCGCCTGCTGGTACCGGCCGAGCGCCAGGAATTGAACGGCCCCTACTATTCCACCACCTACGACGCCTACAAGACGCCGTTCGAGACTTCCGACTTCAGCGGCAGCTTCGGCAGCGGCGGCGCCGGCGTGTACGGCCGCGACCACGGCGTCAACGTGTGGGGCGCGACGGGCCCGGCGGCGCCCTGCAATACGTGTTCGGCGTGTTCAACGGCCTCGAGTCCTCGGCGGCCTTCGGTCCCAACCAGGATGACAACCTGCTCTACGCCGGCCGCGTCGCCTACAACTTCCTGTCGGTCGAGAAGAACCCCGGCTACTACACCAGCGGCACCTACTACGGCACCGGCGGCGACATCTTCACCGTCGCCATCGCCTTCCAGTACCAGGAAGACGGCGCCGGTTCGTTCCTGAATCCCGGCGACTATCGCAACATCAGCGCCGACGTCATCTTCGAGAAGGTGCTGCCCGGCAAGGGCGTGGTGACCTTCAACGGCGAGTACAAGAACTACGACTCCGACTACGACGTGCTGGCGTTCGCCGATGCGGACTGCTTCTGCCAGTTCAGCGGTGACTCGTTCTCGGTGGTCGGCCTGTACATGTTCCCGCAAATGATCGGCATCGGCCGCATTCAGCCCTACGTGCGCTACTCGGCCATCTACCCGGACGACAGCGCCGACCGCGATGAGATCGAAGGCGGCGTCAACTACATCATCGACGGCCACAACGCGCGCATCTCGCTGTTCTACCAGCACGGCGACATCGCGAGCAAAGGCCTGACCAACTTCGCGCCGGGCGCCAGCGGCGCAGACATCGACGCCATCAAGCTGGCCTTCCAGCTGCAGCTTTAAGCGCTACCACGTCACTAGAAACGAGGAAAGAATTCGATGAAATTTTCCATACGCTCCCTGCTGACCTCCATGGTCGCCGCCTTGGTGGTGTCGACCACGCCTGTCCGGGCTGAAGACACCATCAAGGTCGGCGTCCTCCATTCCCTGTCGGGCACCATGGCCATCAGCGAAACCACGCTGAAGGACACCATGCTCATGTTGATCGACGAGCAGAACAAGAAGGGCGGCCTGCTCGGCAAGAAACTCGAAGCGGTGGTGGTCGACCCGGCCTCCAACTGGCCGCTGTTCGCCGAAAAGGCCCGCGAATTGCTGGCCAAGGACAAGGTCGCGGCGGTGTTCGGCTGCTGGACTTCCGTGTCACGCAAATCCGTGCTGCCGGTGTTCGAGGAATTGAATGGCCTGTTGTTCTACCCGGTGCAGTACGAAGGCGAGGAGTCGTCGAAGAACGTGTTCTACACCGGGGCGGCGCCGAACCAGCAGGCGATTCCCGCCGTCGACTACCTCATGAACGATCTCGGTGTGAAGCGCTGGGTGCTGGCGGGCACGGATTACGTCTATCCGCGCACCACCAACAAGATCCTCGAGGCCTATCTGAAGGCCAAGGGCGTGGCCGCCGAAGACATCATGATCAACTACACGCCCTTCGGTCATTCCGACTGGCAGAGCATCGTGTCAGACGTCAAGAAGTTCGGCTCGGCCGGCAAGAAGACCGCGGTGGTGTCGACCATCAACGGTGATGCCAACGTGCCCTTCTACAAGGAACTCGGCAACCAGGGCGTGTCGGCGGCCGACATCCCGGTGGTGGCATTCTCGGTCGGCGAGGAAGAGCTGTCGGGCATCGACACCAAGCCGCTGGTCGGCCATCTCGCCGCCTGGAACTACTTCATGAGCATCGAAGATCCGGCCAATGCCGCCGCCATCAAGACCTGGCACACGTTCATCAAGAACGACAAGCGCACCTTCAATGACCCCATGGAAGCCCATGTCATCGGCTTCAACATGTGGGTGAAGGCGGTCGAGGCGGCGAAGTCGACCGACCCAGCGGCGGTGCAGAAGGCCATCATCGGTGTCGAGACGCCCAACCTCACCGGTGGCGTGTCGAAGATGCTGCCCAATCACCACATCACCAAGCCGGTGCTGATCGGCGAGATCCAGGCCAACGGCCAGTTCGAGACGGTGTGGAAGACCGAGGGCCTGGTGCCGGGTGACGCCTGGTCCGACTTCCTGCCGGACAGCAAGATTATCGAAGCCGATTGGACCGACAAGCTCAACTGCGGCAACTACAACACCGTCACCAAGAAGTGTTCGGGACAGAACTACAAGTAGGGTTTCCCCCACGTGACCCGCTGACCGCGCAAGGAATGCGCGGCCAGCGTGGCCACGGCCTTGCAACCGACCTATTCCAAGACCGTTCAGACCCCATGTTGCGTGTTTCATTCTTCAGCCCGTGCCGTGCCCTGCTCGCTCTCGCCCTGCTATGCGTGAGCCTGGCGTGCACCGCCACCGACGCCGACCTGCCGCTCGCCCAACTCATGGGCCTTGATTTCAAAGCCAAGACCGCGGCCATCACCACCATTGCCGACAGTGGCTCGCCGCGCGCCGCCGTCATCCTCGGCGCCCTGCTGGACGGCCGCCTGCTGATGCGCAAATCCGATCGTCGCATGGTCATCACCGCCACCACCGATGCCGAGACCGCCATCAGCGACGCCCTGGACGGCAGTGCGCTCGGCGCCGAACAGCTCGCCAATCTCAAGAAAGTCGTGATCAACAACCCGCTGCGCGTGGTGCTGCGTGGCGCACTGGCGAGGCTGTCGCTGGCCAATCCCGATCCCGCCGCGCGACGCGCGGCGGTCGAAGCGCTGGCCGGCGACGATACGCCCGCCACCGCCGCCGCGCTCGAACAAGCCCTGGCCAAGGAACAGGATGCCAAGGTGCGCCGCGCCATGAACGTGGTGCTGGCGCTCGCGAACTTCGGCCATGCCGACCAGGCGCAACGCCTGGCGGCGGTCGAGACCGTGAGTGGCAGCATGCTCGGCGAAGTACGTAATCGCCTCGCCGCGCTGTTGGCCAAGGATGCCGACGGCAAAGCCATGGAGCCGTCCATGGAAGTGCGCGTGGCGGCGGCGCGCGCGCTGCGCATGATCGACGAGCGACGCGCGCGCTACGAATTCATACAAACGGTGTTCTTCGGACTCAGCCTCGGCTTCGTGCTGGTGCTGGCCGCCACTGGCCTCGCCATCACCTTCGGCGTGATGGGTGTCATCAACATGGCGCACGGCGAAATGATGATGCTCGGCGCGTATACCACCTACGTGGTGCAGCAGGCCTTTCCGCACCACATCGAACAGTCGCTGGCGCTGGCCATTCCCGCTGCGTTCCTGGTCGCCGCCCTGGTCGGCATCGTCATCGAGCGCGGCATCGTGCGCTTTCTCTACGGGCGCCCGCTGGAAACCCTGCTCGCGACTTTCGGCGTCAGCCTGTTCCTGCAGCAGGTGGTGCGCAGCGTGTTCTCGCCGCTCAACCGCGCGGTGGCCACGCCGCAGTGGATGAGTGGCCAACTGCTGGTGGGTGATGCGCTGGCACTGACCTGGAACCGGCTCTACATCATTGCCTTCAGCGCGCTGGTGTTTCTCGCACTGCTGGCGCTGCTGCGCTTTACCGCGCTCGGCCTGCAAGGTGCGTGCCGTCGCCCAGAACCGCGCGATGGCGCGCGCCATGGGCGTGCGCGCGGGCTGGGTGGATGCCTTGACCTTCGGCCTCGGTTCGGGCGTGGCCGGTCTCGCCGGCGTGGCCTTGAGCCAGTTGACCAATGTCGGCCCCAATCTCGGCCAGTCCTACATCATCGATTCGTTCATGGTGGTGGTGTTCGGCGGCGTCGGCAATTTGTGGGGCACGTTGGTGGCGGGCCTTTCGCTCGGCATCGCCAACAAGTTTCTCGAGCCTTTCGCCGGCGCGGTGCTGGCCAAGATCCTGGTGCTGGTGTTCATCATCCTGTTCATACAGAAATGGCCGCGCGGACTGTTTCCGCAGCGCGGCCGCGCGGCGGAGGGTTGAGCGATGAGCGCACTCGCACGCATGCATCCCGACCGTTTCGTCTACGGCCTGCTGCTGCTGATGGCGGTGGCGGTACCGACGCTCAATCTCGGCACGGCGGAAACATCTTCGCTGCACGTATCGACCTACACCGTGACCCTGCTCGGCAAGTACCTGTGCTATGCCCTGCTGGCGCTGTCGGTGGACCTGGTGTGGGGCTTCGGCGGCATCCTGAGCCTGGGCCACGGTGCGTTCTTCGCGCTGGGCGGCTATGCGATGGGCATGTACCTCATGCGCCAGATCGGCGAGCGCGGCGTGTACGGCAATGCCGACCTGCCCGACTTCATGGTGTTCCTCAACTGGCAGGAACTGCCGGTCGCATGGTGGGGCTTCGAGAGTTTTCCCTACGCGATGGCGATGGTGGTGCTGGCGCCGGGCGTGCTGGCCGGCGTGTTCGGCTATTTCGCGTTCCGATCGCGCGTCACCGGCGTGTACCTGTCGATCATCACGCAGGCGCTGACCTATGCGCTGCTGCTGGCCTTCTTCCGCAACGAGATGGGCTTTGGCGGCAACAACGGCCTGACCGACTTCAAGGACATGCTCGGCTTCGATCTCGCCGCCGACGGCACGCGCAATGCGCTGTTCGTGGCCTCGGCGCTGGCCCTGGCGCTGGCCTACGCCGGTTGCCGCGCGCTCATCAATTCGAAGTTCGGGCGCGTGTTGGTGGCGGTGCGCGACGCCGAGAACCGCGCGCGCTTCATCGGCTACAAGGTCGAGCACTACAAGCTGTGGGTGTTCACCGCCTCGGCGATGCTGGCCGGCATTGCCGGCGCGCTCTACGTGCCACAGGTCGGCATCATCAATCCCGGCGAGTTCTCACCGCTCAACTCCATCGAACTCGTGATCTGGGTGGCGGTGGGCGGCCGCGGCACGCTCTACGGCGCGCTGCTCGGCGCCTTCGTCGTCAACTTCGCCAAGACCTATTTCACCGGCGCGCTGCCGGAGTTGTGGCTGTTCGTGCTTGGCGCGATGTTCGTGCTGGTGACCCTGCTCATCCCGCGCGGCATCGCCGGCTACCTGCGCAGGGAGCAATGGGCATGAACGCGCCGTCGACACCCGCCGCGGCGCCGACCTGGTGGGATGACTTCACGCGCGCCGGCAGCGACGCGGCTGGCATCTCGTCGCGCGTCGGCGAAGGCAACCTGTACGTCGAGAACATCACCGTCAGCTTCGACGGCTTTCGTGCATTGAATGAACTGACGCTCTACATCGAGCGCGGCGAACTGCGTTGCATCATCGGCCCCAACGGCGCCGGCAAGAGCACCATGATGGACGTCATCACCGGCAAGACCCGCCCCGACCGCGGCCGTGCGTGGTTCGGTCCGCGCCTCAACCTGCTGAAGATGAGCGAACCCGAGATTGCCGAGGCCGGCATCGGGCGCAAGTTCCAGAAGCCGACGGTGTTCGAACAATTGCCGGTGGCGACCAATCTCGAGCTCGCCATGCGCGCCAGCAAGGGCGTATGGCACAGCCTGCGCGCGCGCCTTGACGGCGCGGCCCTCGATCGCATCGCCGAGACCCTCGACCTGGTGGGGCTCGCCGCGCAGCGCGAACAGCGCGCCGGCGCCTTGTCCCATGGCCAGAAACAGTGGCTCGAGATCGGCATGCTGCTGATGCAGGAACCGCAACTACTCCTGATCGACGAACCGGTGGCGGGCATGACCCACCAGGAAACCGAACGCACCGCCGAATTGCTGGTGGCGCTGGCCGGCCAGCGCTCGGTGGTGGTGGTGGAGCACGACATGGACTTCGTGCGTTCCATCGCACGCAAGGTCACGGTGCTGCATGAAGGCCACGTGCTGGCCGAGGGCAGCATGCAGGACGTACAGAACGACCCGCGCGTGCGCGAAGTCTACCTGGGGGCGTGATGCTCACGATCAGCAAACTCAACCAGTTCTATGGCGAGAGCCACACGCTGTGGGATCTCGACCTCGAGGTGGCGAGCGGCGCCTGCACTTGCCTGATGGGCCGCAACGGCGTCGGCAAATCGACCCTGCTGCGCTGTGTGATGGGGCTCGAAAGCGTGCGTGACGGCGACATGACGCTGGACGGCGTGGCGCTGGCCGGGCAGCCGGCCGAAAGCCGCGCGCGTCTCGGCATCGGCTACGTGCCGCAAGGCCGCGAGATCTTTCCGCGCCTGACGGTGGAAGAAAACCTGCGCCTCGGCATCACCACGCGCGGCGGCCACGGCCACGCGGCCCTGGCGCGCGTCTACGAAATGTTCCCGGTGTTGAAGAAGATGCTGCGCCGTCGCGGCGGTGACCTGTCGGGCGGTCAGCAGCAGCAACTCGCCATTGGCCGTGCGCTGGTGCTGGAGCCGCGCCTGTTGATTCTCGATGAGCCCTGCGAAGGCATACAGCCGAACATCGTGCGCGAGATTGGCGATCTCATCCTGCGCTTGAATCGCGAACTGGGGCTCACGGTACTGCTGGTTGAACAGAAGCTGCCCTTTGCGCGGCGCGTGGCCGATCGCTTCTGCGTGATGGACAAGGGCCGCGTGGTGGCGAGTGACGCCATGGACCAATTGAACGACGAATTGGTGCGTCAGTACCTGTCGGTCTGATGTGTCGTTTCATTTCCAGGAGATTCATGTCGATGTCATTCAAACTCACGCACACCCCGGCCCTGCTCATCGGCCTGTTGGCCGCGCCCCTGGCCGAAGCCCATCCGCTCGCCGCCCATGCCGCCGAATGGCAGGCTTTCATCCATCCTTTCCTTGGCCTCGATCATGTGCTGGCCATGCTGGTCGTCGGCGCATGGGCGGCGCTCACCACGTCGGCGCGTCGCCTGCTGCCGCCGCTCGGCTTCGTCGGCGGCTTGATGGCGGGCGCCGCGCTCGGCGCCGGTGGCGTGCCGCTGCCGGCGGTCGAGACCGGCATTGCGCTCAGCGTGGTGTTGCTCGGCCCGCTGGCGGCGCGCGAGGCGCGGCTTCCGGCGCTGGCCTGCCTGCTCGTCAGCGCCGTGGCCGGCATCTTTCACGGCCACGCCCACGGCAGCGAACTCGCGGGCCTGGGCTGGGCGGGCGCCTGGTTCGTGCTCGGCTCGGTGCTGCTGCACGCCGCCGGCTTCGCCATCGCAACGCGCATCAACGACGGCCGCCATGCGCGCGTGCTGCGCGGCGCCTTGAGCGCGAGCGGCGTGCTGGGCCTCGCCCTGGTGTGGATGGGCTGAAGCTTGAGCGTCGCCGCCACCACGCTGCCGTGGCGCGCCGAACTCGCGCTCGAGTTCGCGTTGCGCGGTGCGCGCACGCGCCTCACCGCGCAGCGTCATAGCGGGCCGCTGCTGGTGCAGCGCCCCTTCCATCCCGAAAGCGCCGACGTGTGCCACGCCTATCTCATTCATCCGCCGGCAGGCATCGTCGGCGGCGATGAATTGCATGTGACGGTCACGCTCGCCGCCGGCGCGCAGGTGCTGCTGACCACGCCCTCGGCCACGCGCTTCTATCGTTCCAGCGCGCAGGTGTCGCGCTTGACGCAGCGCTTCGCGGTGGAAGACGACGCCTGCCTGGAATGGCTGCCGCAGGAGAACCTGCTGTTCGAGGCCGCGCGTGCCGCCATCAGCACGCGTATCGATCTCGCACCGCGCGCGCGCTTCGTGGGTTGGGAACTGTTGTGCCTCGGCCGGCCGGCCTGCGGCGAGGGCTTCGCGCTGGGCAGCGTCGATCAGCGCATTGCCCTCTACCGCGACGGCTCGCCCGTGTTGCTCGAACGTCTGCGCCCCGCGCAAGGTCGCGCCCTCGATGCCGATGGCGCCGGCCTGCGCGGCCATGCCGCTTCGGCCACGCTCATCGCCAGCGGCGCCGACACCGCCCATCTCGACGTCGCGCGCGCCTGCCTGGCGGCGACGCCATCGACGCTCGCCGGCGCCACCTTGCTCGAAGACCTGCTGGTGTGTCGCTTGCTTGCGACGCACGTCGCGCCGCTGCGCACCCTGTGCGAACGCCTGTGGAGCGCCCTGCGCCCTACCCTGCTGGCGCGCGAAGCCCACGCGCCTCGTATCTGGTCAACTTGAATCACGAGTGGAATGAAGCATGGATCTCCTGCCCCGCGAACGCGACAAGCTGCTGTTGTTCACCGCCGCGCTGCTGGCCGAGAGGCGGCGCGCACGCGGCCTGAAATTGAATCACCCGGAAGCGGTGGCGCTGATCAGCGCCGCCATCCTCGAAGGCGCGCGCGACGGGCGCACGGTGGCGGAACTGATGACGCTCGGCCGCACGGTGCTCAGCGCCGACGACGTGATGGCGGGCGTGCCCGCCATGATCCACGACGTGCAGGTCGAGGCGACGTTTCCCGACGGCACCAAGCTCGTGACCGTCCATGACCCGATCGTCTGACGAACCCATGCCGGAGAGCCGCAAGTGATAGCTGACGCCATGCCTGCCGGAGAATTGATTCCCGGCGAACTGTTGCCGGCCGACGGCGATATCGAACTGAACGTCGGTCGCGCAACGCTCGACATCGAAGTCGCCAATACCGGCGACCGACCGATACAGGTCGGCTCGCACTACCACTTCTTCGAAACCAACCCGGCGCTGGCCTTCGAGCGCGCGGCGACGCGCGGCTATCGCCTCAACATCGCGGCCGGCACCGCGGTGCGCTTCGAACCGGGCCAGACGCGCCGCGTGCAACTCGTCGCCTTCGGCGGCGCGCGCAAGGTCTACGGCTTTCAGGGTGCGGTGATGGGTGCCCTGGAGGACGCCTCGTGAGCCGCCTCTCGCGTCGCGCCTATGGCGAACTCTACGGCCCCACCAGCGGCGACCGCCTGCGCCTGGCCGACACCGCGCTCGTCATCGAGGTCGAGCACGATCACACGCTGTACGGCGAGGAAGTGACCTTCGGCGGCGGCAAGGTCATCCGCGATGGCATGGGTCAGAGCCAGTACGACAACACCCGCGCGGTCGATCTCGTCATCACCAACGCGCTCATCGTCGACCACTGGGGCATCGTCAAGGCCGACATCGGCGTGCGTCATGGCCGCATCGTCGGCATCGGCAAGGCCGGCAATCCCGACGTGCAGCCGGGCGTGAGCATCATCATTGGCCCGGGTACCGAAGTGATTGCCGCCGAAGGGCAAATCGTCACGCCCGGCGCCATCGACAGCCATATCCATTTCATCTGCCCGCAGCAGGTGGACGAGGCGCTGATGTCGGGCGTCACCACCCTGCTCGGTGGCGGCACCGGCCCGGCCACCGGCACCAATGCCACCACCTGCACGCCGGGGCCCTGGTACATGGCGCGCATGCTGGAAGCGGCGGAAGGCCTGCCCATCAACTTGGGCTTTCTCGGTAAAGGCAATGCCAGCCTGCCGGCGGCGCTCGAAGAACAGGTGGCGGCGGGCGCCATCGGCTTGAAGCTGCACGAGGACTGGGGCACGACACCGGCCGCCATCGACAACTGCCTGGCGGTGGCCGACAAGCACGACGTGCAGGTCGCCATCCACACCGACACCTTGAACGAGTCGGGTTTCGTCGAGCACACGGTGGCGGCCTGCAAGGGCCGCGCCATTCACACCTACCACACCGAGGGCGCCGGCGGCGGCCATGCGCCGGACATCATCAAGGTGTGCATGGAAGCGAACGTGCTGCCGTCCAGCACCAACCCCACGCGGCCCTACACCATCAACACCATCGACGAGCACCTCGACATGTTGATGGTCTGCCATCACCTGTCGCCATCGATCGCCGAGGACGTGGCGTTCGCCGAATCGCGCATTCGCCGCGAGACCATCGCCGCCGAGGACATCCTGCACGACCTCGGCGCGTTCTCCATGATCTCGTCCGATTCCCAGGCCATGGGCCGCGTCGGCGAAGTGGTGACGCGCACCTGGCAGACCGCGCACAAGATGAAGGTGCAGCGCGGCGCGCTGGCCGGCGACCCGGCGCGCCACGACAACGGCCGCGTGAAGCGCTACATCGCCAAGATCTGCATCAATCCGGCCATCACCCACGGCATCGCCCATGAAGTGGGCAGCATCGCGGTCGGCAAGCTCGCCGACCTGGTGTTGTGGAAGCCGGCCTTCTTCGGCGCCAAGCCCAGCCTCATCGTCAAGGGCGGCATGATCGTGGCGGCGCCGATGGGCGATGCCAATGCGTCCATTCCGACCCCGCAGCCGGTGCATTTCCGGCCGATGTTCGGCGCTTACGGCGGCGCGCTCGGCGCGACCTCCATGACTTTCATTTCGCAGGCGGCCGCGGCGGCCGGCGTGCCGGCAAGCCTGGGATTGAAACGCCTCGTCGGCGTGGTGGCCAACACGCGCCGCATCGGCAAGGCCGACATGGTGTTGAACGACGCGCGGCCGCACATCGAGGTCGACAGCCAGACCTACGAAGTGCGCGCCGACGGTGAACTCCTGACCTGCGAACCCGCCGCGGTGCTGCCGCTGGCGCAACGCTATTTCCTGTTTTGACGAAGAGCCCGCCATGCAACGCCTGATACAGAAACTCACCGGCCCGGCGACCTCGGTCACTGATTCGCTGACGCTGGCTTTCGAGCAGCGACAGAAAAGCCGCCAGCGCGTGGTGCTGGACAGCCGCCGCGAGGCGGCGCTGATGTTGCCGCCCGGCACGGTGCTGCGCGATGGCGACCTGCTGCGCGGCGAAGATCACTCGGTGGTACGCGTGCAGGCCGCGCCGGAAGCGGTGATGACGGCGCGCACCAGCGATCCGCTGCGCCTCGCGCGGGCCTGCTATCACCTCGGCAATCGTCACGTCGCCATCGCGGTGGGGCCAGGTTGGGTGCGCTGCCTGCGCGACCACGTACTGGCCGACATGCTCGAACAACTGGGCTTGAGCGTGGTCGAGGAAGCGGTGGTGTTCGAGCCCGAAAGCGGCGCCTACGCGGGCACCGCGCTGGCGGCCGGCCATGGCCACGCGCACGGCCATGGGCACGCCCATTGAACCGCGGCGTGTCCGCCTTGATGCGTTGCATGCAGCTCGCGAGCCCGAGCCTGCCGATAGGCGCCTACGCCTATTCCCAGGGTCTCGAGATGGCGGTCGAGCTTGGCTGGGTGAAAGACGCCGCCTCGCTGGCGGCGTGGCTGCGTGATCAGCTCGAACAGGGCCTGGGCGCCGTCGACATCCCGCTCTACGCGCGCCTCCATGAGGCCGCCGCACACGGAGATGTCGAGACCATGACGATGCGCAGCGCGGAACTCATCGCGCAACGCGAGACGCGCGAACTGCGCGCCGACGACTGCGATCGCGGCCTGGCGCTGGCGCGCCTGTTGCGCGATCTCGGTGTCGAGCACCTGCCCTTGCCGGCGGGCCGCAAGGTGCCGCTCGCGGCGAGCTTCGCCTGCGCGGCGGTGCACTGGCTGGTGCCACGGGACAGTGCCGCCGAGGCCTATGCCTGGGCGTGGCTGGAAGGCCAGGTGCTGGCGGGCGTGAAGCTCATTCCGCTCGGGCAAGTGGCCGGCCAACGTCTGCTGTGCGAGTTGCTCGAGCCCTTGAGCCGCGCCGTGGCCATTGGCCTCACGCTCGATGACGACGACATCGGCGGCAGCCTGCCGGCGCTCGCCATGGCCAGCGCCTTGCACGAAACCCAGTACACCCGACTGTTCCGTTCCTGATGCGCGCAAGCGCTGAACCTGAGGAAATACCCATGTTGAATCCCCTGCCACGCAACAAGCCGGTGCTGCGGGTCGGTATCGGCGGGCCGGTGGGCTCGGGCAAGACCGCGCTCATGGACGCCCTGTGCAAGCGCCTGCGCGACGACTACCAGATTGCCGCCGTCACCAACGACATCTACACGCGCGAGGACGCCGAGTTCCTGATCAGGAGCCAGGCACTGACACCCGATCGCATCGTCGGCGTCGAGACCGGCGGCTGCCCGCACACCGCCATCCGCGAAGACGCGTCCATGAATCTCGCCGCCATCGAGGAGCTCTGCACGCGCTTCCCGGATCTCGATCTGGTGCTGGTGGAAAGTGGCGGCGACAACCTCGCCGCGACCTTCAGCCCGGAGCTAGCCGATCTCACCATCTACGTCATCGACGTCGCCGAGGGCGAGAAGATCCCGCGCAAGGGCGGGCCCGGCATCACGCGCTCGGATCTGCTGGTCATCAACAAGATTGATCTCGCGCCCCATGTCGGCGCGTCGCTGGAGGTCATGGAAAGCGACACCC
Source organism: Pseudomonadota bacterium (assembly GCA_016719885.1). Classification (NCBI taxonomy): domain Bacteria; kingdom Pseudomonadati; phylum Pseudomonadota; species Pseudomonadota bacterium. The sequence goes on along the minus strand of JADJYF010000001.1, from coordinate 105,432 downwards.
GGCGCATGCGCGGCACGCGCCCCTATGTCTTTACCAACCTGCGCGAAGGCCGTGGTCTCGACACCATCGCCGAGTTCGTGATCCGCGAGGGGATATTGAATTGAACACCTGGCTCGATACCGGGCGCCGCGCGGCGCTGCTGGCCTGTGGCTGTACCCTGGTCTTGCTGAATGGCTGTGCCGAAGTCACGTTCAAACGCGGCGCCGGCCCCGCTCAGATGCAGGCCACCGAACAGGCCTGCCGGGCGCAGAGCGCCGACGTGGAAGCCTACAAGGCGTGCCTGAATGCGGCGGGCTTCGTCTACGCCAAGCCGAGCGGCGACGCAGTCCTGTTTGCCGAGCAAGCGCAAGCCAGTGACGACATCGCGGTGACTCACGCGGCGCCGACCATCAGCGTGGCAGCCGCGGGCCGCGCGGGTGAGTCCATACCCCAGGCCGCCAAGCCGACGGCCACGCCACCCGCCGACCCGCTGAAGAAATTGACGGTTGCGAGCTGGTGGAAACTCGGCGGCACCGCCGGCGGCCTCGAAGCCGACCAGGCCAGCTGCGGCACGACGCTCGGCGATGCCCACACCGTCGCGCCGAACGCCAAGGTGGTGACGGTCGGCATGCTGCGTTGCCTGAAGGGCAAGGGCTGGTTCGCGGTGGGAAGGTGAGGTCGTGGCTGGCGCCTCGCGGTGGGCGCGGATGTCAGACTGAAGTCTGACCCACAAATGGAAGGAGAGACACCTGTGGGTCAGACTTCAGTCTGACGATTCCAGATTCAAGCAAGAACTCGGCGCCACTTCGGTTCGCGAAGACCGACACGAGGGCGCGACCGAGCTCGCGCCCTCGCAGGCAACTCAGCACGGCAAGGCCTTCAACCCCGCATCCAGGCTCTGCTTGGCATCGCCGAACAGCATGCGGGTGTTGTCCTTGAAGAACAGCGGATTGTCGACGCCGGCATAGCCGCTCGCCATCGAGCGCTTCATGACGATGGCGGTCTGCGCCTTCCACACCTCCAGCACCGGCATGCCGGCGATGGGGCTGTTGGGCTCGTCCTGGGCCGAGGGATTGACGATGTCATTGGCGCCGATCACCAGCACCACGTCGGTGGACGCGAAGTCTTCGTTGATCTCGTCCATCTCCAGCACGATGTCGTAGGGCACGCGCGCTTCCGCCAACAGCACGTTCATGTGGCCGGGCATGCGGCCCGCCACCGGGTGGATGGCGAAGCGCACGGTCTTGCCGCGATCGCGCAGGTTCTTGGTGATCTCGTACACCGTGTTCTGCGCCTGGGCGACAGCCATGCCGTAGCCCGGCACGATCACGACGCTCGACGCTTCGCGCAGCAGCTCGGCGGTTTCTTCCGGGCTCAAGGGATTGACCTCGCCCTCGATGGCCGCCACCGGGCCACCGCCCGATGAACCGAAACCACCGGCGATCACCGACAGGAACTGGCGGTTCATGGCGCGGCACATGATGTAGGAGAGGATCGCGCCGCTGGAGCCGACCAGCGCGCCGGTCACGATCAAGAGATCGTTCGACAGCATGAAGCCGGTGGCCGCCGCCGCCCAGCCGGAATAGCTGTTCAGCATCGACACCACGACCGGCATGTCGGCGCCGCCGATGGCCATCACCATGTGCACGCCGAAGGCGAGCGAGATGAGCGTCATCACGATCAGCGGCAAGGCGCCGCCGCCGTGGATGAAACTCGAACCCAGCCACACGCAGGCGAGACCGAGCCCCAGGTTCAGCCAGTGTCGCCCCGGCAGGGTCAACGGCTTGCCGTCGATCTTGCCGCGCAGCTTGCCGAAAGCGACCACCGAGCCGGTGAAGGTCACGGCGCCGATCAGGATGCCTAGGTAGATTTCGACCTCGTGGATGGTCTTCTCCGCGCCTTCCATGTCGCCGGTGCCGCCGACATAAGTGGCGTAACCGATGAGCACGGCGGCCAGGCCGACGAAGCTGTGCAGCATCGCGACCAGTTCCGGCATCTCGGTCATCTGCACGCGCTTGGCGGCGATGAAGCCGATGCTGCCGCCGATCAGCATGACCAATATCAGGATGGCCATGCCGCCGGCGGTGACCTCGGGGCCGAGCACGGTGGAGACGATGGCTATCAACATGCCGGCCATGCCGTAGGCATTGCCGCGGCGCGCGGTTTCGGGATTGCTGAGACCGCCGAGGCTCAGGATGAAGAGCACGGCGGCGATGATGTAACTCGCGGTGACGATTCCGGTTCCCATGGCTGCCTCTACTTCTGGAACATGCGCAACATGCGCTGGGTGACCAGGAATCCGCCGGCGATATTGATGGTCGCGAGCAGGATTGCGGCCGCCGACAGCAGCGTGATCATGAAGCCCTCGGTCGAGATCTGCAGCAGCGCGCCGATGACGATGATGCCGCTGATGGCATTGGTCACGCTCATGAGCGGCGTATGCAGGGCCGGCGTCACGTTCCAGATCACCTGGTAGCCGACGAACACCGCCAGCACGAACACCGTGAAGTGCGACATGAAGGCGGCCGGCGCGACGCTACCGATGCCCCACATCGCGAGCGCACCGACAATCAGCACGATCAGCGTCGACATCGGGTTGGCGGCCGGTGCGCCGTGACCATGGCCGTGCGCCTTGGGCGGCGGCGCGGCGCTCTCGGTCTTCTTGGGCGCGGCGGACAGGGTCGGCGGCGGTGGCGGCCAGGTGATGGCGCCTTCCTTGATGACGGTCGCGCCGCGGATCGCTTCGTCTTCCATGTTGATGACGATGTTGCCGTCCTTGGCCGGCGACAATTCGGTCAGAAGATGGCGCAGGTTGGTGGCGTAGAGCTGGCTCGATTGGGTGGCGAGACGGCTCGGCAGATCGGCGTAGCCGATGATCGACACGCCATGGCGCACCGCGATCTCGCCCGGCACGGTCAATTCGCAGTTGCCGCCCTGCTCGGAAGCGAGGTCGACGATGACGCTGCCGTTGCGCATGCTCGCAACCATCTCGGCGGTGATGAGCTTGGGCGCCGGCTTGCCGGGAATGAGGGCGGTGGTGACGATGATGTCGACTTCCTTGGCCTGCTCGGCGAACAGCGCCATTTCCGCCTCGATGAACTCCTTGCTCATGGTCTTGGCGTAGCCGCCGGTGCCGCTGCCCTCTTCCTTGAAGTCGAGCATCAGGAACTCGGCGTCCATGCTCTCGACCTGCTCCTTGACCTCGGGGCGGGGGTCGAAGGCGCGGACGATGGCGCCCATGCTCTTGGCCGCGCCGATGGCGGCGAGGCCGGCAACGCCGGCGCCGATGATCAGCACCTTGGCCGGCGGTACCTTGCCGGCGGCGGTGATCTGGCCGGTGAAGAAGCGGCCAAACACGCCGGCCGCTTCGACGATGGCGCGATAGCCGGCGATGTTGGCCATCGAACTCAGGGCGTCCATCTTCTGCGCGCGCGAGATGCGCGGCACGCTGTCCATGGCCAGCACGTTGGCGCCGGTGGCGGCCAGCTTTTCCATGAGTTCGGGGTTCTGGCCCGGCCAGATGAAGGAGATCAGCGTCTGCCCGGCGCGCAACAGCTCCGCTTCGTGGCAACCGAGGGTGGGATGCGCCTGCGGTGCGCGGACCTTGAAGATGATGTCGGCTTCGCTCCACAGGCTGCGCGTGTCGGCGACCAGCGTCGCGCCTGCTTCGGCATAGGCTTCGTCGGCATAACTCGCGGCGGAACCGGCGCCGGCTTCGACGCTCACTTCGAAGCCGAGCTTCGTCAGTTGTTTGACGACCTCGGGTGTGGTCGCGACCCGGCGTTCGCCGGCGTGCACTTCGCGTGGCACGGCGATTTTCATCTGCACTCTCCTCTGGTTGGGCAAGGGCGATGCCGCATGCGGGGCCGAGCCCGCGCGGCCGCTCGCCGTCGTACCGAGTAATATGGTCGGTTTCCAGTGTGCGCTGCAATAGGGGTCGGACAAACAATCCCGGCGTGGCTCCCTGCCACGCATGTCGCTGCGTTATATTCGTCGCCTGTCAGCGTATGTCCCGAGGAGTCAGTGCATGTCCGGTCCAGCCCCCAAGGTCTTCACCTCCACCGAACAATTGCAGGCCTTCATCGGCACGCCGATCGAACTCGCGGTGCGCAAGGCCATCCCCCATCTCGACCGCCATTGCCGCGCCTTCATCGCGCTTTCGCCCTTCGTGTCCATCGGCACCGCCTCGGCCGACGGCCGTGCCGACGTCTCGCCGCGCGGCGATGCGCCGGGCTTCGTGCAGGTGCTGGACGACAACACCTTGTTCATCCCCGACCGGCCCGGCAACAACCGCCTCGACACCATGCGCAACATCATCGAGAACCCCAACGTGGGCCTGCTGTTCATGGTGCCGGGATTCGAGGACCTGCTGCGCGTCAACGGCCGCGCCCACATCGTGATCGACGACGCGCTGTTGTCGCAGGCCACGGTCAACGGCAAAACCCCGCGCGTCGGTATCCGTGTGGCGGTCGACGAGGCCTACCTGCACTGCGCGAAGGCGGTCAAGCGCTCCAAGCTGTGGCACGAGTCAAGCAGGCAGGATCGCAAGGCTCTGCCCTCGCTCGGCAAGATGATCCTGGAACAGACCGCCGCGCCCGACGCGCCGCCCACCGCCGAAGTGGTGACCCAGGTCGACGAGTTGATCGAAGAGAATTACCGCACCGGCTTGTATTGAGGATTGTCGCGCCGGAAATGCAAGATGTCAGACTGAAGTCCGACCCACGGAGAATGCTTAAAAATTGTGGGTCGGACTTCAGTCTGACATTCGTTCCTAAAGATCATCGAACTTGCCGTGCCGGCCACGCCCGCCGCTGAAGCGCGTGGCGCCGGCGATGCCTTCGGCCTTCAGCACCGCCTTGCTGTTCCACCATTCGGCGCGCAGCGCGTCGGCTTCCGACAAGCCCTGCTGCAGGTACACCGAGCGGCGATCGGCACGCACGCAAGCCTGCGGAAAGCGTGCGATGTCGGCGGCCAGGGCTTCGGCCGCCAGCCGCGCACTGCCATCGGGCACCACGCGCTCACAGGCGCCGATGCGCAAGGCTTCCTCGGCCGTGACCTTGCGCCCCGTCAGGATGATGTCGAGCGCGCGCCCTTCGCCGACCAGGCGCGGCAGTCGCACCGTGCCGCCATCGATGAGGGGCACACCCCAACGCCGGCAATAGACGCCGAAATAGGCGCTCTCTTCCATCACGCGCAGGTCGCACCACAGGGCCAGTTCGAAGCCGCCCGCCACCGCTGGACCGGCGACCGCCGCGATCACCGGCTTGGATAGCGCGAGGCGACTCGGGCCCATCGGCCCACGTGGCATGGCCTCGCCGTCAGCGCCGAAATCGAATTCGGCGAGCGGGTCGTCGCGGCCCACCAGGCTGCTCGCCTCCTTCAGGTCCCACCCGGCGCAGAACGCACCGCCTTCGCCCCAGAACACCGCGACGCTGGCCTCGTCGTCAGCGTCGAAGGCCAGGAAGGCGGCGGTCAGCGCTTCGGCGCTGGCCGGGTCCATGGCATTGCGCGCCTCGGCACGGCTATGGATGACGGTGGTCACGGCACCGTTCTTTTCCACTCTCACGCTCATCGCATCGGCTCCTGTTCGGCGACCATAAAAGCCCGGTCGCAGCTTGGTTGGGCGGCGCCCGCGCGCTCCGCTCCCAGCCAGCGCCGCTGTTCAAAATCGAAACAGGGGCGCGCCAGGGGCGGCACTTCGACATAGCCGAGGCGCGCACGGGGCGCCTGCTGGCGGTAGATGAACTGGTTGAAGGCCAGTGTGTATTTGGCACGCGGCACGGCGGCGATGTAACGCGGCACCAGCGCGTCCAGCGCCAGCGGATAGCGCCCCTGGCTGGCGTGGTAGAGATCGATGGCCTCGATGAGACGCGCGGCGCGCTGTCGCGCCAGGTGATTGTTGAGGTTGATGGTCGCCATGATCGCGACCGCCGTCGCGCCGAACAGCAGCGCGAGGCGCAGCGTCGGCCACGCATCGCGCCGTACCTTGCTCAACAACAGCGCCTTGGGCACCAACCAGCCAAACACGGTCATCAGCAGCAGCGCCGCCAGCAGGCCTTGCTCCAGCAGCAAGGCGTCGGCGGCGAACAGCATCAGCGCGGCGTAGAGCGCCGGGTGGCGCCACCAGCGCACGCGTGTCGGTGACTTCGGCGGGTTTCGCGACACGGCGACGCGCGACATCGGACCACCGGGGACTCAGCGGGTGACCGTACCCGCGGCGCCCGCGACCTCGAAGCTGTGACTGAACTGGCGCCCCGTGGAGTCGGTCATTTCGGCGGTCATGGTGCCGCCGCTCTTGGGCTTGAAGAAGAAGCGAAAGCTCGGGTCTTCGCTGATCGAGATGTCGGTCTCGGCGCTAAGGATGTGCTCGCCATTGAACTTGAGCGCGACCTTGGTCACGTACTCGGCCGGCAGGTAGGCACGGGTACGCTGGTCGAGCTGCATACCGGTGATGTTCGGATGACTGATGAGCAACTGGCCCAGTGCCACGTCGCTGTCCTGGGTGCTGCTCTGGGCGTGGAACTTCATTTCGCCGATGTGCTCGCGCGCTTCCTTGAGCGCCAGGAACGGCGGTGGCGCCGAGCAGCCGCCGCTGGCGCGGGTATAGCCCTTGTCCATGTAAAGGTGGCCGTCGTTGGTTTCCGCCACCACCCGCACATTGGTGAACTGGTTGATGCGCAGGCGCATGGCGAGGTCGGCCTTGCCCATCGCCGGGGTCAGTTCGAACTTGCCGGCCAGGGGGCGGGGATTGCGGTCGATGAAGACGTAGAGGGTGCGGATGTAACGCTCGGCGCTCTGCGGGATCTTGGCGTTGACGCTGATCGGCACCACCCCGGCGTCCTCGGCGCGGGCCGGCAGGCGCAATTCGACGAGCTCCTTGCCTTCGACGATGTCGCGCTCACCGAAGTACTGGGGCCGCAACAGCGTCGCCCATACGTCCACTTCGGATTCCTCCGCCGCGGCGCACCATGCCCAGGCAATCGACATCACCAAGCCAGTGCACAGCCCTCGCCATAACCTTGCGTACATGCTCGAACTCCCCCCGAGACCTGCGGGCATTGTACATAGAGCTCGCACCGCGGCGGCGCGTCGGGCCGATTCGAGATTGCTTTGGCGGCGCGGCAAGCCGGGCTATGCTGCGAGGCGCCGGGGAACATGTGCGGCATCCGGCGGCGGCGCTCAGGAGTGCCGTGATATTTCGCCGTCATATATGCCGGGCACGAAAAATATCAATTGATGCTTTCTCGAGTTTGCACTGACTTAAGCCTGTCAGATCAGACTCTTAGTTTGTAATTCTCAAATTATCATAAACAATACAAGGCCTTAGCCCCCCATTTTCGGGGGAGCATTCAAGGCCCAAGTGATCTAATCTGTACCCAGGCAGCATTGACCCGGACCGCAAAGTCCGGCGAGAGATCCGCCACGACGGTCCCAACGCAACACCCGTCGGTATGAAAGCCCGGCTTCGCGCCGGGCTTTTTTTTGTCCGCGTTCCGCCCGCCCGCGCGCCGGCTTGCGCAGCTCCTGGCTATACTCGCGCGACGCTACACCCGAGTGCCGAGGATGCTGCAAGCCGCACAGATTTCATTGGGTCGCCAACTGCTCGACTACATCGACACGCGCAGTACCGCGATGGCGCCCGAGCTCTACCTGCAAGCGGTCGACGACTACACCAGCGCAGCCACCGCGTCTCTCGAACAGGCGAAGTTGTTTCGCGCGCTACCGATGTGCGTCGGCATGAGCGGTCTCCTGCCCCGGCCGGGCAGCTTTCAAACCCACGACGTCAGCGGCTTGCCGCTGCTGCTGACGCGCAATGAGCAGGGACGGGTGCAGGCCTTCCTCAACGTGTGTCGCCATCGTGGCGCGCGCGTGGCCGACGGCTGCGGCAAGACGCGTGCGCTGGTGTGTCCCTACCACGCGTGGTCTTACGATCTGAACGGACAGCTCAAGGTGCGCCCCGCCGACAGCGCCTTCGATGGCGCGCCCCACGCGGGACTGGGACTCACGCCCCTCGCCACCGAGGAACGTGATGGCCTGATCTGGGTGATGCCGCGCGCGCAGGCCACGCTGGACCTCGATGCGCACCTTGGCGCACTGAACGACGAGCTCGCGAGCTTCGCGCTGTCCGGCTTCCACCATTATGAAACCCGCACGCTCACGCGGCGCATGAACTGGAAACTGTTGCTCGACACCTTCCTCGAGTCCTACCACTTCTGCGTTCTGCACCGCGACTCCATCTGCGCCATCTTCCATGACAATCTCGGCGCCTTCGATCATTGGGGGCCGCACTTCCGCCTGGTCAGTCCACGCAAGAGCATCGAGCAGATCCGTGGCGAGCAGGCGTCGAGCTGGAATCTCCTGCCGCACATCGTCAGCATCTACGTGCTGTTCCCGAACACCGTCCTGGTGTGGCAGCTCGACCATGTCGAGCTGTGGCAGATTCATCCCGGCGCCAGCGCCGACGAATCGATCACGCTGTTGTCCTTGTACACCCCCGAGCCCGCGCACAGCGAGGCCGCGCGTCGCCATTGGGACAAGAACATGGATCTCGTGGTGCACGTGGTGGAGAAGGAGGACTTCCCGATCGGGGAAGGCATCCAGCATGGTTTTCACAGCGGCGCGCAGAGCAGCATCCTGTTCGGGCGCAACGAGCCGGGGCTCATCCACTTCCATCGCAGTGTGAGCGCCGCGCTCGGCGCCTGAGCGCGCGGTCCGCTTTCAGGCGACCTCGGCGAGCCTGTCGTCGCCGACCGCGATACCGACTTCCAGGGCCTCGAACCAGTCGAGAAAGCGCGTCACGTCGTCGCCGCGGAACAGGCGGCCGTGCTGGGGCGCGAGGATGTCGATGTCGAGGCGACGCACGCGCTTTATCCAATCGTTCTTGGCGCGGTTGGACGGCATCCAGCGCTGGTGGAACATGGTCATCTTGCCGACGTGGGACGCGAAGTCGTCGACGAACATCGGCGCCTCCGGCGGCTCCAGCGCGGCGCCCACATCACCACTGAAAAGGATGCGCGCGCGGCTGTCGTAGACGTGGAAGTTGCCCGATGAGTGCAGGTAGTGCGCCGGGATGAACTCCAGGTTCACGGTCTCGAGCGCCAGCGTGCCGCCTTCATCGGGAATCGACACGTACTCGATGCTGTGACAGCCGAAGTGCTTGAGGAAGCCTTCCCACAGCCACGGCGCATGCAGGCGCGCATGCGGCACGGCGCGGTCCCACAGGCCCAGCGACGAAATGATGTCCGGGTCCTGGTGAGAAGCGAAGATATCGGTGATCTGTTCGATGTCGCAAAAGCCCGCCACCGCCGACAGCATCGCCGAGAAATTCTCGATGCCGCCCGGGTCGAGCAGCAAGGAGCGCTTGCCGTCGACGATGAGGTACTGGTTGGTGTCGATGATGTCCGCGACCTTGGCCGGGTCGCGCCCGAACACCACCCACTGGTGCTTGTTGGAATACAGTGATGTGCTGCGCATTGGGGAATCTCGCCTCAGGCCGCGTCGCGCAGTTGTCGGTCACAGCGCGAAATGATGGTTCGTATGGTGGCCGCCGAACGCTCGACGGTATCGGCGACCAGTTGCAGGCCGCTCTCGTAGTCGCCGGCCTGGGTCGCCTCGACCCGCGCGCGGGTCGAGATGACGGCGGCGGCGCGCATGCGGTGATTGATCTCGCTCAGCAGTTCCAGCAGGCGGCGCAGGCCGCGCGCGATTTCCTGGCGATTGCCCATGAGTTCGTCCTGCAACTTGATCTGGATGCCGCGTAGATAATCGCTGCCGCCGCCAAGCGCTTCTTGAGCGCTGTCAAATCGCCCACTCGCCTCCTGCAGCCGCACATCATCCACCGCGCGGCGGGCAATGCGCAGCGCCGTGGCGTTGATCTCGGTCACCAGGCGCGAGGTGTCGCGCCCCATCTCGTCGATGAAATCCGTCAGTGGCTTGAAACCGACGGCCTTGGTGCCGGCACGGTAGGCGATGGCCTTGGCGTTCTTGGCCGCCAGTGAAAGTTCGACGGCGGTCTGCTGCACCCTGCACAGGGCGCCGACGCAGGCTGCTGTATTGATGAAGAATTGGTCCTGCACGCTCGCTCCGGGCCCGCTTTCAGAGGCAATGCCCGGATAGCGGCAATTCCTGCCCACGGGTTGAGCGCTTTTATATACAAAGGCGCACGGAGTCCGCGACGCCCGCCCGGGCCGACGTCGCGTGCCCGGCTCAGGCCTCGCCCTTGGCGACCTTTTCCATGTATTGCTCGATGCTCAGCAGACCGCCTTCGGTCGCGGGACGGCCCATGTCGCCAGGGCGCAACACCTCGTGAAAGCCCTCGATGCGCTTCCATACGCAAAATGGCGTGTCACTGTCGGCGCGCGGCACATAGCGCGACTGGTTGAGCTTCTTGTAACGATGGATGTAACGCGGGCAGTTGACCCAGGTCTGGGTAATGGCCACCCGCACCACGAGATCCGCTTCCTTGTACTCGGCGAGCAAGGGGTCGTTGGGCATGACCGAGGCGCGCCCCTGCAGGCGCATGCGGTTGGGCGTTTCGAAATCGATGAACAGGATGCCGATCTCGGGGTTGCCGAGCAGGTTGCCCATCGAATAGTACATGCCATTGCCGTCGTAGCTCGGGAAGGCGATGGTCTGGTCATCGACTATCTTGACGAAGCCCGGGTCGCCGCCCTTGTACGACACCGTCGGCCGGCCCTGGTTGTCGATGGTCGACAGGAAGAACATGTCGCGACTCGCGACGAACTGCTTGTCCATCTCGTCGAGCGCGGTCTTGAAGATGGCCTGCTCCATGAGGTCGGCCATCTTGCGGGTCTCGAACTGGTCCTGAAGCGCGCGATTGTGCTCGCCGTAGAAAGTGCTCATGGTGGTGCTCCCCTGTCAGTGCGGATTTTCATGCGCATGCTAGCAGGTTGAAGGCCGCCTGCCGCCCTACCGCAAGGTACGGAAAAACGCGCGCACGTCCTCGACCAGCAGCTCGGGCTCCTCGAGCGCGGCGAAGTGTCCGCCCGACGGCATCTCGGTCCAGCGCGTGATGTTGTACTGGCGCTCGGCCCAGGCACGCTTGGGCCGTGGGATGTCCTTGAACAGGGCTACGCCGGTCGGCGCCGCGATATAGGTGTCGGGCGGGCCGAAGCGTCGCGTCTGCATCGATTCACGATACAGGCGGATGGCCGAAGGCATGGATTCGGTCAGCCAGTAGATCATGATGTTGGTGATGAGGTCGTCCTTGCTGAAGCGGCTCTCGATGTCGCCATCGATATCGCCCCAGGCGTAGAAGCTCTGCACTATCCACGCGGCGAGGCCGAGCGGCGAATCGTTCAGGGCGAAAGCCAGCTGATCGGGTTTCAGGCTCTGGATGACGGCATAGCCGCGATGCTCGTAGTAGTACTCGCGACTGATGCAGGTACGGCCCGGGATCACGCCCTGCGCGCGCGCTTCCTCGGGGTCGTCGGTGGAAGCGGTCGAACACATGTTGAGGTGGACGCCGACCACCTGTTCGGGCGCGATGACTGCCATGTAGGGGCTGACCAGGCCGCCCCAGTCACCGCCCTGCACGCCGTAGCGCGCGATGCCGAGTCCGGCCATGAGTTTGACCTGCCGCTCGGCGACCATGCGAATGTCACAGCCTTCTTCCAGCCAGGGTTCGGACCAGCCGTAGCCGGTCAGGGACGGACAGATCACGTGAAAGGCGTCGGCCGCATCACCGCCGTGAAGCTCGGGACGCGTGAGCGGCTCGATGACCTTGTCGAATTCGAACACCGAGCCCGGCCAGCCATGGCTCAAGACCAGGGTCAGGGCATCGTCGCGCGTGGCGCGCGCATGGATATAGTGAAGCTTGCGGCCGTCGACATCGGCGAGGAAGTGCGGGAAGCGATTCAGGCGCGCTTCCTGCGCGCGCCAGTCGTAGCCATCCAGCCAGTATTCGACCAGTTCGCGCATGAACGCGACGTTCGCGCCATAGGCCCAGCCGGCATCGCGCACCTGGCTCGGAAAGCGCGCGCGGCCGAGGCGCGCCTTGAGATCGGCGAGCACGGCCTCGTCGACATGGATACGGAAGGGTTCGACCTGCATGAACGGCACTCCAGGATGGCGGTGCCCGGCACTGTCGCGCGATGACCCGCGCCCTGGCAAGCGCCGCACGCCATCGGCAAGACGGCCACCGCCGGCGGGCGATGACCGTCGCGCAGGCTCAGCGCCTGGCCAGCAGGTCGCGGATTTCGGTGAGCAGCTTCTCTTCGGCGGACGGCGCCGGCGGTGCCGGCGGCGGTGCCGCGGCTTCCTCGCTTTCGCGCATGCGCTTCATGGTGTTCATGGCCTTGACGGCGATGAAGATCGCGAACGCGACGATCAGGAAGTCGAACACCGTCTGCAGGAATGCGCCGTACTTGATGGCCACCGCCGCCGTCTCACCCTGCGCTTCCTTCAATACGATCGCGAGATCGGTGAAGTTGACGCCGCCCATCAGCATGCCCAGGGGCGGCATCACGACGTCGCCCACGAACGACGACACGATTTTGCCGAAAGCGCCGCCGACGATGATGCCGACCGCCATGTCCACGACGTTGCCCTTGACGGCAAAATCCTTGAATTCACTCATCAGACTCATGATCGCTCCTCCCTCGAATTATGGATTCCCTGCACGAAGACACGGGCCGCGGACTCGATTTGAAACGGCGGCAAAACCGTACGACAGCCGTGCTTTTATTCCACCGCAGCACCCGCCAAGTCAACCCCTCGTTATGACTTTCCATGTAATTGCCGCTGAACTGTGCCTGTGTTTACATGCGGGCTGTCGCGATGCCTGGGGAGGCCGATCATGTCCGTAACCATCAAGACCAATTGTCCGCGCGATTGCTACGACGGCTGCGGCATCGTGGTGGAGAAACGCGCGGGGGGACGTCATCGCGTGCTTGGCGATGCGGACCATCCCGTATCGCGCGGCAAGCTGTGCAGCAAGTGCGCGGTGGCCTACAACGGCGTGTGGCAAGACCCCAATGCACGCCTGCAATTTCCGCTGAAGCGCATCGGGCGCAAGGGCGGCAACGACTTCGTCAGGATCTCCTGGGACGAAGCGCTCACCACCGTCGCCAGGCACATGCGCGCCGCCATCGACACCCATGGCCCGCAATCGATATTGCACACCCATTACTCCGGCACGCTGTCACTGATCGGCTACCTGTTTCCGAACCGGCTGTTCAATTACATCGGCGCCTCCGAAGTCGATCCGGACAGCATCTGCAACGCCGCCGGCCACACCGCCTGGACCTTGCTCTACGGCAGTTCCATCCAGGGCTTCGATCCGCGCACCGCGCGCGATGCCCGCTGCATATTGGTGTGGGGCGCCAATCCCTCGCACTCCGCGCCGCATGCCCATGAGCATTGGCTGGCCGAGGCGCCGGGCAAGGTGGTGGTGGTCGATCCGCTGCGCACCGAAACCGCGGCCGCCGCCGATCTGCACCTGCAGCCACGCCCCGGCACCGACGCGGCGCTGGCCTTCAGTCTCCTGCATTGCCTCAAGCGCAACGGTCATTTTGATGACGACTTCATCGCCAGGCACACCCTCGGCATCGACGAAATCGAACTCGACATCGAGTGCGCGACGCCGGCCTGGGGCGAAGCGCAGACCGGCGTACCGGCGGCCGACATCATGGCCGCGGCCGACATCTACGGCGCCGGTCCGTCGCTGTTGTGGTGTGGCCAAGGTCTGCAACGCCAGGCCACCGGCGGCAACGTGATGCGCGCCATCGGCCTGCTGCCGGCCTTGACCGGCAACGTCGGCAAGCCCGGCGCGGGCTTCTATTACCTCAACGTCACGCCCTTGTTCGCCGGCGTCGATCTCGGCTGGTTGGGCGGCGGCCAGCTCGCATCGCGCGAGATTCGTAAGGTCAGCCACATGGAACTTGCCGCGCGCCTCGAAGCGCCCGATGAATTCAAGGTGTTCTTTTCATGGAACACCAATCCGCTGGCATCGGCGCCGGAACAGTCACGCTTGCGCGCGGCGCTGAACCGCAAGGACCTGTTCATGGTGGTGTCGGACCTGTTCATGACCGACAGCGCCCGCCATGCCGACATCGTCCTGCCGGCGGCGAGTTTTCTCGAATACGACGACCTCACGTTCAGCTATTTCCACCTCACCATGGGTGCGCAGGCCAAGGTCGATGAGCCGCTCGGCGAGGCGCTGCCCAACGCGGAAATCTTCCGGCGCCTGGCGCGCGCCCTCGACTTCGACGAAGCGGCGCTGTTCGAATCCGACCGCGCCCTGCTCGACGCCATGATGGCGCAGATGCAGCTCGGCTATGACTTCGACGAGTTGAAGCGTCGCGGGCATTTCACGCTGGGTGACAGCCCGCAGATCTGGTACGCCGACCGACAATTCGAAACACCGAGCGGGCGCATCGAAATCGCCTCCGAGCAGGCCGTCGCCATGGGTCTGCCGCGCGCGCCGCGGCCGTGGGCAGACACGCCACCGCCCGATGGTCATTTCCGACTGCTGACCCCGGCCTCGAAGTGGTTGATGAACGATTCCTACGCCAACGACCCGCACATCGTCGAGCGCAGCGGCCCGGCCGCCCTGCATATCAACCCCAGCGATGCAGTGCGCATCGGCGTGCGCGAGGGCGCGACGGTCACGGTCGGCAACGACACCGGCGAACTGCGCCTCGTGGCGCGGCTCGACGAGAACGTGCTGCCGGGCACGGTGCTGTCCTACAAGGGACGCTGGCCTTCGCTGGAAGGCAACCACATGAACGTCAATTTCATCCACCCGGCGCGCGCCGCCGACATGGCGGGGAGCACCAGCGTGCACTCGACGGTGGTGCGTGTGGCGCGCGCCTGAGCGCGGCGCGCTTGGCAAGGCCGGGCCGTGTGCCGCTGGAGGCGCTCCATGAATCTCGAAAGCTGGGAGTTGCTGAGTTACGTGGTGACGGTAATCGGCCTGCCGCTCGCCATCGCGGTGTTCGTCTACGAGCAGCGCAAGGAGCGCGACAACGAGGAGGAAGCGGTTTATCAACTGCTGTCCGACAACTACCAGGACTTCCTCAAGACCGCGCTCGATCATTCTGAACTGCGCCTGTTCTCCGACGAGCAGACACCTTCACTGAGCGCCGAACAGCGCGAACGCATGCTGATCATTTTCAGCATGCTGGTGTCGCTGTTCGAGCGCGCCTACCTGCTGCTCTACGAACCCGACATGAGCACGCGCCAGCGTCGCCTGTGGCAGTCGTGGGAGGACTACATGAGCGAATGGTGTCAGCGCGCCGATTTTCGCGACGCGCTGCCGCAGCTGTTGCGCGGTGAAAACGCCGAGTTCGCCGCTTACCTGAGCGCTCTCGCCGCGGGTCGGCAGCCCCACGAAAGCTAGCGCCGGGCGCCCCGGCAGGCACACGTAGTCTTGCGCCGACAGGGCCCGCCACCACTACAGGTAGTGCACAAGCGTCAAACCTGACGTATCCTTTGTGGCAGACAGTCTGGCAGTGACTTTTACGCAAGCCATCGCATGAGCACCGGGACATGATCCGAGAGCGGCATTTTCGACCGCTTGTTTGCCCGCTTCCCGCGCCGCGCGTTCGCTTTCCCAATTGCCTGGACGCTTCCGAACTGCTCCCGCCTGCAGGCGTTGAGCATGATGCGGCCCGTGGTACGCCACACGACAAGGATGCTCTCACTCATCTCCAGGGCTCATTCCACATTGCGCTTTCGTCCGCGCGCGCCCGCGCCACACCACGGCGCCACGCGCTGAACGGTCACCTCGCCTACCCGGCTGCTGTGCTTAAATTCAAGCAACACCACCAGCAGCCGGGTGGCGATTTTTTTATCACCCCGTAGCGCCTGCGAAGACACACGCGCTTACCGTCCACTGCCGAGGAATCCAACGATGAGTGAAGAACAGGCGGCTAAAGGCCGCGCCCTGCTCGAACGACTGACCGCCACGCCGGCCGCGCTCGACCGTTTTCCCGAGCGCTTCCGCAACTACACCCTGGAGCACCTGTTCGGCGACGTGTGGCAGGGTGAAGCCTTGGCCCTGGAAGAGCGCTCACTGGTGACCTGCACCATTCTCGTCGCGCTGGCGCGTGAACCGGAACAGCGGTTTCATTTTGCCGCCGCGCGACGTCTCGGCATTCCGCGCGACAAGCTGGTGGAAATGATCACCCACGCCGCGCACTACGCCGGCTGGCCGAATGCCGTGGGTGCGCTGCGCAGCCTGGAAGACGTGTGGCCGAGCTCGGAGTGAACCTCCATGCGCCGCCGCGGCACGCGGCGGCGCATGCCTGACGACGTGCAGGGGCAGCGCCTGCCGTGACCACCGTCAGCGTCTATTGCGAACGTCTTGCGCCGGGCCTGCTCGGCGAGCCTTTCAACACCGTCACCAATCTCGCCTTCCTGCTGGCCGCCTGGCTAGGCTGGCGACGCGCGGGCCAGCATCGGGATCAGCGCCTGCTGGCCGCCCTGCTCGGCGCCATCGGCGTCGGCAGCACCCTCTTCCATGCCTTCGCCACGGCCATGACGCAGTGGCTGGACGTACTGCCCATCGGGCTGTTTCAACTGTGCTTTCTGGGTTTGTATCTGGAACGAGTGGCGCGCTGGTCGCTGCCGGCGCGCGGCGTCTGCCTGTTGCTGTACGTCGTGGCGCTGACGCTCGCCGCGCAGGCGCCACCTCTGTTCAACGGCTCGCTCGCCTATGCGCCGGCGGCCGTGGCCTTGCTGATGCTGGGCATCGCGCACTGGCGCCTGCGAGCACGACTCGACGTGCTGGCGGCGGCGCTCTTGTTCCTGCCGTCGCTGGTGGCGCGCAGCGTCGACCTCGCGCTGTGCACGCGCTGGCCGTCAGGCACGCATCTGCTCTGGCATCTGCTCAATGCCCTCATGTTGCACGTGTTGTTGACGGCCTACCGCCGCGCGACGCCAGCCACCGTCCTCAGTCGCTGACCTGCTGCTTGCCGCGCGCCATGATCTGGCCGCGCCGAGCTTCGATCGAGGCCGCGCTCACGCCGTCGTTCCAGGCGCGCGACTCACGCGCTTCGAAAGCCATGGCCGCGCCGAGATCCATGTGATAGCCCTCGTCGATCACACGTTTGTAGAGCGGCAGGAATTCCGGCGCGACGCTGAGCATCGCGGCCGCCAGTTCGCGGCAGGTGGCCAGCAAGGCATCCGGCGCCACCACGCGGTTGACCAGGCCCCAGCGTTCGGCGGTCGCCGCGTCGAGGAAATTGCCGGTCAAGGACAACTCCTTGGCGCGCGCCAGGCCGATCATGCGCGACAGGCGCTGACTCAGACCCCAGCCAGCAAGCAGGCCGACGCGGCCGTGGGTGTCGGCGAAACGTGCGTTGCTGGAAGCGATCAGCATGTCGCAGCACAGCGCAATTTCGAAGCCGCCGGTCACCGCCGCGCCGTTGATCGCGCCGATCACCGGGCCGCTGAACGAGCGCACCGCCGCGCCGGTATCGGCCCACGGCTGCTTGCGACCGTGAATGGCGGCGCCGCTGCCGAGTTCCGCAAGGTCGAGCCCGGCGCTGAAGGCGCGCCCGGCGCCGGTCAGGATCACCACGCGCGTCTCGCCATCGGCTTCCAGCGCCGCGAAGGTTTCAAACAGGGCCTGGCGTAATTCCAGCGACAGGGCATTGAGGCGCTCGGGGCGATTGAGCGTGAGCACGGCAAGGCCATCGGCCTTGTCGACGAGCAGTACCGGTGCAGTCATGACGGGTCCTTCGATTCAGGAGGTGGTCGGGCGCGTGCCGCGCCACGCTCCCGACCAGCGCGGTTTGCGCTTTTCGACGAAGGCATTCAAGCCTTCGCGGCCGTCGGCGGTGGAGAACACGTTGCACAGCGTTTCAATCTGGTTCTCGACATTGCGCCGGTAGTCGAGATCATTGGCGCGCATGAAGGACGCGCGCCCCAGCGCCATGATGGTCGGCGACTTGGCGGCCAGTACGCGCGCGAGCTCGAGCGCCTTGTCCATCAAGTGCGCGCGCGGCACCGCGTAGTTGATGATGCCGAGTTCGGCCGCCTCGGCGGCGGTGATGGGGGTGCCACAGAACAACAGCTCGAAAGCCTTGGCGCGGCTGACCTGGCGCGGCAGGTGCGCGTAATGGATGGCGGGAATCACGCCGACGTCTATTTCGGGATAGCCGAGATCGATGTCGTCGGCCGCCACCGTCATGTCGCAGTTGATGGCGAGCGTCATGCCGGCGCCGCGCGCTGGACCGTTGACCACCGCGATGCTGGGCTTGCTGGCGCGGTACTGGATATCCATGGTCTCCATGTAGAACTTGTAGACGAAGTTGCGCAGATCCAGCGCATCGCCGCGCGCCACCATCTTGAGATCCATGCCGCCGCAGAACATGCCGTCGAGGGCGCTGGTGATCAGGATCACGCGCACCTCGTCGTCCTGCTCGGCGCGGCGCATGGCGGCATGGATGGCGTCGATCATCGGGTGATCGATGGCATTGACCGGCGCGCGCCGCATGGCGATGTTGGCGATGCCGTCGGCGACGGTGTAACTGACGCGTTGTTCGCTATCCACGCTGGTGCGCTCCTTCTTGCATTGCGTTCGCCGCCATGGCTCAGGGCTCCATGCCGAGCTTCAGCGGCAAGGACGGATCCTTGACCCATTCCGACATCGAACCGTCGTAGATGGCGACCTTGTCCTGGCCGCACACCAGCATGGCGAGCGCGTCCATGGTGGCGGAGATGCCGCCGCCGCAGTAGGCGATCACGCGTTCGCTGTCGAGCGCGCCGCTCTGGGCAAACAGCGGGCGCAGCTTTTCCGGCGGCAGGAATTCGCCGGTCGCGGGATCGAGCAGGTCGCCGTAGTAGACGTTGTAGGTACCGGGCAGATGGCCGGCGCGGCCATACTGGTTCTTCTCGCCGCTGTAGACCGCCGGAGCCAGCGCGTTCACGGTCACCGGGCCCTTGCCCGCCACCACTTCAAGCATCGCGTCCTTGTCGACCCACATGTCGGGGCGCGGTCGCACGCTCAAGCTGCCGGGCGCATGATGGGTGACTTCGGCCGTCACCGGGCGCCCTTCCTTCTTCCACTTCTCGTAGCCGCCGTCGAGCACCGCGACATTGTCGAAGCCTATGGAACGCAGCATCCACCACACGCGCGTCGCCCACATCGGAAAGCCCTGGTTGTAGAGCACGACGGCGCTGTCATCGCTGACGCCGTGGGCGGCCATGCGCGCGGCGAAGTCGCGCGGCGCCGGCATCATGAACGACACCTCGCGCGTCGTGTCCGACAGTTCCTGGTAGACGTCGAGGAAGCCCGCCCCCGGAATGTGTTCGACCTGCCACTGCGCGCGTCCGCTGTCGGGGATGTAGCCGCCTTCCGGCTTGTGCTTGAGAAAAATCGTCGCATCGAAAAGGCGCAGGCGCGGATCGGCCAGATGCTGCGCGAGCCAGTTGGTGCTGACCAGGGGTCCGTCGAGTTTCATGGCTTTCTGTCTCCGTCGAAAGGATGTGCTAAGAACAACCCGCGCCAGCGCTCAGGGACATACCGAGCGCACGAAGGCGGCGAGTTCGCGATTGAAGCGCTCCGGCGCCTCGAAAAACGGGCCGTGGCCGACGTCGTCGTACCACGACAGCCGCGCCTGCGGGCACAGCGTGCTGGCGAGTTCGGCGCAGGATGGCAAGGTCATGCTGTCCAGGCGTCCATGGCTCAATAACAGGGGGCCATGGTAGGCGGCGAGCGCGGCCTCCATGGCGATGTCGTCACGCAGCACCATGGCCGCGCGCACATCGGGCCGCGCCGTCATGTTGAAGCACAGCACGCGCTCGTAATCCTCGCGCGACATCTTCACCAGGAAGCAGCGGTTGATGAATTCGCGCATGGCATCGATGCTGACCGTCAGGTCACGCGAGATGGCGCGCGGGAAGGTCTCGCTGAAGCCGCCACCGATATAGGCGCCGAGCGCCTGCTCGCCGAAGCGCACCGCGCTTCCCACCAGGTTGATACCGGCAATGCCGGCGGCGCCATAGGCATTGAGATAATCACCGATCACCAAGCTGCCGTAGGACCAGCCGACCAGCACCGCCGGCCCGACCTCGAGCGCGGTGAGCACGGCCTTGAGATCGGCCGCCCACAGTCGCGATTGCTGGTAGCAGGCGGCTTCGGTTGGCGCCGCCGACATGCCGTGGCCGCGCAGGTCGAAGGCGATGAGGCGGAAATGCTCGGCGAGACTGCTCTCGTATTGCTTGCTCCAGCACAGCGTGGCCTGCGACCAGCCATGGATGAAGACGATGGCCGGGCCATCGCGACGTCCCCATTCCATGACGTTGAGCGCGAGAGCGTCGCCGCCTGCCACCGTGTGTTGCGTGTGCATCGAGTGCTGACTCCAGGTCCGAACAAATGCCGACGCCCCTGCGCCGCCGTGGGCGATGCTAGGATACCGTGCCCGCGCGCACCCTTGGGCCGGATTTCGACCGCCATCGCCGGCGCGCGCACCGCTCATCCCGCTTTCGGAGCTTGCCATGGCATTTCATCACAGCGCCTGCCCCCACGACTGCCCCTCGACCTGCGCCCTCGAGGTCGAGAAACTCGACGAGCGCACCATCGGCCGCGTGCGCGGCGCGCGCGACAACAGCTACACGGCCGGCGTCATCTGCAGCAAGGTCACGCGTTACGCCGAGCGCATCCATCATCCGGCGCGCCTCATGACGCCGCTGAAACGCCGCGGCGCCAAGGGTGGCGATGACTTCGTACCCATCGGCTGGGACGCCGCGCTGGACGAAGTGGCCGAAGCTTTCCTGCGCGCCGAACAGCGCCATGGCGCCGAGGCAGTGTGGCCTTATTTCTACGCCGGCACCATGGGCCTGGTGATGCGCGACGGCATCAACCGTCTGCGCCACGCCAAGCGCTATTCCGGTCAGCACTCGACCATCTGCACCACGCTGGCCTGGAATGGCTACGTGGCCGGCACCGGCCGACTGTCGGGCGTCGATCCGCGCGAGATGGCCGAGTCCGACGTGATCGTGATCTGGGGCACCAATGCCGCCGCCACGCAGATCAACGTCATGAGCCACGCGCTCGGCGCGCGCCAGCAACGCGGCACGCAGCTGGTCGTAATCGACACCTACCGCAATGCCACCGCCAAGCAGGCCGACCTGTTCCTGTGCGTGAAGCCCGGCACCGACGGCGCGCTGGCCTGCGCCGTGATGCACGTCCTGTTTCGCGATGGCCACGCCGACCGGGCGTTCCTCGAACGCCATACCGACTGCCCGCGCGAACTCGAAGCCCATCTCGCCACCCGCACGCCGCAATGGGCGGAGGCCATCTGCGGCGTGCCGGTTGCCCAGATTGAACAATTCGCACACCTGGTAGGCACCCATCCGCGCAGCTACTTCCGGCTCGGTTACGGTTTCGCGCGGCAGCGCAACGGTTCGGTGAACATGCATGCCGCCGCCTCCATCGCCGCGGTCACCGGCGCCTGGCAGCACCGCGGCGGCGGTACGTTCTTCAACAACGGCGCCATCTACCATTGGAACCGCACGCTGATCGACGGCCTCGACGTGCGCGATGCCAGCGTGCGCCTGCTCGACCAGTCGCGCATCGGCGCGGTGCTGAGCAACGACGCGCGGGCCTTGAGCGGCGGCCCGCCGGTCACCGCCATGCTGATCCAGAACACCAACCCGATGTCGGTCGCGCCGGATCTCAACACCGTGCATCGTGGTTTCGCGCGCAAGGACCTGTTCGTGTGCGTGCACGAACAATTCATGACCGAGACCGCCAAGGTCGCCGACATCGTGCTGCCCGCCACCATGTTTCTCGAACACGACGACCTCTACCAGAGCGGTGGCCAGCAGCACATCCACTTCGGGCCGCGCATCATCGCGCCGCCGGGCGAATGCCGCTCGAATCACGAGGTGATCTGCGCGCTGGCCAAACGCGTCGGCGCCGAGCACCGCGGCTTCGACATGAGCGCGCGTGAAATCGTCGACTGGACCTTGCGCGAATCCGGCTGGGGCACGGTCGACGAGCTCGAAGCGCGGCACTGGATAGACGCCCAGCCGAGTTTCGAGGATGCGCATTTCGTGCATGGCTTCGGTCACGCCGACAAGCGCTACCACTTCGCCGCCGACTGGCAGGCGCCGGCGCCTGCCGGTTTCGGCCCGGCGGGCGCCGCCGCCGCCATGCCGAGCCTGCCGGACCATTGGGACGTGATCGAGAACGCCACCGACGAGCTGCCGTTCCGCCTGGTCACGGCGCCGGCCCGCCAATTCCTCAATTCGACGTTCACCGAGACCCCCACTTCACAGCGCCGCGAGTCGCGTCCGACCGTCATGCTGCACCCCGACGATGCGCACGCGCTCGGCATCGCCGACGGCGCCAAGGTCGAACTCAGCAACGGGCGTGGGCGCGTGCGCCTGCACGCCGAACTCTTCGATGGCCTGCAGCGCGGCGTGCTGGTCTCGGAAAGCATCTGGCCCAACGCGGCGTTCGAAGACGGCATCGGCATCAACGCGCTGACCGGCGCCGACCCCGGCGCGCCGACCGGCGGTGCGGCCTTTCACGACAATCACGTGCGCATCGCGCCGGTGTAGGCGCACAGCGCCGTCGGCGCGGGATTTGATGGCGATCAAGGCGGCGATGGCGATGCCCTCGCTACTGTGAAATCTGGCAGGTGCCGAGGAACAGTCGATGTTTGAAGCCGCCGAACTGGGCAGCAAGATCTCCAAGGAAGAATTCGAGCGGCGCGAGCCGTCGGTGCATCAGGAACTGCTGGAGCTGCAGCGACGCGTGCGCGACGCCGACTTTCCGGTCATCGTCATCGTGTCGGGCGTGGAAGGCGCCGGCAAGGGCGACGTGGTCAGCCTGCTGCATCGCTGGATGGACGTGCGCGGCCTCGAGACCCAGGCCTTCTGGGACGAAACCGATGAAGAGCGCCTGCGGCCGCGTTACTGGCGCTTCTGGCGTGCCATGCCGCCCAAGGGCCGCATCGGCATCCTGTTCGGCTCCTGGTATACGCGCCCCATCATCGACCTCGCGCTGAAATTTTCCAAGCGCGACAAGTTCGACCGTGAACTTGAACGCATTCGGCATTTCGAGGACATGCTGGTCGACGATGGCGCGCTCATCATCAAGCTGTGGTTCCATCTGTCAAAGAAGGGCCAGCTGAAACGCCTCGAGGAAGACGCCAAGGGCAAGGGCGTGAAGGTCGGCCCGCTCACCAAGACCTATGCCAAGAGTTACGACCGCTTCGTGAAGGTGTCGGAGCGCGCCCTGCGCAAGACCGACGTTTCGCACTCGCCGTGGCACATCATCGACGCCAGCAACACCCGTTTCCGCGACATGCGGGTCGGCGAGATCCTGATCGAGCGCCTGAAGGCGCGCCTCGACGAAGCGCCGCCCAGCAGCGGTCGCGTGACCGTCAGTTCACCGGCGCTGCTCAAGGCCGGCGAACAGAGCGTGCTGTCGGCCGTGCCCCTGGCCGCCACCGTGGACGACAAGGCCTACCGCCGCGCCATGGAGCAGTACAGCGACGAACTCTACGACCTGGCCTGGAAGGCGCGCGCCAAGGGCGTCAACACCGTCGCGGTGTTCGAAGGCTGGGACGCGGCCGGCAAGGGCGGCGCCATCCGGCGCGTCACGCAGGCCATGGACGCGCGTCTGTATCGCGTGATCTCGGTGGCGGCACCCACCGACGAAGAGAAAGCCCATCATTACCTGTGGCGCTTCTGGCGACACGTACCGCGCCGCGGCTTCCACACCATCTATGACCGCTCGTGGTACGGGCGCGTGCTGGTCGAGCGCGTCGAGGGCTTCGCCACCGATCTCGCCTGGCAACGCGCCTACAACGAAATCAATTCCTTCGAGGAACAACTGTTCGATCACGGCACGCTGGTGCTGAAATTCTGGGTGCACATCGACCAGCAGGAGCAGCTCAGGCGCTTTCGCGAACGCGAACAGACACCGTGGAAACAGCATAAGATCACGGCCGAGGACTGGCGCAACCGCGATCGCTGGGACGACTACGAGCGGGCCGTGACCGACATGGTGGTGCATACCAGCACCGAGATCGCGCCGTGGACCCTGGTACCCGGCAACGACAAGCGCGGGGCGCGGGTCGAGATCCTGAAAACCTATTGCGAACGTCTGGCCGCCGCCCTCGACTGACCCGCCGCCGTTGAACCTTTGCTGCTGCCACCGGGACCAAACACCGGTGGCAGCGCGACGATACAATGCTTAACCTTGCGCGTGCCCCTATTCACAAGCCCGTAACCGCGCAGCCCTTACCATGCAAGAAAACAACTCAGCCGAGATGGCCAGGGATTCGACCTCAAGCGCATGAAATCGCTACTCGACCTCATTCCCCTGCTGGTATTTTTCGGAGGATATTACGGCGCGAAGGAGTGGCCCGAACTGGCCGAATCCTTCATCAACACCCTGCTCGGCCTGCTGGGCCTGGCCGGGCCGCTGCCCGCCGACCAGTTGGACATGGCGTGCGCCACGCAGTTGGCCATGCTCGCGACCTTTGCCCAGGTCGGCCTGCTCATCGCGCTGCGCCACAAGGTCGACAAGATCCTGTGGATCACGCTCGTGATCGTGGTGGTGATGAGCATCGGCACGCTGGTATTCCACGACCCGGCCATCATCAAGTGGCGCTCCACCGTGCTCGACTGGCTGTTTGGTCTGATCCTGCTGGGCGGTGAGGTGTTGCTGGGCAAGAACTTCATTCGCGCCATGCTGGAATCGCAGCTGGAGCTGCCCGACCGCGTGTGGCGGCAGTTGAATTTCAGCTGGATAGGCTACTTCGCGCTGTCGGGAGTGCTGAACCTGTTCGTCGCAGCGCGTTTCAGCGAGGAGACCTGGGTCAATTTCAACATGTTCGGCGGGCCGGCCCTGACCGTGCTGTTCATGCTCGCCCAGGGCTTCTACATGGCGCGCTTCATGGAAGCGCCCAGCGAATCGAACTGAGCGCGGCCCGCCGCCGCGCTCGCCGTCATAATGCCGGACAGGGCCGCGCGCCCTGCCCTGCGCCTCTCAGCTCAGCTCGTACGCTTCGAGTTTCCGGTGCCTGCATCTCGGCGAAGAAGCGCGTCGGCGTCCACGGCCAGCTCGCCGGCACACCGTTCTTGTCCAGGTACCAGCTCTTGCAGCCGGTCGCCCAAATAGACTTCTTGGCGGCGGCGCCGCGCTCGACCTCGAAGCTCGCCGAGGCTTGCGGACTCACACTGATTTCGCGGCACTTGCCGTTGCGGATCTGCTCGAGCAGCTGCAGCACGTAGGCCACCTGCGACTCGGCTATGCGGATCAGCGAGAAATTACCGACCGGCCCGTTGGGGCCGTTCAACAGGAAGAAGTTCGGAAACTGCGGGATCGAGATCGACAGGTAGGCGACCGGGTGGTCTTCCCACACGTCGTCGAGATTGACGCCATTGCGTCCCAGCACCGTGGTCGGGCGAATGAAGGCGTCGGCACGAAAGCCGGTGGCGATCACCAACACGTCGAGTTCATGCAGCACGCCGTCGGCGGTGCGCACACCCTTGGGCTCGATGCCCGTGATGCCCTCGGTCACCAGGCTGGCATTGGGATGCTGGATGGCCTCGTAGAAGTCGGTCGAGAAGATCATGCGCTTGCAGCCGGCGCGATAGTTCGGCCGCAGCTTTTCACGCAGGACGGGATCGCGCACGTTGTTCACGAGATTGTCCAGGCAGGCCTTCTCGATTTCCTTCATCTCGGCCGAATCGGAATCGATCACGGCGTTGGCGAAGGCATCGAAGAAGCCCGTGATCTTGGTGATCTCTTCTTTCAGTCGCGCGGGATTGGTGCGGAAATCCTGCTTGTCCTGATCGGTGTAGAAGTTGTTCTCGATCGGCATCACCCATTGCGCGGTGCGCTGGAACAGCGAAAAGTGCGCGACCTTGTCGACCAGCGCCGAGGTGATCTGGATGGCGGTCGAGCCGGTGCCGATCACGCCCACGCGCTTGCCTTCCAGCGGCACGCTGTGATCCCAGCGCGCGGTGTGGAAGCAGGCGCCGGCGAAGGAATCGAGGCCGGGGATATCGGCGATTGCCGGATGATGCAGCACGCCGGTCGCGGCAATCACGACGTCCGCCACGTCTTCGCGGCCCTTGGAGGTCTTCAGGTGCCAGCGCCCGTCCCGGAACACGCACTCCGGGATCTCTTCGTTGAAACGCACCTCGTCGGTCACGCCGTACTTGCGCGCGACCCGTTCGAAATACTGGTGAATCTCCGGGCCTGGCGCGAAGGTCTGGCTCCAGTCGGGGTTGGGTTCGAAGGAATAGGTGTAGCCATGGGCCGGCACGTCGCAGGCCACGCCCGGGTAGGTGTTCTCGCGCCAGGTGCCGCCGACCCTGTCGGTCTTCTCGTAGATGGTGTAGTCCGTGTAGCCGGCTTCGCGCAGCTTGATGGCGGTCAGGATGCCGGCCATGCCGGCGCCGATGATCACGATACGCGGCTGGCGTGCCGTGGATTGGGCGTTACTCATTACTCGGTTTCCCCCACGCGCCCAGGCCTTCGTCGGGCGGCGCGTGCTTGCGATTTCAGTGGTAAGAATGCGGTCGGGCGGCGGGCAAATCGGCCCGGCGCTCGTAGCGTTACGCGCTTACCTTAACAAATCGTGCTGCACCACGGCAGACCGCCGCGGTCGTGGATTTCCCTTACCCCATCGGTGTACCGGCGCCATGAATTTGCCTATGCTGGCCCGGCACCGTGGGGACGGCTGGTCGCAAGCTTGGGGGAAAGATGGCGCAGGAACTGGGAACCGTGCAGCAGGTGATCGTGCTGGTGACCAACTTCCTGGTCGCCTATGCCTTCCAGATCGCCGGCGCCATCATCATTCTCATCGCCGGCTTCGTGGTCGCCAACTGGGTGTCGCGCGCGCTGCTGCGCATTCAGGAGCGTCGCCATGTCGACGTCACCCTGCGCCAGTTCATCGCCAGCACCGCGCGCGTGCTGGTCATCGGCCTGTTCGTGATCATGGCGCTCGGCAAGCTCGGTATCAGCATCACACCTTTGATCGCGGCGCTGGGCGGTCTCGCGGTCGGCGCCAGCTTCGCCATCCAGGGCCCGGTGTCCAATTATGGCGCCGGCATGGTCGTGATCCTGACCCGCATGTTCAAGATCGGCGACACCATCAACGTGCAGGATTGCTCGGGGGTGGTGGCCGACATCAGCCTGTCGTCGACGCGCCTGGTGGCCGAGGACGGCGAGGACATCATCATCCCCAACAAGCACATCGTCGGCGAGGTGCTGCGCAACTCCTATGAAAAACGCCTGGTGGAAGGCCGCATCGGTATCGACCCGGAGGCCGACATCGCGGCCGCTTGCGCGGCAATCGAGACGGTGGTGCGCGAGCACACGCGCGATCTCGAGGCGCCGGCGCCGCTGATCGGCATCGAGGCCTTCGAAGACGACATGGTGGTGGTGGGCTACCGCTACTGGGCGCGCTCGCCGCGTTATTTCGAGACCTTGTACGCGGTCAACAACGCCATCCACGCGGCGCTCGAAGCCGCGCACATCCATCTCGCCTCGCGACGTCTGATCGCCGCCAGCGGGCACTGAACACACACCTCACTCGCGACTCACCCACGGCCGCGCGCCCGCCACGCCGCTGACCTGCACCGCCGCGGTGCGTGCGTCCGCTTCGCTGCTGTAGCCCTTGATGACGGCGCGCCACAGCGGGCCGACGGCCATCACTTCGGCGCCATGCCCGGCCGTGGCGAGTGCAGCCACCTGCGCCGCGGCGCGCGATGCATCCGTTTCCAATCTGAACATCAGGCGAAATGCGCCCTTGGCGTCGCGCTGACCGGCTGCTTCCTGCAGTTCGGTCTCCTGCGCCCAACGGGCGAGGTCGGCGTCCGCGACCGGCGCCAGCGGCAGCGCGGCCTGACCGTGCGGCGCCATGAACAGGGTGCGCGGCTCGCCGAGCACGCGCGTCTCGCCATCGTGCTCGATATCGATTTGTCCTTCGAGCAGCACCACGAAGTCGCGCCCGTCCTCGTGCTTGCCCCACACGTCGGTGCCGCGTATGCCGATGGTGGCGGCGCCGACATGCGCGCGAATGTCGCGCTTGCGTCCGACCACCGTGGTGGTGAAGCGGAATGCGCCGCGCACGACGTCGAGCACGCCCTTGAACACGCCATCGGCGGCCCGCGGCTCGACGAGCGCGGTCAAGGCCAGCGTCGCGTTCTCACCGAGCTTGACGGTGCTGCCTTCCGACAGGCTGAGGACCACGCGCGCACCCGCGCCGGTTTCGATGCGGTCCCGCGCGGCCAGGGCCCGGCCCGGCGACAAGGCGCTGCGCGCGCCGTCATGGATACGCCAGGCCGGCCCCTGCAGCGCCAGCACTTCGGCGGGCACAGCCAACGCCCGCGCCGCGGAGAGGCCAAGACACAGGAGCATGAATATACGCATGGGGTCTTCCTTGTCCCGCTACGGCGGGCGCGCGGTGCGCGGGCCCGGGCCGGCGGTAGACGCAGGTGAGTATCCTCCCGCGATGCGTCGGTTCGATAGCATCGGCACAAAAAAACGGGGCCCGCGGGCCCCGTGTTTCGAACCACCGGTGAAAGAGACCGCGCTCAGGCGCCGACCTTGATCTTCTTCGGCTGCACCTGGGCCTTCTTCGGAATCACCACTTCCAGCACGCCGTTGACGCTGCGTGCTTCGACGTTCTCTGCGTCGACGCTGTCGGGCAAGGCGAAACGCCGGTAGAAATTCCCGTACAGCCGCTCGACGCGGCGCGCACCGCCGGCGCGTTCTTCACTACGCTCCGAACGACGCTCACCGCTGATGGTCAGCACGCCGTTTTCCATGCTGACCTCGATGGCCTCGGGGTTGACGCCCGGCACGTCGGCGCTGATGACGTAGCGATCCTGTTCCTCGTGGATGTCCACCGCCGGCACCCAGTGGCTGACCGCCGACGTGGAGTTGTCTTCACTGTTGGTGAGCGCGCCGCCGAAGGCGCGATTCATTTCGTCCTGCAGGCGACGGATGGTGGAAAAGGGTTCGTAGATGGTGGTACGCATGATGGTGGCCTCCGGCTCGATTGCTTTGCTGAGGGCTAGATGGGTCGAGGCAAAAACATTTCAAGACACGCACGAGAATTTTTTTGACGGTCGCCGCCGCGCTTGAATTGCGCGCTCGCGGCCGCCATTTCCCCCGCATGTTCAAGCGGGGCCACACGCATGGGTGGTCTCGCACACCAACGGAGGAAACAGCATGAGCGGCATCGAAGAAATCAAGCGCGGGCTGTCCCGCGCGTGGGACAGCGTCGCCGAGGGTTGGCGAGAATTGACGCAACGCGCGAGCGAGGCCATCACCCGGTTCAACCCCGTGCATCGCAGCGACGAGCAGGATCTGGAGCAGCGCCAGCTGCTGGCGGCCAGTTCGCGCTGGGGCGTGCTGGCCGCCGAAGTGCGGCTCGAGGACGACGCGGTGAAGGTCAGTCTCGAAGTGCCGGGCATGGACCCCGACGACTTCCGCATCGACGTAGTCGACGACCTCCTGGTGGTGCGCGGCGAGAAGCGTATCGAGCGCCGTTCGGAGCGCGGCCAGTACCATGTGCTGGAGCGCGCCTACGGCAGTTTCGAACGCGCCATCGCGCTGCCGGTGGCGGTCGATGAAAACCAGGCCAGCGCCAACTACGAGCGCGGCGTGCTGCATCTCAGCCTGCCGCGCGCGGCCCACACCCGCGCACGCAAGATCCCGGTGCGCGGCGCCTCCTGAGCCTTGCATCGGTCCTCGCCGCCCGCCCGCGACGGGCGCCGTCGTCGGGCGGGCGCCGGCCAGGACCGCGCCCGGCCCGGCTTGCGGCGGCTTGGGCTAACATCGTGTTTTCGTGCCAGCCAGGGCTCCGCGATGCTTGCCTCCCACGCCGCCGCTTCCATGCAACTCATCCGCGATGACATCGAGCGCATCGCCAGTGATCGCGATATGTACGAGCAGCTGCTCAGTCTCGACGGCAAGCTGCTGGTCGAACTCGGCTGCGGCGCCGCCGCCAATACCCGGGCACTGGCCGGCGCCGGACACGGTCGCCGGGTGCTGGCCTACGAGGTCGACCGTATCCAGCACGAACTCAATCTCGCGGCCGCGCCGCTGGCCAACGTAAGCTTTCACTACGGTGGCGCCGAAGCCATCGATTGCGCCGACGCCAGCGTCGACGGCGTGATGATGTTCAAGTCACTGCACCATGTGCCGCTGGCGGTGATGCCTCGCGCGCTGCGCGAGATCCATCGCATCCTCAAGCCCGGCGGTTTCCTCTACGTGACCGAGCCGCTGTTTGCCGGCGACTTCAATCACATCCTGCGGCTGTTCCATGACGAACAGGGAGTCCGCGCAGCGGCATTCGCGGCGCTGGTAGCGGCGGTCGAGGACGGCCTGTTCGAACTCGGCGCCGAGGCGTTCTACCTCGCGCCCTCCAGTTTTCGCGACTTCGCCGACTTCGAGCAGCGCATCATCGGCGCCACCCACACCGCCCATCGCCTGACGCCGGAGGTGCACGCCGCGGTGCGCGAGCGCTTTGCCGCCCATTGCGGGGAGGATGGTGCGCGCTTCAGGAACCCGATGCGCGCCGATGTATTGGTGAAGCCCGGCGCACCCGCCGCCGGCGCATGAAAGCGAGGTGGGGCCGGCGCACGCAAGTGCGCGCCGAGCCCGTGCGCGACGCGCGGCTCAGGCCGCCGCGCGCAACGCGGCGATGCGCGCTTCGAGCGGCGGATGGGTGGCAAGCAGACTGCCGAGCCCGCCACTGATGCCGAAGGCGGCCATGCCTTCCGGCAGCGACGCGCCGTCCGCGCCGCGCTTCAGCCTTTCCAGCGCCGCGATCATGTTCGCGCGGCCCGCCAGGTGCGCGCCACCGGCGTCGGCGCGGAATTCGCGATAGCGGCTGAACCACATCACCACCAGCGCGGCCAGGAAACCCAGCACCGCCTGCGCGACGTAGTAACCGATGTAATAACCCATGCCACGCTGCTCGCGGCCGTCGTTACGATCGATGGCCGCCGCCAGCACATGGGCGAACACCATGACGAAGGTGTTCATCATGCCCTGCAACAGCGCCAGCGTCACCATGTCACCGTTGGCCACGTGGCTGATCTCGTGGCCGAGCACCGCTTCCACTTCCTCCTGCGTCATGTTGCGCAAAAGGCCGGTGGAGACCGCCACCAGCGCGGCGTCCTTGTTGGCACCGGTGGCGAAGGCGTTGGGCGTCGGTGAATCGAAGATCGCGACTTCCGGCATGCCGATGCCGGCGTCCGCGGCGAGGCGCGCCACGGTGTTCACCAGCCACTGCTCGCCGCCGGTGCGCGGCGTGTCGATGATTTGCGCGCCGACCGAGCGCGCCGCCATGCTCTTGGACAACAACAGCGACACCAGCGAGCCGCCCATGCCGAACACCGCGGCCATCACCAGGATGCCGCCGGTGCCGTGCCCCGGCTGGTTGAGCCCAAGCACGTTGAGCACCACGGACAACACCAACAACACGGCCGCGTTGGTGACGACAAATAGACCGATACGCATCATGGTGGTAAAGCCACTCCGAAAAATAATCAACAGGATGAGGGATGGGGTCGCGCGGGAAGGATTTCAAGCGCTCGCCGTGCGCGACGACGACGCCTTGACCACGCGCGCGGCCAGCAATCCGACCTCGACCATCGTGCCGCGTTCCGGTTCACTGGCGATGTCGAGTCGCCAGCCGAAGCGATCGCTGATGCGCTTGACCAGGGTGAGCCCGATGCCGT
This sequence comes from Pseudomonadota bacterium, assembly GCA_016719885.1. NCBI lineage: Bacteria > Pseudomonadati > Pseudomonadota > Pseudomonadota bacterium. The sequence continues at coordinate 73,758 of JADJYF010000001.1, read as the reverse complement.
GGCCGCTGCCGCGCGCCTGGGATACACGGAAATAGGGCGTGAACAACCGCCCCAGGTTCTCCTTGCTCATGCCGATGCCGCTGTCGCGTATGGTCACGCGATGCGCATCGACAGCAATGATGATGACGCCGGCATCGGTATAGGCACAGGCGTTGCGCAACAGGTTGCCAAGCACGATGGCCAGCAGGCGCGGCGCGGCGTCGAGTTCAAGGTCGACGCTTTCATCGAAGCGGAATTCCAGGTGCTTGGCCTCGAAGATCATGCGGCAGCGCGCCAGCTCCTGGCGCAATACCTGGTTGACGCTCACCACCTCGGTGGCGAGCTGCCCCTCGTGTTCGCGCGCCAGCAACAGCAGCGCTTCGGTCAATTCGACCATGTCCTGGGCGGCGCCGCGGATCTTCTCGACCATCGCCCGCGCGCTGTCGTCCAGCGGCCGACCGAGCAGGTTGTCGGAGGCCATCAGGATCACGGTCAGCGGGCTGCGCAGTTCATGGCTGGCCTCGCGCGTGAAATTGCGCTCGCGCTCGATCAACTGGTCGACACGGCCCATCAGATGGGACAGCGCATGGGACAGGGTTTCGATTTCGGTATCGGCGCCGTGCGCCAGTTGCGTGGTGTCGAACGCCGCGCGATCGGGCGTTTCGACGTTGATGTCGCGCACCAGGCGCGCCAGGCGCACCACCGGCGACACCGCTTTGCGCGCCAGCCCATAGGCCACCCACGCCGAGGAATACAGCACCACCAGCATCAGCGCCAACGGCGCCACGCCGAACCATGTGGCGAGCTGCTGGATGTTGTTGGCGTCGAACACCAGGTACAGGCGCTTGCCGTCGACTTCGCTGACATGCACCACCGAATCGCCGACCGCGGTCTTGAGATCGTGGATGCCGAGCTTGAGGCTGCTGAACTCGGCCGGGATCTCGGCGGCGTTGGTGGTGAACAGGTAGCCGATCAGGGTATTGGTATTGGGCGCCGGGGTATCGGCGGTGATGCTGTAGCGCGACCAGAAATAATCGGCTTCGCGTTCCAGCGCCGACACGATCAGCATTTCCCGGATCGCGAACTCGGCAAGGTAGACACCGGCCACCGCGGTTGCGCTGATCAAGGCTATCTGCAACAGGAAGGCGCGCAGCAGCCGCGCATTCAGCCGCGGTCGCCGCTCATTCATCGGCGGCAAGACGGAAGCCCGCACTGTGCAAGGTATGGATGAGCGCGCGCGGGAAAGGCTTGTCGACCACCTTGCGCAGGTTGTACATGTGGCTGCGCAGCGCGTCGCTGTCGGGCGGAAGGTCGCCCCAGATCGCCCGTTCGATCACGCGTCGATCCACCACCGCCGGCGATTCCTGCATGAGCACCTTCAGGATCTTGAGCCCAATGGGCGTCAGCACCAGGTCCTGGCCCGCGCGACTGACCTTCATGCTGCGCGTGTCGAACGTGAGATCGGCGATGACCAGCACTTCGCCCTGCGCGCCGCCACGGCTGCGTCGCAACAGCGAGCGCAGTCGCGCCTCGAGTTCGGCCAGGTCGAAGGGCTTGACCAGGTAGTCGTCGGCGCCGCTGTCGAAGCCGGCCAGCTTGTCGGTCAGCGTGTCGCGCGCGGTCAGCATCAGCACCGGCGAGGCGAGGCGCGCTTCGCCGCGCAGACGCCGGCACAGCTCGAGGCCGTCCATGCCGGGCAGCATGATGTCCAGCACCACCACGTCGTAAGGATTGTCCATGCCGAGGCGCAGGGCGTCGCGACCGTCCGCCGCGTAATCGACGCTGCAGCCACGCGCCTCGAGATAGTCGAACACCAGCTCGGCGATATCGCGATGGTCTTCAACCAGCAGAATGGAGGCGTTGATGGGGTTGCTCACGAAGCGCGCAGGCAAGTGGTCGATGGCCAATCCTTATACACCGCGCCTGCCCGCACGCCAACGCGTCAGCCGTCCATGAACCACGCCAGGAGGATGGTCGAGATCACGGTCGAGGCGAGGGTGGAAACGACGATGGTCTTGGCCACCGTGTCCTGGCGGATATCGTACTGGCTGGCAAAAATGAAGGTGTTGATGCCAGCCGGCATGGCCGCCATCAGCACCGCGGTGGCCAGCCACAGCGGCGGTAGGGAGAGCGCGCTGCCCAGCCCCCACACCAGCAGCGGACACAGCAGGTTCTTCAGCACCACCAGCCACAACGCATCGCGCCAGCCGCCGCCGAAGCGATACTGCGCGAGACTGATGCCGAGCGCGACCAGCGCGCAGCCCGGCCCCGCCGTACCGACCAGTTCCAGCATGCGCGCCGCCACCGACGGCACGCCGAGTTCGGCGCGATTGACGACGAAGCCCGCCGCCAGGGCCAGGATCACCGGGTTGAGCGCCAGGCGAGCGGCGGCACGCAGGTAGACCAGCGGCTGTCCGACCCGCGCGTGGCCGTAGATCTCCAGCGCATAGGTGGCGAGCGGAAACAGCAAGGTGCTCTGGGTCGCCATCAGGATGAACATCGGCAGATGGCCGCGCTCGCCGAAAGCCGCATGCATGAGCGGAAAGCCGAGCAGCACGATATTGGCGTAACAGGCACTCATGCCGGCCATGCCGGCTTCGCGGCGGGACCAGCCCAGCCACCATTGCGCGCCGCGCAGGGCCAACCAGAACACCGCGAACGATGGCAGGTAGAACGCGGCGAGATAGGCCCACGGCACATGCTCCGGCAGTTCGGCGCCGGCCAGGCCGCGAAACAGCATGGCGGGGATGGCGAGATGGAACATGAAGCGCGTGAGGCCGGCGCCGGTGTCGCGCGTGAAGACGTTGGCGCGCGCCATGGCGAAGCCGAGCGCGACCGTGCCGAACACTGGCACCGCCACCGCCGTCACGGCGTTCATCGTGGCGGGCCGCGCTCGATTGCGGCCAGCGTGGCCGCGAAACTGCCGGGCGCTTCGTCCACCCACTCGCACCACCAGCTGGCGCCGGCGGCCGCGTAGGCCGCGACCGCGGCGCAGGCCGCGGCGTGCCCGAGGTTGCTGACGCGGCCGCTGGCGACGACCTCGAAGGGTGTGTTCGCAGCGCGCAGCGCGAGCACCTCGGCCTTGAGCTCGCCAAGCTCGTCGGGGCGCAGCCACCATTCGCGCCAGTCCAGCGCCGTCACCGGCGCGCCGTCGAGCACGCTCCGCGGCACCCGCACCGGGAAGATGCCGTCCCAGCGCGCCGCGCGACGCACGCCGGCGCGCGCCGGCAGGGACGCCGCCACCCACACTGGCATGCGTGGTTGCTGGGTGGCGCGCGGCGCCAGCTGCGCGTCGTGCAGCTGGTAGTGGCGACCATCGTGCGTGACGCGTTCACCGCGCACCAGGGCGTCGAATAGCGTGAGTCCTTCATCGAGCCGCGCGGCGCGCGTGCGCGCGCTGCCGTCCTCTCCGAAAGCCTCGAACTCGACGCCGGCCGGCTCACCGAGACCGGCGCCGAAGACCATGCGCCCGCCGCTCAGGCGGTCCAGCGTCGCCATTTCCTTGGCCACCTTCCACGGCCGCCGTCGCGCCAGCGGCGTGATCATGGCGCCGAGGCGAAGTCGCGAGGTGGCCTGCGCCAGCGCGCCCAGCATCACCGTGGCGTCGACGATGTCGATGCGGCCGTGCGGCTCGAGGGCCAGGTGGTCCCAGATGAAGAAGCCGTCGTAGCCGGCGCGCTCGGCGACCTGCGCGAGTTCGACCAGGCGCGCGGGTTCACCGTAGTCGTTGAAGGTTGGCGCGTAGATGGCGTATTGCATGGGCTGCTGTGCTCGTACTTTGCGCGGATTCTCGAAACGCGGACACAAAAAACCCGGCGAGGGCGAAACGCCCGCGCCGGGTGGCAAGGGAAATGCGGTCGTCTCAGCCGGCGTTGGCCGCCACGCGCGAGAGGTTGGACGGCTTGATCTTGTCGGTGAAGTTCGGCCACACCTTCTCGGTCAAGAGCTCGAGGCTGCGCATGCACTGCTTGTGCGGCATGTGGTTGTAGATGAACATCCAGAAGTAATCGACCGGCAGCGCCTTCAGCAGCACTTCGAGCTTGCGGTTGACGGTGTCCGGGCTGCCCCAGATCACGAGGCCGCGATCGGACAACGACTCGAAGTTGGCCGGCAGATCGAACGGCCCTTCACCGGGCCCGGCGATGGCGGCATTGAAGCCGAAGGGCACGAAGAAGTTGTTCCAGATGAAGCTGCCGGCTTCGCGCGCGATGGCCTCGGCCTCGGCGTCGGTGTCGGCCACGATCACTTCGCGGCTCATGGCCATGCCCTGGCCGAACTTGTAGTTCTTGCCGACCGCGTTGGCCGCTTCCATGCCGGCGCGGAAGTGCTCTTTGACGACGTCGTGGTGGGTCATGATGGTGACCGGCACGATGCCGCGCTCCATGCCCCAACGAATCGAGCGCTCGGAGGTCGCGAACGGCATGAACAAGTCGGGAATCTGCTTGTTGTAGGTCGGTGGCGCGATGCCGATCTCTTCGATGTAACCGTCCTTGTTGCAGCCACGGCCGTAGTTCCACGCGACTTCGGCGGCGGCCCACTTGATGTCCTTGGTCGGCACCTGCCAGTGCTTGCCCTGGAAACTGAAGGTGTCGTTCTGCCAAGCCTTCATGATGAGGTCGAAATTCTCTTCGAACAGCGAACGCTTGAGCTCTTCGTAGTCTTCGCCGCCGGCCGGCTCGGCGAGGCCGACCTGCTGACCGAGCACGTTCACCCAGCGTGGCTGGTAACCGCGTGCGAAGCCGGCGAACACGCGGCCGCCCAACATCTGCGACACCATCGCGATGTTCTCCGCCAGGTTGACGGGATTTTGCGAAGGCAGCACGTTGCCGAGCTGGCCGAACTTCATGTTGCGGGTCTGCATGCCGAAGTACAGGTCGAGGATGACCGGGTTGGTCGACACCTCCTCGCCTTCGATATGGAAATGGTGCTCGGTGAAACCGGTACCGTAGTAGCCGTGCTGGTCCATGTACTGCACGTGCTCGGTGATTTCCTTGAGCATCATCTGGTACAGGTCGGTGCGCTTGCCGGCCATACCCTGTTTGATATCCGAAACACGCCCGACCGACGGCAGATAAAATGCACCGACTTCCATAAGATTTCTCCCCACGTGATAAAGAGCACGATGACCGCGGCGCCATTGGCGTTGGGCGCGGTTGCGGACGCGTCTGAGGTTACTACGCGTGGCGGCGAGGCGTCCACCGGCCGCCCCGCGCGTGGCGCGGCGGCCTGGGACGCCCGCTCGAGATCATGCCGGCGCGGCGGCGATGGCCTCGATTTCGTAGCGCCACTCGGGCTTCAAGAGGCCCTTGATGAGGATAGCCGTGGACGCCGGTCGCGCCTCGCCGAGGTGCTTGGCACGGGCCGCGGCGAAGGCCCCGTAGTCGTCCGCGTCGACCAGGTAAGCGGTTATTTTGACGATGTTTTGCGCGCTCATGCCGGCGCCCTGCACGCACGCCATGACATTCATCCAGGCCTGCTCGGCCTGGCCTTCCAGGGTGTCGGGCAGGCTGCCGTCCTGGCGCATGCCGACCTGCCCGGCGATGTACAGGATGCGCGCGTTCGGCGGTATCACCACCGCATGGTGGTAGGCGTTGTTGAACGGCGTGACGATGGTCGCGGGATTGAATTTTTCGAGCATGAGCGGGATCTCCAAGGTACTTGGCTGCGACGCGCGCTCGTGCGCCGCGCGGCGGCCTTCTAGTGGGCGCGGGATCAGTTGGTTATAGTGTCGGCGAATTCAGTTGCAGCGCAATCCATCATGTCCACCACCGCCATCCGTACCGCGCACAATCTCGTGACGCGTGAACCCTATTACCAGCCCATCGGCAACGAGATAGCGGTGTTCGCCGCCGCCTACCACAACCAGCTGCCGGTGCTGCTCAAAGGCCCGACCGGCTGCGGCAAGACCCGCTTCATCGAGTACATGGCCTGGTATCTGAAGCGACCGATGGTGACGGTGGCCTGCCATGACGATCTGACCGCCTCGGATCTCATCGGTCGTTACCTGGTGAAGGGCGGTGAGACGGTATGGGTCGACGGCCCGCTGACCGGCGCGGTGCGTCACGGCAGTATCTGCTACCTCGACGAAGTGGTGGAAGCGCGCAAGGACACCTCGGTCGTCATCCATCCGCTGTGCGACGACCGTCGCCTGCTGCCGATAGAAAAGCTCGGCGAGGTGCTGGCCGCGCCGCCGGAGTTCTGCCTCGCGATCTCCTACAACCCCGGCTACCAGAGCGTGTTGAAGGACTTGAAGCAGAGCACCCGTCAGCGCTTCGTGGCGCTCGAGTTCAATTATCCGAATGCCGAACTCGAACAGACCATCATCGAAAAGGAATCGGGCATCGATGCTGCGATTGCCCGCCAGTTGGTCAAGTTCGGCCACATGACCCGCAATCTCAAGGGCAGCGGCCTCGACGAAGGCGCCAGCACGCGCCTGTTGGTCAACGCCGGCAAGCTCATGGCCAGCGACGTGGCGCCGGTGGTGGCCACCGACGCGGCCATCGCCCAGGCCCTGACCGACGACGACGACATGCTGAAGGCGATACACGAACTCAGCCGTTCGATCTTCTGAACGGCAGCCCATGAGTGACGAATCGCGCCAGAACATCCTCAACCGCCTGCGTATCCAGAAGGACCTGGAGAAATTCACCGCAGGCGCGCTTGCCCGTCATCCCAATCTCGAGGAATTGATCGCCGCCATCGCCGCGCTGGAGCGCGACGAGCAGGATCAGATCTACCGCAGCGCCGAACTGGTGGCGCGCTCCAACAACGAGCTCGCCGCGCAGTTCATCGCCAAGGCGCCGGCGGCGTTCTACGCCATGGGCGGCGACGGCGTGCAGGAATGGCTGGACGGCGCCATCGAAGTGTTCGATCACCGGGGCCTCGGCTTCGCCGTCGATTTCCTCGAGGACATCGACTCCTTCGCCGAGGCTTATGCCGGCCGCCACGCGCAATGCGCTTTCGACCAGGCGAGCGTGTTCCTGCGCCATTTCGTGCGCGGTCTCGGCGGGCGTGAACTGCGCATCGCCACCGACGACGACACCTACACCGATACCGAAGGCCTGTATCTGCCGGCCAGCTTCAACGTCTTTCCCGACGCCGAGCAGAACTTCACGCTGTACAAGCTGACGGCCGTGCACCTGTGGGCGCAGACCTGGTACGGCACCTGGCGCTACCAGGTGCTGGAAAAGCTCATGCGCCATTTCGACACCGACAAGGTGTTGCCGATTTTCAATCGCCTGGAATGCATCCGGCTGGACGCGTGCCTGGCCCGCGAGCTGCCGGGCGTGGCGCGCGAGATGGCGGTGTTCGGCTGTCACGACGAAGATGAAGAACAACTGTGGGCGCAGTGGCGCGAAGCGGCGCCGCTGCTGGCCGGCGCCGGCGCCACGGCCGAGGATTCCCTGGCCCTGATCCCGACCCTGCTCGGCACGCCGCTGCCGCCGCTCAAGCTCTACCAGGGCGAGATGTTCGCCGGCAAGGTGCGCCAGGCGATGTTCGCGCGCATCGAGCGCGAGAAGTCGGCCTTCCAGCGCGCCATGGAAGACATGCGCAATGAAGGCGACGGCCCGGAAGGCACCGGCGCCGACGCCGCGCAGAAACAGCTGGTCGAAATGCAGCCGACCGACAACGAGGACGGCTCGGAGGCCAACCTCAGCATGCAGGTCAGCATCGACGGCAAGCTGCAGCAGTTGCCCGAGCATCTCAAGGACCTGGTCGGTTCGATATTGCAGGATTTCGGCGAGATCCCCGACCAGCACATGGAGCGCATGGATCTCGGCGAATACAGCGACGACCTGCTGCCGCAGAATGGCGACAACGACGTCGACGGCAATGCCGACCTGTCCGCCGAAGGCACCTTCAGCTACCGCGAGTGGGACTGCGTGCGCAATCGTTTCCGCGAGGGCTTCTGCACCCTGCGCGAGCTGACCGTGCCGCCCGGCGACGAGCGCTTCGTCGAGGAGACGCTGGAAAAACACCGCGGCCTCATGAAGTCGATCAAGAAGACCTTCGAGGCGGTGCTCGGCGAATCGAAGCTGCAGCGCCGCCAGTCCGACGGCGACGACATCGATCTGGACGCCGTCATCGAAGCCTATGCCGACGTCGTCAATGGCCGCGAGATGAGCGAGTACCTCTACACCCGCTACCGCAACCAGGAACGCAACATCGCCGTGATGTTCATGGTCGACATGAGCGGCTCGACATTGGGCTGGGTGAACGACGCCGAACGCGAGTCACTGGTGCTGTTGTGCGAAGCGCTGGAACTGCTCGGCGACCGCTATGCTATTTATGGATTCTCGGGGCGCACCAACAAGCGCTGCGAGGTATACAAGATCAAGGAATTCGACGAGTCCTACAATCTCGAGGTGCGCCAGCGCATCAGCGGCATCCGGCCCAAGGCCTACACGCGCATGGGCGTCGCCATCCGCCATCTGGGCCACCTGCTGCACGAGACGCGCGCACGCACCAAGCTCTTGATCACCTTGTCCGACGGCCGGCCCGAGGATTACGGCGGCTACAAGGGCAAGTACGGCATCGAGGACACCCGTCACGCGCTGCTGGAGACGCGCCAGGGCGGCATCCATTCGTTCTGCATCACCATCGACAACGAGGCCCAGGAATACCTGCCGCACATGTATGGCCCGGCCAATTACGCGGTCATCGATGAAGTGCAGAAGTTGCCCTACAAGGTGGCGGACATCTATCGACGCCTGACGACCTGAGGCGCCCGTCACCCTCACCTGCCCCGAGTGGCACTCAATAATGCGGCGGCCGCTCATCCAGCGGATTGCCGCTGTCCTGCTGCTCGGAGCGCCACGCTTCCAGTTGCCGCTGCCAGGCCGACAGCTGCGTGCGCAAGGCGTCGATTTCGCGCTGCTGACGATAGACGATGTCGCTCAGCTCCTGGTTGGCGCTTTCGAGATAGGCAATCTTCAGCTCGATGCGTTCGAGCGCGGTGTCGCTCATGGCTGTTACTCGCGGTGGTCGTTGTCGAAGTGTAACGCCGACACGCAAGGGTATCCGGCGTATCGTACCCACGACCTCCAATGTCAGACTGAAGTCTGACCCACAGGAAGGAGAGCATTATTGTGGGTCAGACTTCAGTCTGACATTCGGCCAGCCGTGGGAGGCCGTCGCTCGTACCCATGCGCGAATGAATACGCACCTGCTGCAGCCACAACAATTCGGAGACACCTTTGATGACCCAACGAGTGCTCCTGTCCTGGAGCTCCGGCAAGGACAGCGCCTGGGCCCTCCATCTTCTACGTCAGCAGCCGGGCCTCGAGGTCGTCGGCCTGCTGACCACGTTCAACCAGTCCGCCGACCGCGTGGCCATGCATGCCGTCCGCCACGCGCTGGTCGAAGCGCAGGCGGCGGCCAGCGAGCTGCCGCTATGGCCGGTAGACCTGCCGTATCCCTGCAGCAACGAGCAGTATGCCGCCATCATGGCGGGCGTGATCGCGAAAGCACGCGCGGCCGGCATCACCCACATGGCGTTCGGCGACCTGTTCCTCGAGGACATCCGTGCCTACCGCGAAACGCAGCTCAAAGGGACCGGCATCGCGCCGCTGTTTCCACTGTGGGGTCGCCGCGAAGACACGCCGGCGCAGGCGCGCGAAATGCTGGCCGGCGGCCTGCGCGCGGTGTTGACCTGCGTCGACCCGGCGCAACTGCCGGCGCATTTCTGCGGCCGCGAATTCGATGCACGCCTGCTCGAAGAGCTGCCCGCCGCGGTCGATGCCTGCGGCGAAAACGGCGAGTTCCACACCTTCTGCCATGCCGGGCCGATGTTCACGCGGAACCTGCCGATCACGGTCGGCGAGCGGCTCGAGCGCGATGGATTCTGCTTTACCGACCTGACGGCGCGCGACGCCGCCGCCTGAGCGCGCCTCTCGGCGCGCAGCAACGTCTATTCATTTGCGGCGGTTTTCGACCGTGTTTTCCAGCACGCCGATGGGCGGGATCTCGATACGCACGGTGTCGCCGGCCTTGAGAAAGCGCGGCGGGTCGAAGCCCGCGCCAACGCCGGCCGGCGTGCCGGTGGCGATCACGTCCCCCGGATAGAGGGTGATGCCGGCCGAGATGGTCGCAATCAGCTCCGGCACCGAGAACATCATGAGGCGGGTATTGCCGTCCTGGCGCAGTTCGTCGTTGACCCACAGCCGAATCGGCGTGTCGGCCAGATCGAGCAGGTCACGCGTGACGGCTATCGGTCCCATCGGGCAGAAACTGTCCTGGGATTTTCCGAGCAGCCATTGCTTGTGCGCCTTCTGCACGTCACGCGCGGTGACGTCGTTGATGATGGTGTAACCCCACACGTGATCCATCGCGTCGCCGACGCTGATGGCGCGGCCCTTGCGGCCGATGATGACGGCCAGTTCGGCCTCGTAATCGAGCTGCTGGGTGACGCGCTTGTCGTGCACGATGGAAGCGCCGGGGCCTATCACGCAGTCGGGAAACTTGGAGAACACGATGGGCGCTTCGGGCGGCGCGGCGCCCCCGCCGGTGGTGTCGAAACCGCGCTCGGCGATCTCGCGGACGTGCTCGTGGTAGTTCTTGCCGATGCAGATGATGTTGCGACGTGGGCGCGGGATTGGCGCCAGCAGTTCAACCGAGCCGATGCGATGGGGATGGTCGACCGAGCGCAAGGGCAGCAATGCCTGGTCGGCCTCGAGTACCGCGAGCAGGCCTTTCTCGGCCCGCGCCGGCGGCAGATCGAACGGTGTGATGGACGAGCCGTCCTGGGACAACACACCGATTTCGATGCGTTGCAGCGTGCGATAGGTGGCGATACGCATGTCGGCCTGCCAACGGTCCTCGTGCCCGTCGCGACGGCGCCGCGCGGTGCTTGGAGACTAGGGAGCGCCCCAGTCACTGTCAAGCCGACACGGCGCGCGCTTAAAGCTGTCATCAATCGTGGCCGATATGCCCCGTCATATGGCCACAGTCGAAAAAAACCGGTCCGACGACTGGAAAGACAAGTACTTCAAAGCGCTCAACGAGCTTGATGATCAAGAGCGTCTGCGCGCCGAGAAAGTCACGCGTGTAAGCCGCGATCTGCTCACGGTGCTGCAGCACTTCCGCGGCAGCGGCGCGGCCTTCGACAAGGACCTGGCCGAACTGCAGAAGACCGACAAGCTCGCCGACGACATCCAGCAGTCACGCTTGCGCAGCCTGGTGTCGACACTCGCGCGCATGGAACCGCCGGCCGTCGGCGCGGCGCCGGCGCCGAGCGCCAAGCCGAGCCTGGTCGCTGTGTCGGCACCCTTGCCGCTGGACAGCGCGGCGCCGCTGCGCGAACTGGTCGGACTGCTCAAGGTGCCGAATCGCCTGCGCCCGGTCATCGACGATCTCAGCCGCCGTCTCGGCGCCAGCGCCGATGCCGACCTGCCCCTGATCGGCGCCATCGCCGAACAACTGTCGGTGATCCTCGGCGAAGCCGGCGAGGACCGCACGCTCGCGGCGCGCGACGTGCTGCAGGCCCTGATCGACCATTTGTCCTTGCCGAGCGCGGCACAGGCGCGGCTCGGCGCCATCACGCCGCAGTTGCAGAAGGCCGTCGACTCGGCGGCCGTCAAAGCCATTGCCAAGGAGCTCGCCGACTTCGTGGTCGATTACGTGGCAGGCCTGCATACCGAAGTCTCCGGCCTCAATACCTTCCTGATGGTCATCAAGGCCCGCCTCGGCGAGGTCTCGGGCTTCGTCGACCTCGAGAAGAGCGAACGCAAGGTGGCGAGCAGCGCGCGCGACGATCTGAACAAGTCGGTGCAGCAGAGCCTCGACACCATGCGCGGTCGGGTCAATACGACGGACGATCTGAAACAGCTGAAAGACGACATCCAGCGCCAGATTGGCATCATCGACGGCAACCTCAATGCCTTCATGAAATCCGAGGGCGCGCGTTCCGAGCGCGTCGACGAACAACATGGCACGCTCGCCAAGCAGCTCGAAGAGCTGGGCCGCGAGACCGACCGCTTGCGCAAGCAACTGGTCGAAGCACAGGACCAGGCCTTGCACGACACGCTTACCGGCCTGCCCAATCGTCTCGCCTACAACGAGCGCATGAACATGGAGTACGCGCGCTGGGAGCGCAGCGGCCAGCACCTGTCGCTGGTGGTGCTGGACATCGATCGCTTCAAGAGCATCAACGACACTTTCGGCCACCAGGCCGGCGACCGCGTGCTGAAATACCTGGCGCGCGAGCTGTCGAGCCAGATCCGCGCCCAGGACTTCTTCGGTCGCTACGGTGGCGAGGAGTTCGTGCTCATCCTGCCCGACACCCATCGCGGCGGCGCGCTCAAGCTGGCCGACAACCTGCGCCGTCACATCGAGGCCTGCCGCTTCAAGTTCAAGGACCAACCGGTGGCGGTGACGATCTCGTGTGGCATCGCCGAGTTCGCGCCCAAGGAAGCGCCGGCACACGCCTTCGATCGCGCCGACGCCTGCCTGTATGCGGCCAAGAACAATGGCCGTAACCGCTGCGAGGTGTCGGCGGGATGAGCAATCCCGCGTCGCGCTTGCGCCGCACGCCCAAGCCGCTCGACGCACTGCCGATGCCGGCCTGGCAGGTTACGCCCGACGGACGCGGCGACGATTTCAACCTGGCCTTGTGCCATTTCATGGGTCGCGACCCGAGCAGCCTGACCGATCAAGACTGGCGCGAGGCCTTGCATCCCCAGGACCGCGAGCACTGGTTGGCGCGGGTACGCGAAGCCTGTCATAGCGGCGCCCATGTCGACTTGCGTCTGCGCCATGTCGACGGCGACTACCACTGGCTGCGGGTCATGGTCGGCAATGGCGAGCACGCGCGGCTGACCCTGTGCGCGACGGACATCACCGACCGCGTCGAGGCCGAGCATCAAGCCAGCCACGAACTCGCGCTGCAGCGCCAGATCTTCGACCAGATCCCGGCCTTCATCGTCGTCAAGGATGCCGACAACAACGTGTTGCGCTGTAACCGGCGCGCCAACGCCTATTTCCGCGGCTCGGAGACGAGCATGGAAGGCCACAACACCTACGCGCTGTTTCCCGAGGAGGTCGCGCAGGCCTGGCACCGCCAGGACCGCGCGGTGATCGCCAGCGGCGAGCCCATGCTGGGGCTGGTCGAGGAATTGAACGTGCAGGGGGTGAACCGCTGGCACCGCATGGACAAGGTGCCGTTCAAGCGCGCCGGCGACGGCGCCACCCTGTGCCTGGTGCTGGGCGTCGAGATCAGCGACACCAAGATGCTCGAGCATCGTCTGCGCGAACAGATCGAGGACGGCGATGCGCTGGTGCGCGTTCTGCGTCAGCGCGAGTACGAGCAGAATCTCATCCTCGACAACATCCCGGTCCTGATCCTGTACAAGGACACCGACAACCGCATCCTGCGCTGCAATCGCTACGCCGCCGATGTGCTCGGCACCACGCAGTCGGAAATCGAAGGGCGGCACGCCAGCATGTCGCTGCCACGCGAAGCCGCGGCGCTGTACCTGCACGATCTGGACGTCATGCGCTCACACCAGCCGCTCACCAATGTCATCGAATCGGTGACCACGCGACGCGGCGAACAACGCTGGCTGCGGCTGCACCACCTGCCCTGTTTCGACGCCACCGGCGCGCTGACCCGCATCATGGTGGTCGGCGAGGACATCACCCATGCCCGCCATTTCGAGTCCGAACTGCAAAGGCGCGTACAGCAGGCCGAAGCGCTGGTGACCGAACTCGAGAAGCGCAACGCCGAACAGCATCTCATCCTCGACCGCGTTCCGGCGCGCATCGTCTACAAGGACACCCATAACCGCGTGCTGCGCGCCAGCCGCTTCGCCGCCGAGTCCATCGGCCTCACGCTCGAGCAGTTCGAAGGCCGGAACCTCGAAGACATATACGGCGAGCGCGGCAAGCGCTTTTACGAAGACGACCTGACGGTCATACGCACCCGCCAGCCGCTGCTCGGGCTGCTGGAACAGCACGTCGTACCGGGCCACGGCGAACGCTGGGTGCGCACCGGTAAATTCCCGCTGTTCGACGAGGCCGGCGAAGTGAACGGCATCATCGTGTTGTCGCACGACATCACCGCCGAGAAGCAGGCCGAGGACGAACTGCTCCGCCAACGCACCGAGCTGCAGCTGATCCTCGACCACTCGCCGGCCGCGATCGTGACGCGCGACGGCGACGGCAACTTCCTGCGCGTCAATCGCACCTGCGCAACGCGCATGGGTTTGCCGCCCGAACAGATCGTCGGGCGCAATCTACGCGACCTGCTCGGCGACGCCGCCGAGGAACTCATCGCCGAGAGTCGCGAAGTGATGCTGAGCGGGCGCAGTCTGCGCAAATGGAACGTGCAGTACTCGCATCTTTCCGACAACTCGTTCTGGCACTCGGAAGTGGTGCCGTTCTACGACGAGCGCGGCGTGCCCGCCGGCGTGATGGTCATGAGCCACGACATGACCGAACAGAAGCTCGTCGAAGATGCCTTGCGTCGCCAGAAGGAAGAGATGGCCATCGTGCTCGACCACGTGCCGAGCATGATCATCGTCAAGGATGCGGAGAACAACCTGCTGCGCGTCAACCGCGCGGTGGCCGAGCGTATCGGGCGCCGCGCCGAGGAATTGATTGGCACCTCGTCCGACGAGGTGTTCCCCGATCCCGAGGGGCGCTTCTGGCAGGAAGACCTCAACGTGATGCGCAGCCGGCGGCCGCGTTTCGATCTCAAGTGCCAGGTGGCTATCGCCGGCGGCGCACCGGTGTGGCTGCGCTATCACAAGGTGCCGTACTTCGACGCCGGCGGGCAGGCGGTGGGCGTGATCGTGATTGCCGAGGACATCAGCGCCGACATCGCCGCCCAGCAGGCGCTCGAAGAGGCGCTCAGCCAGGCGCGTCATCACGAGCATGAATTGCGCACCCTCTTCGACGAACTGCCGATCTGCGTGGTGTTCAAGGATTGCGACAACCACATACTGCGCGCCAACCGCCTGGCCGCCGAGTTCTTCCGCGTATCGCAGGCCGAACTGGTCGGGCGCAGTGTCAGCGAGCTGGTGCTGGGCGAGGAAATCGACTACCGCATCACCGACGAAGAGGTGCTACGCACCGGCGTGCCGATGTTGAACCACGTTCATGGCCTGCCGCTTGCCGACGGGCGCCGCGCACGGGTGCGTTCGCACAAGATGCGCTATCACGACGCCGACGGCAAAGTGCTCGGTCTTTTGATCGCGTTCCAGGAACTGGACGCCGCGGCCTGAGACCGCCGCTCGCGCGCTCAGGCCATGGTGCCGGCGATGTAATGCGTCATCTGTTCGATGACGAATTCCTGTTCCGCGATGATGGACTTGACCAGGTCGCCGATGGAGATGATGCCCAGCACCCGCCCCTGTTCCAGCACCCGCAGGTGCCGCACCTTGTGCGCCGTCATCAACGCCATGCATTCGTGCACGGTGTGACGGGGTGACACCGAGAGCACCTGGCGCGACATGATGTCGGTCACCGGCGTGTAGCGCGAGGCGCGCCCTTCGAGCGCAATCTTGCGCGCGTAGTCGCGTTCGCTGAGGATGCCGACCACCGATTCGCCGTCGAGTATCAGCAAGGCGCCGATGTCCTTGTGCGCCATCACGCGCAGGGCCTCGAACACCGTCGAGTCCACCTGCACCGACCATACCTGCCGCCCCTTGCCATCCAACAACTGGCCCACCGTCAGCATAGTCACCTCCCCGCCCTTGATGGCTGCTTGGTATCATCAACTCTAGTACACGCACGGCGGAGCGCCACCTGCCACGCCGGCCGCGCGGCGGGCGCGCCCGCCAGCCGCATTCTTTGGGGAGATCTCGCATGAATGACGTGGTTAAGAGCGACCGCGATGGCGCGGTGCTGCGCATCACCATCAATCGACCGGAGCGGCGCAATGCCCTGAACGAAGAGGTGTGCGCCGGCATCGCGGCGGCCATCGACGAGGCCGAGGCCAGCCCCGGCGTGCGGGTGGTGGTGCTGACCGGCAGCGGCGACAAGGTGTTCTGCGCGGGCGGCGATCTCAAGCCCGGCGCCGACGGCACGCCCTTCGTCATCGACCCGGCCAATCCGCGGCACTACGTCATCCAGTTGTTCCGCCGTCTCGAGCGCTGCGGCCTGCCGGTCATCGCGCGCGTCAACGGCCATGCCCTGGCCGGCGGGCTGGGCCTGGTGTGCGCCTGCGACATGGCCATCAGCACCGATGCCGCGCAGTTCGGCGTGCCGGAATCACGCCTGGGGCTGTTTCCGATGATGATCCTGTCCTACATGATGCGCATCATTCCGCGGCGCAAGCTGTATGAAATCGCCACCACCGGCGAGTCGTTCTCGGCCGCCGAGGCGCTGGCCATGGACATCGTCAACTACGTGGTGCCGGCCGCCGAACTCGACGCCAAGCTCGACTGGTTGATTTCGCGCATCGCCGACAAGTCGCCGACCGCCATCAAGCTCGGCAAGCAGGCATTCCGCGCCATCGAGGACATGCCGCTCGACAAGGCCTTCGAATACACCCAGCTCATGCTGCCGATCATGGCCATGACCGAAGACGCCCGCGAGGGCTTCGCCGCCTTCAACGAGAAGCGCGCGCCGCAATGGCCGGGCAAATGAACGGCACGACGGCAATGCCGGTGGTGCGCATCGGCTGCGGCGCCGGCTTCTGGGGAGACAGCGCGGCGGGGCCGGCGCAACTGGTGCATCACGGCGATATCCATTACCTCGTGATGGACTACCTGGCCGAGATCACCATGTCGATACTCGCACGCATGAAGGCCGGCGACGCCGCGGCCGGCTATGCCACCGACTTCGTGTCGGCGGTCATGAAGCCGCTCATCGCCGAGATCGCTCGCCAGGGTATCAAGGTCGTGACCAACGCCGGCGGCGTCAATCCGCTGGCCTGCAAGGCGGCGCTGGAACAGGTGGCCGCCGAGGCCGGCGTCGGCCTGCGCGTGGCAGCGGTGCTCGGCGACGACCTGTCCGCCGCGGCCGACACACTGCGCGCATCGGGCCTGCGCGAGATGGACAGCGGCGCACCGTTGCCGGCCAGGCTCGCCAGCATCAATGCCTACCTCGGCGCCACGCCCATCGCCGCCGCGCTGGCTGCCGGCGCCGACGTCGTCATCACCGGCCGCTGTGTCGACAGCGCGCTGGTACTCGGCCCGCTGATGCACGAGTTCGGCTGGCGCAGCGACGACTACGACCTGCTTGCGGCCGGTTCGCTGGCCGGGCACATCATCGAATGCGGCACGCAATGCACGGGCGGCCTGTTCACCGACTGGGAACAGGTGCCGGGCTGGGACGACATGGGCTTTCCAATCGCCGAGTGCCGCGCCGATGGCAGCTTCGTCATCAGCAAGCCCGCGCACACCGGCGGCCTCATCTCGCGCGCCACCGTCGCCGAGCAAATCGTCTACGAGATTGGCGATCCCGCCCATTACATGCTGCCCGACGTATGCTGCGATTTTTCCCGCATCGCGGTGCGCGAGGTGGGCGTCGACCGGGTCGAGGTGAGCGGTGCGCGCGGGCACACGCCCAGCGACAGCTACAAGGTCTCGGCCACCCATGCCGACGGCTATCGCGCCACCGCCACCATGATGATCGGCGGCGTGGATGCCGCGCGCAAAGGCCAGCGCGTGGCGGACGCCATCCTGGCCCGCACGCGGCGCATGTTCGGCGAACGCGGCTTTGGCGATTACCGCGAAGTGTCGGTGGAGCTGCTCGGCGCCGAGAGCACCTATGGACCCCACGCACGCCATGGCGACACTCGCGAGGTGGTGGTCAAGATCGGCGTTGCCCACGCGGACAAGAAAGCGCTCGAGATCTTCGCGCGCGAGATCTTTCCGGCCGCCACCGCCATGGCCCAGGGACTGACCGGTTTCGCCGGCGGGCGTCCCAACGTGCAGCCGGTGATCCGCCTTTACTCGTGCCTGGTGCCGAAAGCGACCATCGACATCGAGGTGTTGCTCGGCGACACGCGCATCCCGGTGCCGGCGCCCGCGGGCACGGCGGGCCACGCCGCGACGGTCGCCGACGATACACCCGCGCGGCACGTCACCGCCGGCATCGATGTTCCGCTACGCGCCCTCGCCCATGCCCGCTCCGGCGACAAGGGCGACCGCGTCAACATCGGCGTGCTGGCGCGGCGCCCGGAATTCGTGCCACTGCTGGCCGCGCAATTGAGCAGCGACGCGGTCGGCGCGTGGTTCGCCCATCTCGCGGCCGGGCCGGTGACGCGTTACCCGTGGCCGGGGCTCGATGGCTTCAACTTCGTGCTCGAACGCGCGCTCGGCGGCGGCGGCGTGGCGTCGCTGCGCCACGACCCGCAGGGCAAGGCCCATGCCCAGATGCTGCTCGACCTGCCCGTGACGGTACCTGCCGAATGGGCCGCCAAAGACGGTATACTCGCCCGCTAACCGCAGCGCGGACCTGCGCCCGCTGCCCGCTCAAAAACAACGACAGACTCATCCATGTTTGACAGCATCCTCGTCGCCAATCGCGGTGAAATCGCCTGCCGCGTGATCCGTACCGCGCGCAAGCTCGGCCTGCGCACCATCGCCGTCTACCACCACGAAGACCGCCACGCACCCCATGTGCAGCTGGCCGATGTCGCCGTCGAGCTGGTGGCCGATGTGCCGACCGCCGGCTATCTCGACATCCCGCAACTGCTGGACATCGCCAAGGCCCAGGGCGCGCAATGCATCCACCCGGGCTACGGCTTCCTGTCGGAGAACGCGAAGTTCGCCGAGGCGGTGGAGAATGCCGGCCTCGCCTTCGTCGGTCCGCAGTCGGAAGTCATCCGCCTCATGGGCGACAAGATCCACTCGCGCGAATTCGCGGTGAAGGCCGGCGTGCCGGTCTCGCCCAGCGTCAAGCAGGAAGGCGATCTGGACAGCTTCGTCGAGCAGGCCTCGAAGATCGGCTTCCCGCTGCTGATCAAGGCCGCCGCCGGCGGCGGCGGCAAGGGCATGAGCATCGTGCGCAGCAGCGGTGAACTGGCGGCCAAGGCGCGCACCGCCATGGGCGAAGCGGAACGCTATTTCGCCGACGGCCGCGTCTACGCCGAGCGCTACATCGAGCGCCCGCGTCACATCGAAGTGCAGGTGATGGGCGACGGCCAGGGCAATGTCGTGCACCTGTTCGAACGTGAATGCTCGGTGCAGCGCCGCTTCCAGAAGATCATCGAGGAATCGCCGGCGCCGAGCATGCCGAAAGCACTGCGCGATCGCATCTGCAAGGCGGCGGTGGAACTGGCGGCCAGCGCCAAGTACCGCAACGCCGGCACCGTGGAATTCATTCTTGCGCCGGACGGCGAGTTCTACTTCCTGGAAATGAACACGCGCCTGCAGGTCGAGCATCCGGTCACCGAGATGGTGTGCGGCGTCGATCTCGTCGAGGCGCAGCTGCGCGTCGCGGCGGGCCTTGGCCTGCCGTGGAAGCAGGCCGACATCAAGCAGCGCGGCCACGCCATCGAATGCCGCATCTGCTGCGAAGAACCGGAACATGAATTCCGTCCCGCCACTGGCGTCGCGCAGCTGCTGCGCATTCCCGACGGCGAAGGCGTGCGCTTCGACGGCGGCATCCGCCAGGGGCAGGCCATCACCGCCGCCTTCGATTCGATGGTCGGCAAGCTCGTCTGCCACGGCGCCACGCGCGACGCGGCGGTCGACGGCATCGTGCAGGCGCTGGACGACTTCGTGCTGCTCGGCGTCAGCAACAACATCGACTACCTCGGTACGGTGCTGCGTCACGCGGCGTTCCGCGCCGGTCAATTGCATACCGGTTTCATCACCGAGCACGCGGCCGATCTCGCGCCCGCGGCGCTGGATGACACCGACCGCGCGGCATTGCTGATTGCCGCGGCCCTGGGCGTCAGCGATTTCCGCCGCCTGGTCTACGAAACCCCTGAACCTTACGCCTCCATCGGCGGCTGGCGGAACTAGTCATGGCACTCGAATACAGTTTCAACCTGGACGGCACCGAGCACGGTGTCAGCATCGCCGAGCGCAACCCGGAACTGGTGTTGACGGTCGACGGCATCGCCCACACCGTCAGCGAATCCGGCGCCATCAACGAGGAATGCGCGCTGTTGACCGTCGATGGTCGCAGCTACCAGGTGTGGCGCACCTGGGAAGGCAATCGCATCCACCTGCGCATCGGCAACCGCAGCTTTTCGGTCGGTTATGAAGACGCGATCACCGCCGCCCAGCACCATGCCGGCGGCGACGACACGCTGCGCGCCGACATGCCGGGCGTGGTGGTGGCGGTCAACGCCAGCGTCGGCGCCCATGTGTCGGCCGGTGACGTGCTGATCGTCATCGAGTCGATGAAGATGCAGATCAACATCGTCGCGCCACGCGACGGCGTGGTCGAAGCGGTGCATGTCGAGGTCAACCAGACTTTCGACAAGGGCGCTCAACTCATTTCCTTGCACGCGGAGTCCTGAGATGCCACGCATCCAATCCACCATTCAGACCGGCTCGGCGGAATTCCGCCGCTACTACGCGCACAACCGTGGCCTGGCGCGCGAACTGCACGAGAAGCAACGCGCGGCGCGCTTCGACCGCCCGCAGAAGGACATCGAGCGCCTCGCCAACCACGGCAAGATGATGCCGCGTGAGCGCATCGAGAAGCTGCTGGATCCGGGCACGCCGTTCCTGGAGTTCTCGACACTGGCCGCCAACATGGCCTATGACGGCGAGGCGCCCAGCGCCAGCGTGGTGACCGGCATCGGCATGGTGCAGGGCCGCGAAGTCATCATCAACGCCAACGATTCGAGCATCAAGGGCGGCGCCTGGTATCCGCTGACGGTCAAGAAAATCGTGCGCGTGCTGGACATGGCGATCGAGAACCGGCTGCCGGTGATCCACCTGTGCGACAGCGCCGGCGGCTTCCTGCCCTTGCAGTCCGAGCTGTTCCCGGACAAGTACATGGCCGGCCGCATGTTCCGCAACCAGAGCGTGCTGTCGAAGATGAACGTCAAGCAGCTGGCCCTGGTGTTCGGACACTGCACCGCCGGCGGCGCCTACATCCCGGCGCTGTCCGACTACTCGGTGATCGTGCGCGGCACCGGCGCGGTGTTCCTCGCCGGTCCGCCGCTGGTGAAGGCCGCGACCGGTGAAATCGTCACCGCCGATCAACTCGGCGGCTGCGATCTGCACACCCAGATCAGCGGCACCTGCGACTACCCGGCCTCGACCGAGGAAGAAGCGATTGCGATTGGCCGCGAAATAGTCGCGCAGTGGGAACACACGCCGAAATGGAACCTGCAGCGCGACGCCGTCGAGCCGCCCTACTACGACCCCGACGAGCTGTACGGCATCATTCCGAACGACATCAAGCGCTCGTTCGAAATGCGCGAAGTGATCGCGCGCATCGTCGACGGCAGCCGCTTCCATGAATACCAGCCGGCCTACGGCACGACCCTGGTGTGCGGCTTCGCCAACATCTGGGGCTTCAAGGTCGGCATCCTCGCCAACAACGGCGTGCTGTTCAACGACAGCGCCTTGAAGGGCGCGCACTTCATCGAGCTGTGCAACCAGAACAACACGCCCATCGTGTTCCTGCAGAACATCACCGGCTACATGGTCGGCCGCGAATACGAAGCGCGCGGCATCTCCAAGGACGGCGCCAAGATGATCATGGCGCAGGTCGGCTCGCACGTGCCGAAATTCACTGTCATGTGCCACGGCTCCTTCGGCGCCGGCAACTACGGCATGTGCGGCCGCGCCTACGATTCGCGCATGCTGTTCTCGTGGCCCAACCACAACATCGGCATCATGGGCGGCGAACAGGCGGCCAAGACGCTCTCGGAAGTGAAACTCCGGCAGCTCGAGCGTCGTGGCGAGAAAGTCGAGCAGAGTGAACTCGATCGCGTCTACCGCGAGACCCTGGAAGCCTACCAGCACCAGATGTCGGCCTACTACGCAACCTCGGAACTGTGGGACGACGGCATCGTCGACCCGGTCGATACGCGCAACGCACTCGGCATGTCGATCAGCGCGGCGCTGAATGCGCCGCTCGGCCAACAGGGTTACGGCATCTTCCGTTTTTGAGCTGAATCAAATCCGCCAGGCACAGCCATAATCTTTTACACACTCGCCCCCGTTTGCGACAGCAAGAATTTTGCTGCCCACGGGGGCGGATTCGTACCATACGAAGCGGTATAGCGTCGGGCGAAATAGCCCGCGCAACCGACCGCGAGCGCTGCGCACATGATGTGCTCCAGCCCGCGGCCGATCGATTGCCGTGGCGGTCACCCGCCGCCACCTGCATGACCAACGGAGAATTCGGCGCGACCGCCCAACCCACGCGGCCGTAGCGGAATCGACAAGGAGCGACCATGAAGGGACTTGATTCAAACGCGAAAGCGCAAGCAATGATGCTGCTCAAGATGGCCTGCAACGGCGGCGCCACCAGCGAAGCACTCGCCGCCATCCACGCCTGTTCCGCACAACGTGCCGGTGAAAACGCCGTCGACTGGCAAGGCGCGGTCACCCAGCTCAAAACCCTGGTAGCCAAGCTGCCCGCGGCGAATTTCGTGGCGGCTACGCCTTTGGGCCTGGAACTCGAAGAAGAAGACGACGATTTGGCGGCCTGAATTCGATCCCGGCACCTGGGGTGTGCGATTGAATTCGCACCTACAAGGTCGACATCGGGGCATGTGGGTGCGAATTCATTCGCACATCGAAGCCGCGGCAACGTCACGCCGCGATTTGTCCGCAGCACATATCGCAAAAGGCGGCGCATTGCGCGCCGCCTGGGCGACTAGAACCCGACCTGCAGCACCTTGTCCACCGCGGCGATGGCCGTCAGCTGGTCCAGCGTGGCCTGCTCCAGCGCCTGTGACACGCCGACCACCGCGATCGCGCGGTCACTGCCCTTGGCCACGCCCACCTGCATGCGCGAGATATTGATGCCGGCGCGGCCGAGGATCTCACCCAGCGCGCCGATCACACCCGGCTTGTCGGCATGGCGGGTGAACAGCAACTGCCCTTCCAGCGCCGACTCGACTTCGTAGTCATTGACGCGCACCAGGCGCGGGTGACGTTCGTCGAACAGCGTGCCCTCGAGGCACAGGGTCTGCTTGCCGTTCTTGGCCGTGATGCGCACCAGCGACACGTAATCGCGCGAGTCGGCCGAGCTGGTCTCGGTGACCGTGATGCCCTGGCGACGGGCGAGGTGGATGGCATTGATCTGGTTGACCGGCACCGCGTGGTGCTCGCACAGCATGCCGACCATCGCCGCGCTCGCGATCGGATGGGTGCTCAAGTTGGCGGCGGCGCCGAACACGCCGACCTCCACCGAACTCAGGGGCTCTTCCGTCATGCGGCACAACAGGCGACCGAGCTTGCGCGCGAGATCCATGTAGGGCGACAGCTTGGCGAGCTTCTCGGGCGCCATGCTCGGCACGTTGACCGAGTTGATGACTTCGCCCCGGATCAGGAACGCGGCTACCTGGTGCGCGATCTCGATGCCGACGGCGATCTGCGCTTCTTCGGTCGAGGCGCCCAAGTGCGGCGTGAACTGGATGCCGGGCTGTTTGAACAACGGCGAATCAGCCGGCGGCGGCTCTTCCTCGAACACGTCGAGCGCGGCGCCGGCGAGATGGCCCGATGCCACCAGTTCGATCAGCGCCGCTTCGTCGACCAGGCCACCGCGCGCGCAGTTGATGAGACGCGCGCCCTTCTTCATCGACGCGAGGCGCTCGCGGCTCAACAGGCCGCGGGTGTCCTTGGTGACCGGGCAATGCAGGGTGATGAAATCGGCCGTCGTCACCAGCGTGTCGAGGTCGACCTTCTCCACGCCGTACTCGGTGAACGTGGCCTCGGTGACGAAGGGGTCGAAACCGATGACACGCATCTTCAGGCCGCGCGCGCGTTCGGCGAACAGGCGGCCGATGGTGCCGAAGCCGACGATGCCGATGGTCTTGCCCGACACCTCGGTGCCGACCATGCTGTTGCGCTCCCACTTGCCGGCACGCACCGAGGCGTCGGCGGCGGGCAGGCTGCGGCACAGCGAGAACAGGTGCGCGATGGCGAGCTCGGCGGTGGTGGTGGCGTTGGCGTCGGGGGTGTTCAGCACCACGATGCCGCGCTCGGTGCAGGCGTCGAGGTCGACGTTGTCGACGCCGATGCCGGCGCGGCCGATGACCTTGACCTTGGTCGCGGCGGCCAGCAGCTCGCCTTTGATCTTGGTGGCGCTGCGCACGATGATGGCATCGGCGGCGGCGGCGTGGGGAATGGCGTCGGCGACCGACAGGCCGGCGGCGAAATCGATTTCGATCTCCGGGTACTGCTTGAGGGCGGCGATGCCTTCGGCCGACAGCTTGTCGGCGACAAAAACCTTGTACATGGTGTTACTCCGTCAGGCGCTCAGGCGCCGGTGTGCTTGGCGGCAAGTTCTGCGTAGGCCCAGTCCAGCCACGGCGTGAGCGCCGCGAGGTCGCTGGCTTCCACCGTCGCGCCGCCCCAGATGCGCAGGCCGGGCGGAGCGTTGCGATAGCCGTTGATGTCGTAGGCCACGCCTTCCGCTTCGAGCAGCGCCGAGAGCTTCTTGGTGAAATCGGCCTGCGCGTCTTCCGACAGTTTCAGGAACCAGTCGGCGACCACCTTCAGGCAGATGGAGGTGTTGGAACGCTCGGCCGGCTTGGCGGCCAGGAATTCCACCCACGGGGTCTTCGCCACCCAGGCGTCGAGCACCGCGAGGTTGGCCGCCGAACGCTGGCACAGCGCATCGAGCCCACCGAGGCCGGCCGCCCAGCGCAATGCATCGAGATAATCTTCCACGCACAGCATGGACGGCGTGTTGATGGTCGCGCCCTCGAACACCGCTTCGTCGAGCTTGCCCTTCTTGGCGAGGCGGAACAGCTTGGGCAGCGGCCACGGCGGCGTGTAGGTGACCAGACGCTCGGCGGCGCGCGGCGAGAGGATGATGACGCCATGGGCGCCTTCGCCGCCCAGCACCTTCTGCCAGGAGAAGGTCGTGACGTCGAGCTTGGACCACGGCAGCGGCATGGCGAAGGCCGCCGAGGTCGCGTCACAGATGGTGAGGCCGGCGCGGTCGTCGGGGATCCAGTCGCCGTTCGGCAGCTTCACGCCCGAGGTCGTGCCGTTCCACACGAACACCACGTCGTTGTTGAAATCGACCTGGGTCAGATCGGGCAGTTCGCCGTAGGCGCTGACCATCTTGCGGGCATTGGCGACCTTGAGCACGTCGATGACGTCGGTCACCCACTCCGAGCCGAAGCTTTCCCAGGCCAGCACGTCGACGCCGCGCGGGCCGAGCAGGCTCCACAGCGCCATTTCGACCGCGCCGGTATCGGAACCGGCGACGATGCCGATGCGATAGTCGGCCGGCACGCCGAGCACGGCGCGGGTCTCGTCAATGGCGGCCTTGAGGCGCGCGGCGCCGGGCTTGGAACGGTGGGAACGGCCGACCAGGGCCTTGGCCAGCACGGCCGGTTCCCAACCCGGCCGCTTGGGGCAGGGTCCGGAGGAAAAACAGGGATTGGCGGGTTTGTTTGCTGGTTTCTGCATCTCTCTTCTCATGCATTTGCGGCAGCGCAATAAGGGGCCGCGATTGTACTGGAATCCGCCCCCGATGTAAGGCAGGCGGCCGGGGCCGGGCTTGTCCCGCGACAAGGGAATCACTGATTAAGCTACTGCGCTGACCGCGCGCGTTGTCGCGTGCTCGCTCGCTCCTCGCCTATCTGGCTGATATGTCTCGTCGCTCTCTGCGCGGCTCCTAGCGCGCGGCCATGCTCGCTACGCTTATTCAGAGCTTCCCAAGCTTTCAGTGGAAATCCCGCGACGCCGCCATGAGTTGCCCGAGCAGCGGCGAATGGTCCGACAGGCGTTGCGCGATGACATGCACGACCTCGCCATCCCTTTGCACTTCGCCCACCACGCCGAGCAGCCGCGCGTGCAGCAACTCACGGCGCTGGGCCTCGACGAGGGTCGACCACACGATGAGATTGATGATGCCGGTCTCGTCCTCGAGGGTGACGAACACCACGCCGGTGGCGGTGCCCGGCCGCTGGCGGCTGATGACGAGGCCGGCGGTACGGATGCGCTGGCCGGGTTCGGCGGCGGCGATGTCGGCGGCCGAGAGGCACTGGCGACGGCGCAGATGGTCGCGCAGCAAGGCCAGGGGATGGCGGCCGAGGGTGAAGCCGAGCTTGGCATAGTCGGCGACGATGTCCTCGCCCTCGCCGGGCGTGCGCAACAGCGGCGCCGCCTCGCGGATACGCGCCTCGGGCAGCACCGCGAGCGGCGTCTCGACGCCAAGCGCGGCCCACGAGGCATGGTGGCGATTGCCGACCAGGGTGGCGAGCGCGCCGCCCTGGGACAAGACCCGTACCGTGCCCCGATCCAGTCCGGCACGACGCGCGAGATCGGTGACATCGATGAACGGCCCCTGCCCGCGCGCGGCGACGATGCGCGCGGCGGCCTCCGCCTGCATGCCCTTGATGCGTCCGAGGCCCAGCCGCACCACCGCCTGGCGCGCGCCGGGCGCACGCTCCTCGAGCGTCGAATCCCATTCGCTGGCCAGTACATCGACGGCGCGCACTTCGACGCCATGGCGCACGGCATCCCGGATCAACTGCGCGGGCGCATAGAAACCCATCGGCTGGCTGTTCAGGAGCGCGGCCAGGAAGGCCGCCGGCTCGTGGCGTTTCAGCCACGCGGAGACATAGGCCAGCAGCGCGAAGCTCGCCGAATGGGATTCCGGGAAGCCGTACTCACCGAAACCTTCTATCTGGTGAAAGATGCGCTCGGCAAACGCTTCCTGGTAGCCGCGCTCACGCATGCCGTCCAGCAGGCGCTGGCGAAAATGCTCGAGCCCGCCGCTGCGCTTCCAGGCCGCCATCGAGCGACGCAGGTGATCGGCCTCGCCGGGCGTGAAGCCGGCCGCCACCATCGCGAGCTTGATGACCTGCTCCTGGAACAAGGGCACACCGAGCGTGCGTTCCAGCACGCCACGCACCTCCTCGCTCGGGTATTCGACCGCTTCCTCGCCGTTACGCCGGCGCAGGTAGGGATGGACCATCTCGCCCTGTATCGGGCCCGGACGGATGATGGCGATTTCGATCACGAGGTCGTAGTAACAGCGCGGTTTCAGGCGCGGCAGCATCACCATCTGCGCGCGCGATTCGATCTGGAACACGCCGACGGTGTCGGCGTGCTGGATCATTTCATAGGTCGCGGGGTCTTCGGCGGGAATGCCGGCCATGCTCAACCGTCGGCCATCGAAGTCCTGGATGAGATCGAAGCTGCGCCGAAGAGCGCTCAGCATGCCGAGGCACAGGCAATCGACTTTCAAGAGGCCCAGCGCATCGAGGTCGTCCTTGTCCCATTGGATGACCGTGCGGTCGGCCATCGCGGCGTTCTCGATCGGCACCAGTTCCGACAGCGGCTGATCGGAGATCACGAAGCCGCCGACGTGCTGCGAGAGATGACGGGGAAAGCCCAGGATCTCCGCCACCAGCATCACCACGCGGCGGATGATCGGGTTGTCGGGATCGAAGCCCACTTCGCGCAGGCGTTGCCCCATGTCGTTGCCCTTGTCCCACCAGTAGAGATTGCCCGACAGGCGCTCAACCTGTTCGACGCTCATGCCGAGCGCCTTGCCGACATCGCGCACCGCGCTGCGCAGGCGGTAGGTGATGACGGTGGCGGCCAGCGCCGCGCGTTCGCGGCCGTACTTGGCGTAGATGTATTGCAGCACTTCCTCGCGCCGCTCGTGCTCGAAATCGACGTCGATGTCCGGCGGCTCGTTGCGCTCCTTGGAAATGAAACGTTCGAACAGCATGTCCATGCGCGCCGGGTCGACCTCGGTGATGCCGAGGCAGAAACACACCGCCGAATTGGCCGCCGAGCCGCGCCCCTGGCACAGAATGCCGCGCCCGCGCGCGAACACCACGATGTCGTGCACGGTCAGGAAGAACGCCTCGTAGCCGAGCTCGACGATGAGAGCCAGTTCATGTTCGACCTGGGTGCGCACCTTGGCCGCCACGCCGTCGGGCCAGCGCCTGCGCATGCCGGCCTCGGTCAGGGCGCGCAGGTGGGCGCTCGCCGTGATGCCCGTCGGCACCAGTTCCGCCGGGTAGCGATAGCGCAGTTCCGCCAGCGTGAACTGGCAGCGCGCGGCGACCTGTACCGTTTCCGCCAGCAAGGTCGCCGGGTAGATGCGCGCCAGGCGCTCGCGCGGCCGCAGGTAACGCTCGCCATTGGCGAACAGCAGCCTGCCCGCCGTCATGACCGTGGCGCCGTGGCGGATGGCGGTCAGGGTGTCCTGCAGCGGTTGGCGCGCATGGACATGCATGTGCACATTGCCGGTCGCCACCAGCGGCAGCCCATGGCGCGCCGCGAGTGCTTCGCCATGGGCCAGCAGCACATGATCGTAGCCGCTGTAGAACAGGCCCACGCCCACCCACAGTCGCCCGCCGAAACGCGCCGCCAGCCACGCCATCGCCTCCTCGTCGTGGTCGTCCGGACGCGGCAGGAAGATGACGAGGCCGGCGTCGCTCAGCAGTTCGAGATCCTCGCGATTGAGCGCGTAGGCGCCCTTGCGCTGCCGCCGTCGGCCGCGCGTGATGAGCGTGGCAATGCGCTGGTAGGCGCGCAGGCTGTCGGCCAGCAGCAGGACATGCAAGCCGTCGTCGAGATGCAGCTCGGTGCCGACGATGAGTTTGAAGTCGAGTTCACGCGCGACGACATGGGCGCGCACCACGCCCGCCAGCGAGCATTCGTCGGTCAGGGCCAGCGCGCGGTAGCCGAGCCTGTGGGCTTCGCGCACCAGTTCCTCGGGATGCGAAGCGCCGCGCAGGAAAGTGAAATTGCTGACGGCATGCAGCTCGGCATAGGCAGGCAGGGGCGCGCTGGGCATGGGACGACACGGCAATGGCTCATGGGACGAATACTGTATATAAAAACAGTCATCGAAGACCAGTGATGCGGAACGCTACGTGATGGACAAGCGCGAAGCGTGGTTGCGAGAATCGAAGCCGCCGCCATCCACGGAGCCCATGATGAAACGATCGTCGTCCCTCGCCTTGTCCGTGCTGCTCGGCGGCACGCTGCAGTGTTCGAGCGCGGGCGCCCAGGCGCCCGGACTCGAAGTCGGTCTGTTGACCTGCACCGTGGTGCCCGGCAGCCGCGTCAATCTCGTGGTGCGCTCGACCGCCGACGTGACCTGCGACTACACCAAGGGCGGCGCCGCCGAGCACTACGTCGGCGAGACCGGCATCGCGCTCGGCGTCGATTTGAGCTTCCGCCGCGACGAGCGCATGGCGTTCACGGTGCTGTCCGCGTCCAAGGACATCGCGCCCGGCTCCAACGCGCTGGCCGGCAGGTACGTCGGTGGCGAAGTGTCGGCGGCGGCCGGCCTGGGTCTTGGCGCCAAGGCGCTGTTCGGCGGCGGCGCCAAGAACGTCGGCCTGCAGCCGGTGGCGCTGGAATCGAGCCGCGGCCTCGGCGCTTCGGGCGGCCTGTCCTTTCTGTACATCGAACCGGCGCCCGCTCCCAGACCCTGAGGCGCCGCTCAAGTCGGCGCCCCGCCGGCCGACACCCGTGAGGTAGCGGAGGGGTCCGACCATGTGCTCACGTTTATTGTCCATCGTCATCGGCATGAGCCTGCTCGCGCCGATGGCCCATGCGCTCGCAGGCGAGCCGCCGGTTACGACGCTCGACGCCGTCGAGCCGGTGCAGGTCAAACAGTTCGTCAAGGAACGCGCGCGCGATGCCCGCGACCTCGCCCTCGGCAATCCCGCGCCGCAGGCGGTGATGCCGACCAACCTCGACTGCGCCACGCTCTACAACCGCCGCGTGGCCCTCATGCGTGGCCAGGTCGACGCCAATCCGACCGACTTCATGGGCGACCCACGCATACGCACCAGTGCGCTGCTCGGCACCGTGTGGATGCCGGCCTTCGCCTACCTGCCGTTCCGCACCGTGCAGCAATTCCGCGAACAGCAGAAACGCCCGCAGCTGCAAGCCGATCTCGACGCCCTGCGCGCCGCCTCCGCCGCACAACGCTGCTTCGAACACTGACGCCAGTCCGTCTCGTCCGCGCGCCGGTCCGAAGCGCGGGGCCCGTGGTATATTCGCGCGCCTCATTCCCTAGAGCCGTGAGCCTGGAGTCTCATAAAGCCATGTTCGAAACCCTGGAAGCCTTGGCCCCCGACGCCATCCTCGGCCTGACGGCCGCGTTCCGTGACGATCCCCGCGCGCAGAAGATCGATCTGGGCGTCGGCGTATACCGCGACGAGCAAGGCAATACCCCGATCCTGAAGACCGTGACCGAAGCCGAGCGCCGCCGCTTCGCCACCGAGACCACCAAGACCTACATCGGCCCGCCCGGCACCCCCGGCTTCAACGAGCTGGTGCGCAAGCTCATGTTCGGCGCCAACCACACGGTGCTGAAAGACAAGCGCGTGGCCGGTGTGCAGACCCCCGGCGGCTGCGGCGCGCTGCGCATGGGCGCCGAACTGGTCAAGCGCGCACGCCCCGATGCCACCATCTGGGTCAGCGATCCGACCTGGGCCAACCACGTGCCGCTGCTCGGCAGCGCCGGCATCAAGATCGAAACCTATCCCTACTACGACAAGCAGACCCGCGGTCTCAACACCGAGGCCATGCTGGGCGCGCTGGCCAAGGTGCCGTCCGGTGACCTGGTGCTGTTGCACGGTTGCTGTCACAACCCGTCGGGTGTCGATCCGCAACGTGAAGACTGGCAGGCGATCGCGAAGATCTGCAGCGAGCGGGGCTTGACGCCCTATATCGACCTTGCCTACCAGGGCCTCGGCGACAGTCTCGACGACGACGCCATGGGCCTGCGCATCATGGCCGACGCGTGCCCCGAGTTGCTGGTCGCGAGTTCGTACTCGAAGAACTTCGGCCTCTACCGCGAGCGCGTCGGCGCGCTGCAGATAGTCACCAAGAGCCACGCCGAGGTCGGCAAGGTGCAGAGCCAGATCGACTCCGTGGTGCGCACCAGCTATTCGATGCCGCCGGCGCATGGCGCCGCGCTGGTCGAGATCATCCTCGGCGACGAAGCCTTGAACGTGGCGTGGGTCAAGGAACTGGACGAGATGCGCGAACGCATCAACGGCCTGCGCAACGTGCTGGCGGAGCGCCTGGCGAAGGCTGTCGGGCAGGACTTCAGCTTCATCCAGAAGCAGCGCGGCATGTTCTCCTTCCTCGGCATCTCGCCCGAGCAGGTCACGCGCCTGCAGAAGGAATGCGGCATCTACATGGTCGGTTCCAGCCGCATCAACGTGGCGGGCATCAACAACGCCAACCTGGAATACTTCCTGGAGTCCTGCGCCAAGGTCTTGAAGTAATCCGCTGCCGCGAGGCGCCTACATGGGATTGTGCAGGCGCCTCAACAGGCCCACGCTGGGCTGGATCTCACTGGCCGCCGGCGGGCGTTGACCGCTCGCCAGCGTTGCCTGCACATAGTTCTCCACCGCCTCGCCGAGTTCGCGCGCCGCGCCGCGCCGCATGCACAGATAGAAACGCTCCTGCACGAATGGCTTGAAGGCGAGCGCGAACCTCGCCGCCGCGCTGGCGGTACCGAAGCCGGCATCGACGCTGCCGCTGGCGACCATCGCCGCCACCGCCGAGTGGGTGTATTCCTCGTTGCGGTAGCCGGCGATGGTGCCCGGCGCGATGCCGCGCGCACCCAGCAGCCCGTCGAACACCAGGCGCGTGCCCGAACCCGGCTGGCGATTGATGAAGCGCACGCCGTCACGGCAGAGTTCCTCCAACTCGTCGAGCGGCCGCTCGGGACGCGACATCAGGCCCAGCGAACGCAATTCCAGCAGGAAGACCTGGTCGCGTGCGTCATCGAGCATGGCGGTCAGGGCCATGCCGACCGTGCGGCCGAGTTCGCCCAGCGGCAGGTGGAAACCGGCCACGTCCACTTCGCCGCGCTGGTAGCGGTGCAAGGCCGCTTCACTGCCCAGCACATCGATCACGACCTGCCACTGCGCGGCGCGCAGCGCGTCGACCAGGCCATTGATGAGTTCGCTGTTGCTGGAGGCGATGCGCACCATCGCGCGCACGTTATCGAGAGTCGGCGCCAGCAGCGAGGTGGCCTGCGTCGCGGCCTGGGCCAGGGCGCTCTGCGTGTGCGTGACGGCCTGGGCACGTGCGGCCAACAAGGCGCGCCCGCTCGCCGTCAAGGTCGCGCCTCGACCTCGCTGCAGGTCCAGCAGGGGCAGCTTGAGCCGCTCCTCCCAGGTGCGCATTAGGCCCCATGCGTGGCGATAGGACACGCCGGTGGCGTTGGCCGCGAAATTGAGATGGCCGCCCTTGTCGACGGCTTCCAGGAGTTCAAACAGCAGAGCTTCAATGGCGTAGCGTTGGCCGTCGAGATCGATATGCCAGGTCAGTCCGAGGCCGATTTTCATGTCCATCTCATGCCTTCCCATGCGCATTGGGGCGATGCCAGCCGCCCTCCTGGCCGCAGGCCTTGGTTGGCCGTGCCAGGAACTCACGGCGGTGGCATACATGGCCGCTGCCCGTGTCGTTTAATATGCTTATCATTACTTATTTCAACAACAGCACACGCCAGGAAAAGCGTGTTCAAATAAACGCTTAATCTGACACAGTCCGCTCCCGCGCTAAAGACATCATGTGCAGGCATCAACCACTATGCATCGCCAGCGCGGCACGGCGCGCCGCGTTGGGGATGCTCATCGGCCTGCTCGCGCGCCCGGCCCTGGGCGGCGATGCCGCGGCCCTCAACGAGGTGGTGGTCAGCGCACGCAAGCCGACGGTCGAGCAGGTCGGCACGGTGTATCAGCTCGATGCGCGGGACATCGAGATCCGCGGCGCGCGCACCCTCGACGAGGCGCTGGCGCTGCTGCCGGGCGTGAACGTGCGCACCGGCGGCAACGGCAGTCCACGCATCGACGTGCGTGGCTTCCGCACGCGACACGTCAAACTGCTGTTGAATGGCGTGCCTTTCGGCAACACCTTCGACGGCCAATTCGATCCGACCCTCATCCCCAGTGAGAACATCGCGCGCATCAAGCTGACCACCGGCGCCAGTTCGACCATGTACGGCGACGGCGCGGTGGCGGCGGTCATCAACGTCATCACGCGCCAGGCCGAGCAGGGACAATCCGCTACCACCCATGCCGAATACGGCGGCGGCGATTTCCATCGCGTCAGCGGCAGCTACGCGTGGGGCGATGGCGACAGCGGCGTGTTCGTGGCCGGTGGGCGCAACGCGCGCGATGGCTTCCCGCTGGCGGGCGGCTTCGACAAGACCTCGCTGGAACATGGCGGCCTGCGCGCCAACAGCGATCGCGAACGCAACAATGCCTATCTCAATTTCTACCACCAGGTGAACCCGAGCTTCGAACTCGGCGGCAACTTCACCTACGCGCGCGGCGGCTATGGCGCACCCGGCACGGTGGTCGACGACATCAGCGACGCCTTCGCCAACCGCCCGCGCTGGCAACGGGTGGACGACCAGGAGACCGTGACCGGCCAGCTCAGCCTGGCGTGGACGCCGGGCGGCCGCCTGTCGGATCGCGCCTGGGCTTACATCAACACGCTGGACGAGAACACCAATCGCTACAGCGACCCGTTCGCGCCCACGCTCGACGACGTGCACGTGCGCGGCACGTTCAGGGAAAACTCCGACTCGCGGGTGGTGGGCGTGCACAACGAACTCAGCTTCGAGCACGATTACGGTGGCGCCATCAAGTTCATGCTCGAGGCGCGCCATGAACACATCACCCAGGACTGCATGACGCGTGACATTCCGCATCTGCCGCCACCGCCGCCGCCGGCGCCGACGCCCGATCCCCTGACCAACGCCACCAGCGCGACGCTGGATTTCAATTACCTCGCGACCAACAACTACGGCGCCACCAACAGCGCCGGCGACAACCAGGCCATTGCGCGCCTGACCATGACCAACAACGCCCAGGGCGGCGTCGATTTCAGTCTGCGCAGCCTCGCCGCGGAAAACTTCTTCACGCAAGGCGGCTCCGGCCCGCCGATTGCGCAAATGTACGTGTCGCGCCTGTACCTGCTGCCCGACCAGGACCTCGACATCAGCGACTGGCAGTTCGTGCGCAACCCCGCCAGCCAGGGCTCGAACGGCGCCAATGCCAATGGTTTCGCCGCGCCCGGGCTCGGCGACATCATCAACAACTATCACTTTCGAACTCAGATCGGATGGCAGCGCCCGGGCGGCGCCGGTGGCGCGGCCGACCCGTTGGTCGACGGCGAAACGGCGCTGTGGAGCTATTCCCATGCGCGGCTCGCCGAGCTCTTGAGATTCTCCGCCACCAGCACCGGCGGACGCCCGCCCGCCTACGCCGCGCTGGAACTGCGACAGGTCGACGCCAGCGGTTTCTGGGGGCCGTCGGAGCCACCGACCGGTGGGCCTGGCGGTCTGGCCGTGTTCCTGGTCGCGCCCACCAGTGCCACCGCCTTGACCGGTCCCAAGCCGCCCGATCCGGTCAAGCCGATCACCGCACCCAAGGCCGGCAGCGCCTGCGGCAGTGGCGGCGACGGTTCGGGCGGCGGCCAGCCCACGCGTTTCGAACAGGTCTCTTTCGGCCTGCGCCCTTTCGACCAGACGCGCGATCTCACCATCGCCAGCGGCGCGCTCGAGATCAATTTCAGGACCATTGCCGCCATCGACGTGGTGTTGGGATACGCCGAGCACTGGCTGCAGCGGGACGACGGCAGCAGCGCTTTCGAAGGCAGTTTCTCGGCGAGCCTGGGCCGCGCGCTCGGCCGCGACTGGCGCGTGCGCGCCGGCGTCGCGCGCAAGATCCGCATGCCGTCCGTGCAGCAGCTGTACGACAGCATCTCGGGCGACCCGACGCTCGCCCCGGAGCGCGCCATGACCTACGAGATCGGCGCCGATTACGGTGGCTGGCGCTGGGCGGATGTCGGCCTGACGATATTTCGCAGCGACGTCAGGAATTTCATCGACCGTGACCCGCTCACCGAGGAATTCGCCAACAACCAGCGCATTCGCTTCGATGGCGCCGAGCTCACGGCCAGCGCGAGGCTGGACGCGCGCAGCCGCCTCGAGGCGTCCTATTCCTATCTCGACGCCAGCGATCGCTCCAGCACCAGCATTCGCGACGAGATGCAATATCGCCCGCGGCACAAGGTGGCGATGATGGCCAGCGAACGCTTCGCCGACGACACCGAACTCAGCGCCACCATGCAGTTCGTTGGCGGCGAGTACTACTTCTCGCGCCAGGGTTTGCCGCGGACACGCATGCTCGACCCCTATGCCCTGTTCAACCTGCGCGTGGCACGGCCGCTGCTCGGGCCACGCATCCGGGTGTTCGTCGGCGCCGACAACCTGTTCGACGCCGATTACGAGCAAGCCTATGGCCTGCCGCAGGCGGGGCGCCTGTTGTACGCGGGCTTCGACATCAAGCTCCTGTGATTTCGCCCGTGACCATTTCGCACCACGCGACAATCGTCGACAATACGGCCAGGTATTCAAGGGCCGCCATGCACCAAAGCGTCACGCACCCACCAGTAGACCCGCGCATCGACATGCTTATCGGTATCGACGACACCGATAACCTCGATACCCGCGGCACCGGCTACCGTGCCCGTACACTGGCGCAGGGCTTGGCGGATGCCGGCCTGGCCGAGGTACATGGCATCACGCGCCACCAGTTGCTGGTCGACCCGCGCATTCCCTATACCTCGCACAACAGCTCGGCCTGTCTGCAAACCAGCGCGCGTGCTTCGCTGGCCGACATCCACACCTATTGCCGGCAGTTCCTGTTCGAAGTGGCGGCGGTCGGCGCGGACATCGGCCTGTGCATCGCGAGCGTGGCCGCCGCCGGGCGCGTGATCGATTACGGCCTGCGCGCCAAGGTCGAAGTGCTCAATCGCGATATCGCGCGCGAGACCGCCGCGCGGGCCGACATCCTGCTGGAGGGACTGACGGGCACCCATGGCGGTATCATCGGCTCGCTGGCCGGCGTCGGCCTGTACCTGCAGGGCGACGACGGGCGTTACATCTGGTTGCCGCGCATACGCGAGCTCGCCGCCGACACCATGACGGTGGCGGCGCTGTGCGAGGCCACCGGCCTGCAGGACGTATTGGAATTCGACGGCGAGCGCGCAGGCGCCGCCGCGC
The DNA here is from genome assembly GCA_016719885.1 of Pseudomonadota bacterium. Classification (NCBI taxonomy): domain Bacteria; kingdom Pseudomonadati; phylum Pseudomonadota; species Pseudomonadota bacterium. The sequence goes on along the minus strand of JADJYF010000001.1, from coordinate 37,662 downwards.
CCGCCGAGGCCGTCATCGACCTCGGCGGTTGGGCCCGCCCGGTGCGCGTCGCCGGTCGGTCAGTGTTATTCGTGGAGAAGCATCGCAATGGCTCAGTCGATTTCGTCGTCGCCGACAAACAGCGCATCAAAGCCTTCCGCCCCTAGCGTCGGGTTGGCGCATGCGGCCGCGCTGCTCGGCATCGGCGCGCTGCTGGCCCTGATACACCAGGCCTGGGATTTTCATCTCAAGCTGCCGGGCCACTACGGCTTGGTGTGGATGGCCGGCGTGATGATGACGCGGCATTGGTCGCCGGCCCGCTGGGCGGCGCTCGGCTCGGCCTGCGGTTACATCGGCGGCACCGCTCTGCTGACCCACGGCGCCCATGCCGGCCTCACGCAGGCGCCGGTCTACGCGCTGTGCGCGCTGGTGGTGGACGCCGCCTGGCTGTTGGGCGCGACGCATCTGCGTCGCCTGGCGGCGGCGGCCCTGCTCGGCGGCGTGGCCTTCATGCTCAAACCCATCACCGTCTACCTGCTGGCGCACGGCCTCGATCTTCAACTCGGCACGCTGCGTTTCGGCGCGGTCTTTCCCATCATCACCCACTTCTGCTTTGGCGCGGTGGGCGCGGTGATTGGCACGCTGTGCCATGGCGTCGGTGCGCAATACAGTCGCAAGCCGTGATGGCAGGTACATGATTCATCACGCGCGGCGCTCGGCGGCCGCGCGATGCGCCCGCGATCTGTCAGAGGCTCTCGTGCCTCGCTTCACCCTCGCGATCCGACGCCACGGCCTGCCGTTGATTCGGCCCTGTGCAGGCGTTACGGCAGCGCTCGAAAAATAATTTCGTCCTTGCCTTGATTACCGACCGACCGGTCGGTAGACTTCAAGCCATGGTCACACAGCGCGAAATCAAAGCCGAGATCACCCGCGAGAAAATCCTCGAGGCGGCGGCCGATGAAATGTACCGGGTCGGCTTTCAAGCCGCCTCGCTGTGCGACATCCTCACCAGGCTCGGCATCTCCAAGGGCGCGCTGTACCACCATTTCCCGAGCAAACTCGCGCTTGGTTACGCGGTACTCGACGATGTCCTTCTCAATCGCGTCGGCAGCACCTGGGATACCGCCCTCAGCCAGGAGGACCCAATCGAAGGCCTGTGCGATCTGCTCGAGGCCGAAGCTCAGGTAATGTCTGGGATGCGACTGACTTGTGGCTGCCCTCTCAATAACTTGGCGCAGGAAATGTCGCCGGTGGATGAAGGCTTCCGTCAGCGCATCGAGAAGATTTACCGGGTCTGGCAGCGGCGCATACAGAATGCCCTGGCGGGTGCCCAGCAGCGCGGCGTGCTGCGCGACGATTTCGATGCCGGCGAAGTGGCTTATTTCATCATCGCCTCGCTTCAAGGCGCGGTGGGGTTGGCGAAGAACGCGCAGGATTGCGGCATCTTTCGCTCATCCATCAAAGGCTTGAGCTCTTATCTGAAGAACTTGAAGAAGGTTCCGAGCTAAAAAAATTTGGCTGGTGACCGACCAATCGGTCGGTGAATTCCACACGGTCTGTCAGGAGAACGAACATGCAGCAGCACAACAGCACATCGACGGGTACCGGTATCGGTGGCGGACTCATCGCCGCGCTGATCGCATTCGCGCTGACCTGGTTCGTGGTCAACGGCAGCGCGCCGCAAGAAGCGCAGGGCGCGACCACCGCCACCGAGGCCTATTCGGTTTGCATGGTGTCAGAAAACATACCAACCAGTCGGTTTTTCAAGACGCCCGTGACTACCCCGATACCGCTGCAGGGCGGTTGAGGTCGACAGCCATGGGACAGCAAACCGGCTGCGCGCCCCTGTCTTCCCCATGCAGCGACCGAGCGCCGCTAGTCTGCGGCCCGCTCGCGCGTCTCGCGCGTGCCCTGCTCGTCGCTTTCGCGCTGCTGCTGGCCTTCAGCGAGTTCCGTTACGGCGTCGCGCGTCCTGGCGCCGCGCCCGCGTCGGCACAGCAAGGGCAGGTCATCGACGCCCACCGCGCGACCGGCTGAATTAGAGATCAAGCGGTCGCGTCGATTCCCGGCGCGTCCACCACCCGAGGAGCGAAGTCATGAAAAAACTACCCGATGTACTGGCCGCCGCCGTGTTCGTACTGTTCATGGCGGGCGTCTACGTGGCGCTGGAGGAGGCCATCGGCCACCCCGCCCGCTATGTCGAACAACCGCGGCAGCACGGCGCCAGCTGAGTGCGGCTCAGCGCTCGGACGGCGGCGCGAACAGCGCCGTGAGCGCCGCCGTCTGCCGCGCGATCTCGACACTCGACATGCGCGACGCGAGCGCGGCGCGCGCCCGCGGGTCGCCGCGCAGGGCCAGTGCCAGCAGCAATTCGTCACTCCATTGCGCCATGCTGCCGCGTTCGAGCGCGGCCGCATGACGCGCACCGTCGACCATCACCAACGCCGCCAGTGCCGCGTCGCGCTCATCGCCATTGGCGGTCACCAAAGCACCCCACGCAGCGCGCGCTTCGTCGCCCCGGCCAGCGCGCCACCACAGCACGCCCAGGGCCCGTTGCGCACTCGGCGAGTCCGCCGCGGCCGCGGCGCAGGCTTGCGTGGGGCCTTGCGATCGATAGTCTCCGGCCCGCAGCCAGGCATTGAATGCCGCGACGCACAGCAATTCGCGCGCGGCGGCATCGCCCGGCGCGCGGGCTAGCGCCGCCCGTGCGTCGCGCAAGGCTTCATCGGTAAAGCCCAGCACCGCCGCTGCGCGTGCATTGAGCAGGTAGTCCTGCACCACGGTGCGTTCCGCTTCCCCTGGCGGCAAGGGCAGGCGCGACAGGCTGAACAACAGCAGCGCCGTCGCCAAGGCGCGCATCGACGCCGCGCGGGGCGCCGTATGCAGCACCCCGCCGGCCAGCACGGCAAGCAAAGGCACCAGAGGCAGACGGAAACGCGCGCTCACGTAGGCGAGCAGCAACCCCGCCGCGTAGCACGCGGCAAACGTCGCCACCGTCCACGCCCGGCGGTTGCGCGCATGCATGACCAGCGCCGCGCCGGCGCCCGCCAGCAACCACGACCAGCCAAGCGGGTTCCAACGCAACCACGGCGAACGCGCCTTGTGGAAATGGTAGGTCTTGATGTCGTATTGCTCGAAGCCGTTGAGCAGGTACCAGGCCTTGCTCGCCACGAGCGTCAGCCACGTCCACGGTTCGGTCCGCACATGGGCCAGCGTGCGTTGTTGCCAGTAGCGGCTCATGCTCGCGTTGTCGTCCGGCGCGCCGGGCTGCTCGCGTCGATAACGCCTTTCGGATTCGATACGCGCCGGGTTGCCGCCTTCGCGGTATACCGCCTGCCGCTCGCGCTGCACGAAGTAGCGACCGTTGGCATCGGGACCGTTGGCCGCCCACAGGTTGTAGGCGCCCTGCCAGGGCAAAACCTGGAAGGCACCGCCTACCGCAAGGTTGGCCGCACCCATCAGCGCCAGCACCAGCAACATCGGCGGCACGCTCCAGGCCAGCAGGCGCCGCGCGCCGCGATGGGATGCCAGCCACAGTGTCCACATCGGCAGCAGCACCACCAGTTGCGGACGGGCGAGGCTCGCGCATGCGAGCAGGATGCCGGCGGCCATCGCCATCACGCGCGAGGCCGGCGTGCCATCGAGCGCGTGGAGACTGGCGAGCACGCCGCCCAGCATGAAGGTCATGGCCAAGCTCAAGTCCAGCGGGTCGCCGGCGAAATGCAGCACCACCGGATTCATGCCGAACAGCACGGCGGCCAGCGCCGCCGCGTTCGGCGTGCGCCACACGTGCGCTGCAATCATCCACACCAGGCCGGTGCTGGCCAGATGCAGTACACCGTTCAACAGGCGCGACGCGAACGGCAGCTGCGTGGCGCTGACGCCGGCCTTGAGCAGCCACGCCACCAACGAAGGAAACAGCGCCGCGCGATAAAACGGCTCGTGCGGCAAGCCGCCGTGCGCAATGCGCGCGGCGAGTTCGAGTTGCTCGCGCCCGTCCAGCATCGGCGCGAGCCCGAGCGCCGTGGCTGAATACCACAACAGGAAACCGCTGGTGTAGGTGGCGACCGCCGCGAACACCAGCAGGCGCAGGCGCGCCTCGCTCAGCGTCCGGCCCTCGTGATGTTCAACGCGCCGCGCGTGCCCGCCACGCGCTGTGCGTCATGGGCACGAGCCACGCGCTCACGCCGGGCGCCGGGTCTCGACGTTGACGTCGCTGTCGAAGTCCTCGTGCGCGAGCTTGTCACTGACGCCCGGATAGTGCTTGCGGAAGTCGGCCGCCATCGCCGCCAGCGGCACATCGGCGAATTCGCCTCGATAGGCCAGGTATTCCATGTGCTGGCGTCCGTCGAGATCGAGCGGGTGGTAGATCGAATCCTCGCGCCCGTCGAACTCCAGGGCGCGAATGCGGAACTTATCGCATAGCTCGACGTTGAATGCCGGCGTCGCCTTCACCCACTGGCCGTCGAGCAGGATGGCGGTATAGCCGTGCCAGTAGAACACGTCGGTCTGCATGAACTGGCGCATGCGCTCGGTGGAAAGATGATTGCGCACGTCGGCGTAACCGAGCGCCGCCGGTATGCCGATGGCGCGACACACCGCCGCCAGCAGCACCGCCTTGGGCACGCACCAGCCACGCCCCGACGCCAAGGTGGCGCTGGCGCGAAATCCGCTCTCGCTGAGATCGAGCGCGTAGGGGTCATAGCGAATGCCGTCACGCACCGCGTAGTAGAGCGCCACCGCGCGCTGCCTGTCGTCAGCGCATCCGGCACTGCGCGCATGGGCGTATTCACGGATGGCCGGGTGCTGGCTGTCGACCATCGCGGTCGGCGCGAGACAGGCGTTGATGTCGGCGTTCATCATGGTGCTCATGCGCGCGAGTGTAGTGGCAGCGCCGCGCCATCGGCAATGAGCGTCGCGCTGTCGATGCTTGCACGTCGCGGTTCGCGGCAGACGGCCGCACATGATCCTGATCAAGATCCACGCGCCCGCACCTGTAGCAAAGTCCCTCCATCGCGCGGCTTTCGAACAGTGGCGCCAGACGCGCCAAGGGGAAGGCATATGAAACTGGGCATGTTGCATCTTTTCGAGAACCCGATCGGCTACACCGAACACCAGGTGGTGAAGAACCAGCTCGAACTGATGGTGGAAGCCGAACGTCTCGGCTATGACTCCGTCTGGCCGGCCGAACATCATTTTTCCGAGTACGGTTACTGTGCCTCGCCGCAGGTGTCACTGGCGGCGGTCGCCGCGCGCACCTCCAAGATTCGCCTCGGCACCGGCGTCGTGATCCTGCCGTTCCACCACCCGGTGCGCGTCGCGGAAGATTTCGCCTTCATCGATCTCATGAGCGACGGCCGTGTCGATCTCGGTGTCGGACGTGGCTATCAACCGATGGAATATCGCGGTTTCGGTCTCGACCAGAGCCAGTCACGCGAGATGTTTCTCGAGAGTCTCGACGTCATCAAGAAATGCTGGACGCTCGATCGCTTCAGCCACAAGGGGCGCTACTACCAGTTCGACGACATCTGCGTGCGACCCAAACCGCTGCAGCAGCCGCATCCGCCCGTGTACATGGCCTGCCTGTCGCCCGGCACCTTCGAGACCGCCGGCCGGCTCGGCTACGACGTGCTGATGTCGACAGTATTCGGCCTGACCGCCGAAGGCGCGCGCCAGGGCATTGCCGATTATCGGCGCGGTCGCCAGGAAGCCGGCCTCGATCCCAAGGGCGGCAAGATCGCGTGCCTGGTCATGGTCTACCCCGGCAAGACCCGCGAGCAGGCGCGCAACACTTTCGGCCCGCGCGTCAACTGGTACTACAGCACCATCGCCAAGTACATCGCACCGCCCAAGGGCCAGGCCGACGTGGCCGGTTACGAAGGCTATGGCGCGGCGCGCGATCTCGCGGCCAGTCTCGATTTCAAGGACATCGTCGACAGCACCTCGATGGTCTGCGGCGAAACCGAGTACTGCGTCGAGAAGCTGGTCAACATGGGCCGTGATTTCGGCTTCGACGAACTGTTGTGCTGGACGCGCATCGGCGGCCTCGAAAACGACAAGGTCCTGTCGGCCATGGAACTGCTGGGCACCGACGTGCTGCCGGCGGTACGCAAGGCAAGCCTGCCGCGCGCCGCCTGATACCGCTCTCCCCGCTCGGGCGGGGGTCACGCTGGCGTTGGCGTGGTCCTCGCCTCGAGCACCTTATCCCTGCTCGAGCCGTTCCCTGACGCGCTCGAGCCGCTCCAAGCCCCAGAACAATTCGCCGTCGACGAGGTAACTCGGCACGCCGAACACGCCGGCGGCTTCGGCTTCGGCCTGCAGGCGTTCGTAACGCGCGCGTCCCGCGCCGTCGAGATAAGGCTGCAAGCCACCGCCATCGAAACCGTGTTCGTCGAGCAGCGCGGCGAGCACCGCGACGTTCTCGATGTCGAGTTCACGCCGCCAGAAGCGTTCGAACAGCGCGTCGTGGAAAGGACGAAAATCGCCGCGCTCGCAGGCGTACAGAAACGCGATGTGGGCCAGCGAACTGTTGAAGATCTTGCGCGGCCCGCGGATCACGAGCCCACGCCGGTTGGCCTCGCGCCGGCAGTCCATGTAGGAATACCGCACGCGACGCCATTGGTGATCGTTGCGCGTGCCGCGCGTGTCGCGCCCGTCGGCGTCTAGCTCCGCCTCGCCGAGATATTTTTCAATCTTGAGCGTGTAGGGGTGCCATTCGATCGTAACGCCGCTGGCGCGCGCGAGATCGAAGGTCGGCTGTTGCGCAAGGTAGGCGTAGGGACTCTTGTAGTCGAAGTAATGGATGACGGTGGCCATGGAGCAAGCTGCGCCCTGCGTTGGGTGGGTGGTTGGCCTAGTATGTGCGGCGTCACGGATGGTGCAAAATCCCGCTATCCCACTGCTTGCCTCAACGAATGTTCGGAGTCCGAATCCATGCGCGTCGTCACCACCGTCCCCCAACATTCGCTGGCCGCGGCCAGCCGTGCCGCCGCCGACATCGAAGCACGCGGCTTCGATGGCCTGTGCTCGCTGGAGAACCGCCACGAGCCCTTCATGCCGCTGGCGGTGGCCGCGCTGGCGACGCGCAAGGTCGAGCTCGCCACCGGCATCGCCCTCGCCTTCGTGCGCTCGCCGATGGCGCTTGCGCACGTCGCCTGGGATCTCAAGGAATCGTCGGGCGGCCGTTTCGTGCTGGGACTCGGGCCCCAGATCAAGGCGCATAACGAAAAGCGCTACAGCGTGCCGTGGTCGGCGCCGGTGCCGCGCATGCGCGAACTGGTGACGGCCTTGCGCGCAATCTGGACGGCGTGGCGCGATGGCACGCCGCTGCGCCACGAAGGCGAGCATTATCGCTTCACGCTCATGCCGCCGAATTTCGTGCCGGAAGGCAGCGCACTGCCCTTGCCGCCCATCACGCTGGCCGCGGTCGGTCCGGCCATGCTGAAACTGGCGGCGGAAGTCGCCGACGGCGTGCGCCTGCATCCGTTCTGCACGCGCCGTTATTTCGAACAGACGGTGGCGCCGACCATCGAGCGCGGCCTCGCCAAGTCAGGTCGCGCGCGCGCCAATTTCGAGATCAACGGCGGCGGCTTCGTCGCCACCGGCGCCGACGACGCGTCGGTCGGCAAGATGGTCGACTGGGTGCGCTACCGCATCGCGTTCTATGGCTCTACGCCCGCCTACTGGCCGGTGCTGGAAGCGGAGGGTTTACAGGCACTGGGGCCGCGGCTCAATGATCTGACCAAGCAGGGGCGCTGGGACGCGCTGGCGCGGGAGATCCCCGACAGCCTGCTCGAAGCCTGCACGGCCATCGGTCGTCACGACCAGATTGCGGGTGTCATCGCGAAGCGCTTCGGCGGTCTCATCGACACCGTGCATGCCAGCGCCAGTTCCGAACAGCCCTCGGACATGCCGGCCGAAGTCATCGCCGACATTCAACGCCTGCCGGCGGCCTTCCGCGGTTTCGCCAGCGCCGGCTAGGCGCGTCTTCAGTTACGCACCGCCGGCGTTTCGACCGGCAGGCCGCGCGCGCGCCAGGCAAGATAGAGTTCCAGCGCCACGTATTCGTCGGCGTCTTGCGGGTAGGGCTCGGCGCGAATGTCCTGCATGCAGCCGCTCATGCGGCGCTCCAGGGAACCGAGCGCCTGCCACTTCAGGCGGTAGGCGGGAAAACCGTTGGACATGCCTTCGCTCAAACGCTGCGCGCGCAGCATGTTGCCATGATTCTGCTCGTGGCAATGGATGCACGCGAGGTCGAGTTGCCCGCGCCGCGTCTCGTAGATTTCCTTGCCCTTGGCGAAGAACGGCGCGGCCGCGCCGTCGATCACCGGGCTGACCGGCATGTCCAGCGACTGGTGCTTGATGTAGGCCGTCATGGCGAGCAGCGGCTCGGATTCGGGCGGCCAGGACGGCGCGCCCAGCGCACCGACTCGGCACAGGTTGATGCGCCGTTCGAGGTTGAGGAGCTTGCCGCTCTTGCTGACCAACGGGTAGCGCGCGCCCACGCCGCGCATCGAGTCGGCGGCGTCGGCATGGCAACTCGCGCAGGATTTGCCCTTGGCTCCGTCCACGGCGTTCCACAAGTCTTCACCCTTGGCCACCCACATCGAGCCCGGGTTGTCGAACTCGTCGTCCTGCATGGCGCGGGTCTCGGGCGCGGCGTAGGTGTAGCCACTGCGACGCCCGTCCACCGCGTACTTGCCCCACTCGTGTTCCGCGGCCAGCGCCGCGCCGGCGAGCAGCCACGCGCATAGCACGGCCGATACGCGCATGGCGCTCAAGGCTTGACCTCGATGCGCGCGCGCGCTTCGAGCGTGCTGCCGTCGTCGTCGCTCCACAGGAAGCGCATCTCGCCGCTCTTGTCGGCGGTCGCGTAGAACGACAGGTAGGGATTGGCCGACACCGCCGGATGCAGCGTGACCGCGAGAATCTCGTCGCCATCGAGCGTGCATTGGAATCGATTCAATATGCGGCGTGGGGATCTTCTCGCCGGTTTTTTCGTCCTTGCGTTGCCCCGACTCCATCTTGTGCGAGACCAGCGCCTTGACTTCGAAGGGCTCGCCGCGCGTAACGCTGGTCGGCACCTTGACGCGCGGCTTGTCCAGACCCTTGTCCGACTCAGCCACCGCAGCCTCCTATCGTCACCTTGACCTCGTTGATGGCCTCCTGCACGCGCCCATCGGACCATTCCGCCAGCGCCACCACGCGCTGCGTGCGTGCGAGACGGATGCGGGTCGCGACCTTGGCGCGCCCGCTGCGCGGCGTGAAATGGAAGGAAATGACCTCGGGCGCGGGATTCGCTTCGGCGAACACGTGTATGGCTTTCACGTAGCGGTCGGCGCTGAACCGGCCCTCGACTTCGATGCTTATCGGCACCGTGTTGCCGTTCTCGGCGATGGCCGGGGTATTGAACTTGATGCCCTCGGCAAGCGGCGTGCGCTGCATGAGGACCTTGGCCACGGCCGCTGCCGCGCCGTTGTCGGTCTCGCCCGCCAGCGCTGCCAGCGGCCCGCACAGGCCGGCGGCCAGCAGCGCGCGTTGCAACAGGGCGCGACGCGACGCGCTCGGCGCCACGCCAACAGCATCGGGGGTCATCATGCTTCCTCGCGCGTTCACTGCGCCGTTTTCTGCGTCATCAGGAAAGCCACCACGTCCTCGACCTGCTGTGCCGTGAGTATGGTCTTGCCGGCGAATTCCGGCAGCACGCGATAGAGGCCCTCGCTGCGGTAGTAGGCCGGCATCATGGTCGCTGGATTGACGCGTTTCGGATCGACGATGCGCAAGCGCAGTTGCGCCTCGCCGAGGCGCTCGCCCACGCCAAGCAGCGACGGGCCGGTGGTGCCGAAGAACTCCTCGTTGACGGCCGCCGCGTGGCAGGCCAGGCAATTGCCGAGCTCGCGATCGGCCAGCACCTTGGCGCCGCGCGCGGCATCGCCAGGCTCGCTGCTCAAGGGCTTGGCGATACCGTGATTCTCCACCACGTAATCGGCCGCGCACACGCTCTCGATGCACATGCACAAGGCCGCCAGCAACGGCACGCGGTGTGGACGAAGACGGATCACGTTGTAGGGAAAGGGCGGGCGCCGCGCGATTGCATTGCGGCCAGACTAACGATGAATGCGCGGCGCGCCAAGGCGCCGCGCAGAACAATTTCGGATTTGCTTATGCAGTCATGGCCCATCGGTGCGAATTCATTCGCACCCGGCAAGACTCAGGCGGTCGGCGCCACCCAGTCCGGCGGCGCGCCGCCGGCTTCGGGCGCCAAGGGCGGCGGCAGCTTGCGCTTCTCGCCCGTGCCTTCGCCGGGGTCGCCGGGAATGGGGTTGCCGGCGATGTAGGCCACCGTCTCGGTCGGCCGCGCTTCATCGCCGTAGGCCGCTGCCAGGCTCGCCTTCACTTCGTCTTCCGACAGCGCGCCGGGCGTCAGCTTGGTGAGGGCGATGGCCGCGCCGTCGGCGGCCTTGTACTGCGGCATGCCCGGCGCCGAACCACCGCGGCTCGGACCGGCGGGAATGCGCTCGCGCTGACGACGCGCCAGGCGCAGCAGGATGTTCCAGGCGCGCTTGTTGTCCTTGATGGGCTCGACTTCCACCTGGCCCGAGGCCTGGAATTCACGCCACACGTCGACGGCCTTCTGGGTACGCAGCACCACGATGGTGGCGCGGTCGGTACCCACGCCACCGCAGGCGATGTCGGCCATCTCGGCCGAGAAGTCGCCGCAATGTCGGCATTCCGGGCGCTGGTATTCGTGCATCGCCTCTTCCAGCGGAATGCGGCCGATGTCGCCGTTCTTCTGGTAGATCAAGACTTCGCCCTTGACGTTGAACTGCTTGACCTCGGTGAGCGGAATGCCCATCTGCTTTTCGATGCGGTCGGTCATGAGTTCGGGCCTGAACACCTCGGTGCAGAACAGGCCGACGCTGAACGCCACGCGATCGCTGTAGCCGCGCAGGAAGCCGCGCTGGCGACCGATGATCTTGGGCTTCTTCTTGTCGCCGATGAGGAAGCTCGGATCCATGTGCTCCATCTTGCGCAGCGGCGTGATCTGGCACGGCACGCCGACGAACGCCACCTGCTTGAGATCGCGCTCCTCGACCTCGTTCAAGGCCAGGTTGTTGGCGCAGTAGGTATACCAGCTGCCGGCGCTGGCGCGGATCTCTTCATCGGTGGTGACGACCTTGGGGGTCGGGAAGCAGGGCTTGTCCTCGGCGCCGACTGCCGACACCACCGCGCCGTCGATGCGGCCGCTTTCGCGCGCCCACGCCAGCAGCGCCGTCACCACGCCGCCGTCCTGGCCGACTTCGGCAATATCGGGGCGCTTGGCGCGTGCCACGAAGATGTGCTTGAACACGCCGAAGATGTCCTCGATGCCGCGCTCTTCGCCAAACACCGCGTCTTTCAGATGGGATTCGCGCGGCCACAGGCGCGGACACACCGTCGCGCACACGTCGCAGCCCGCGCCTTCGCTGACGCCGCAGAAGTCGAACGCCGCGGATTCCTTGGCGGTCTGCTTGGGTTTTCCGTCCACGTACTCGATGACATTGTGCGGGCACACCACCACGCAACTGCCGCATTCGCAGCAGCTGCCGTAGTCGACCACGTCGTTCATCATGTCCTTAAAGCTGTTATGCAGGAGATTCAATTAGGTATCCTCGAGACTTCGGATGCGGACCGCTGCGGGTCATGGCTATACGCCGCCGTATTGTCGCCGATTCCGGAGCCGACACAACACCAGTTTGAGCACCAAGGGGAGACACCAGCATGGCCGCCAAGCCAACCACCACCAGCGCCAACACGCTCAGCAACAGCTTTCTCAGCGACACCATGCAGATCTGCGTGGTGACTCGCGACATCTACCGCACCATGGACGGCATGCTCAAGCTCGGCATCGGCCCGTGGGCGGTCTACACCTTCGACAAGACCACCGTCAGCGACATGACCTTCCGCGGCAAGCCGGCCGAATATGCCATGAAACTTTGCCTCGCGTTCAACGGCAACATGATGTGGGAAATCATCCAGCCGACCCTCGGCCCGAGCATCTACACCGAGTTCCTCGAGCGCCACGGCGAGGGCATCCACCACACCGCCTTCCACTGCGGCGACATGAGCTGGGCTGCGCGCTGCGCGGAATTCGAGAAGCGCGGCTTCAAGATGATCCAGTCCGGTACCTGGCAGGGTACGGTGCCCTACGCCTATTTCGACACCGAAGAGGCCACCACCACCACCGCCGAGTTGTTCATCATCCCGACCGACAAGCCCATGCCGGCCCCCGAGGAATGGTACCCGGCACCGCCGCCCGAGGCCTGAAGCCATCGCCCCTGCCATTGGTGGCGCAGCACGGTGCGCCACTGCCGCTCGAACGCCTGCGTTATGATTCGAGCGCACCCTTGAACCAGCATGGAACCCTGTCGTGGACATCGAAGAACTTCGCTCCGGCCTTGCCGCCTTCATCAATGCCGAACTCGGCAGCGCCGCGCGCGTGGTCAACGTTCAGGAATCCGACGGCCATGCCGGCCTGACGTTTTTGTTCGAGGTGGTCGACGCCGAGGGCGCGACCACCGGCTACGTCGTCAAGCTGCCGCCCAAGGGCGTGCGCCGTCATGGCAACACCGACGTCTATCGCCAGGCGCCCCTGATGCGCGCGCTGCACAAGGCCGGTGTGCCGGTGCCGCAGGTGCCGTGGGCCTACGACGACAACCCGTGGTTCGACGTGCCGTTCATCATCATGGAACGCCTGCCGGGCCGCGTGTTCTTCGTATGGGATCCGCCGGCGGTGTTCGAACGCACGCCCGCCGCCGCCGAACCGCTGTGGGAACAATGCGCGACGGCGCTGGCCCAGCTCCACCAGTTCGACTGGCGCACCCATCTCGCCGATTGGGAACAACCCGAAGCCCTCACCGATCAGATCACGCGCTGGGAACGCATCTATGCACAGGCGCCCGAGCCGGAATGGACCCGCGCCGCCGAAGCAACGGAAAAAGCGCTGCTCGCGAGCCTGCCCGACGGCGAGCCCGTGGGCCTGTTCCATGGTGACTACCAGCCCGGCAACCTGCTCTACCACCAGGGCAAGCTGACCGGCATCATCGACTGGGAGATCTCCGGCATCGGCGCCAAGCTGCTCGACATCGGCTGGCTCATGATGATCGCCGACGCCGCCAACTGGACGCCCGTCTATCACCCCATCCACCCGCTCTCGCCCGAGCGTCTGCGCACGCTGTTCGAACAGGGCGTGGGCAAGCGCTACGACGAGATCCCCTGGTACCAGGCGCTGGCCGGCTATCGTCTGGCCTGTATCGCCTGCCTGAACGTGAAACTGCATCGCCGTGGCCAACGCCACGATCCGGCGTGGGAGAAGATTGGTCTCGGCGTGATGCCGATGTTCACGCGCGCGCAGCAGATCCTGGGCAAGCTGTAAGTGACATGGAATGTCAGACTGAAGTCTGACCCACGAAGAAGGCGCAGGCCTTGGCGGGAGCTTCGTTCGGTATCGGGTGTGCGAATGAATTCGCACCTACAGGACGCGCTCCAGCAGCCTTAGGCCCAACAGGCCACCGACCATCAAAGCCAGTGCCGCCAGCACCGAACCGGCGGCCAGCGTCGACACGCCCGTCACTGACTGGCCGATGCTGCAGCCCATCGCCACCACGCCGCCGACGCCCATCATGGCCGCGCCGGCGAGATTGCGCAGCGTGTCGCCGCTGTTGGCGAAACCGATGAACTTGAAGCGTCCGGCGCGCCACGCGGCAAGGCCCGCGCCGAGCACCGTGCCGAACACCGTGGCCACGCCGAACGCCGGCACCGGGGCGGCGGTGTAGCGCTCAAGGTATTCCAGCGCATCCCCGGTCGGGCGCACGAAAGAGAGCCCCTGGGGCGGCACGGGCTGGTCGGCGAATTCATCATGGGCGAGGCCGGTCAACGCCCACGCCGCGCACACGCACAGACCCACGCCGAGACCGCCCGCCAGCAAGCGCGGCGAGGCGCGAAACGCGGCATCGGACAGGCAGTAGACCAGCAGCGCGCCCGACAGCAGAACCGCAAGCGCGGCGCGCGCCCAACTCGCCGGGATCTCCATGGCCACGGCGAGCAGCGACGCCAACGATGCGTTCGCGCCGCTCGGCAGTTCGACGGCGCTGAGTTGCTCGAGCAGGGCGCGCGCCGGGCCGAGTACGCCGCCCAGGGTCATGTAAGCGGCGACGCCCATCACCCCCAAGACCACCGCCGCGCGCAGGTCACCGCCACCGAGGCGCGTAAGGTTGCGACTCGCGCAGCCGCCCGCGAACACCATGCCGATGCCGAACAGGAGGCCGCCCAGGATATTGCCCAGCCAGTTGAGGCTGGGCGCGAGATACATGCTGAGGCCGAGATCGACCACGCCGGCGGCATGCAGCCCCTGGGCGCCGAGCACCGCCACCGCCGTGGCCAACAGCCAGGCGCGCAGCCGCCGCTTGTCACCGAAGCCATGCCAGTCGGACAGGGCGCCCATCGCACAGAAACGCGTGTGTTCGACCACCACGCCGAACACCACGCCGATGGCGAGCCCGCCCCATGCCAATGCCTGCGGCCCGGCCATCACCAGGCTTTCGCGCAGACTCATGGGGCCTCAGGCCGCCACCACCGCCAGCGCGCTGTTGGCGGGCGCCTCCAGGAGCTCGACCACGTTGCCATCGGGGTCCCGACCATAGGTTGCCCAGATGTCGCCGCCCACGGTCTGCGGTTCGCAGTGGAAGCGCATGCCGGCGGCTTTCAAACGCGCGTACTCGGCATTGATGTCAGTGACCTGCACGCACAGGTGGGTGATGCCGTGATCGTTCACCGGTCGCGCCGCCTCCCCCGGCTTGGGTGTGGGCGTACGGTATTCGAACAATTCCACGCAGGCGTTGCCGCACTTCAGCATGATGATGCGCGCCGACGAATCGCGCAGCCCGGTGATGGCATCGAGCGCCTGGTGGCCGATGTCCCAGTTCAAGCGGAACACTTCCTCGAAGCCCAGCAGATTCATGTAGAACGCCGCCGAGCGTTCGATGTCGGGCGTGGATATGGCTACGTGATTGATACCGTGAATCATGCTCTCCCCCTTGGATGTCGTGCTTGCCGGCCTGGCGGCAGTCGTTTGTGGGTCAGACTTCAGTCTGACGATTCAGGCGAACCCTTCGTCGTCCGCCCCTTAATGTCAGAAAGCTGACCCACAGAAAGACGAGCAGCGCGAATTAGTCGCACACCGTAACCAAGCACCCGCCGCGCACGATGCCGCCCCAGTATAGCCGCGCGCCCAGTCCGCTTAACCGACGACCGCAATCCCGCATACTGTGGCCACGAACCGCCGTCGCGAGACCTCATGACCATGGCCACCCTGCAACTCGACACCACCGGGCTCAACTGCCCGCTGCCGATCCTCAAGACCAAGAAGACCCTGCGCGATATCGCCGTCGGTGAAACGCTGGAAGTGCTGGCCACCGACCCGGCGTCCGATACCGATTTCCGCGCCTTCTGCAAGAACAGCGGTCACCCGCTGCTGGAAGCGAGCGTCAGCGACGGCGTCTACCGCTTCGTGATCCAGCGCGCCAGGTAGCGCCGCGCTCAACGCTCGCGCGGCCACACCGGCGGTGGCTTGTTGACGAAGGCATTGCGCGGCGACGGCGGACCGCTGACATCCGCCGGCCAGGGATACATTGGGCCGCCGCGCGGCGGCAGTCCGTAGTAGTAGCTCGGGTAGAACACCGAGCGCGGCACATCGTCCTGCATCGGCGGCGGCGCTGGCGGCTGCGCGCCGTCAGCGCGCCCGCGTTGCAGGTCCAGCGCTTCCTCGGCCTCGCGTTCGGCCCGCAAGCGCTGCCATTGATTGGTGATGGAGTAGTAATCGAGATCCTCCGACACCGATCCCTCGCCGCCGTCGACCGAGATCTCGCTGCTGGCCACACCGCCCTCGGCAGTGGGCGGCGCATCGGCGAAATGGCGCACGCCGTCGGCATCCACCCAGGTGTGAACGGTCACCGCGGAGACAGCGCCCGCGAGCAGCGCCAGCACGGCGGCGATGGCCAGTCTCGAGATGCCAGGCAAGGTCGAACGAATCATGATGTCGCCATCGGTGTCTGTCGTCACTGCTGGAAGTCTAGCCCGTCCCGCGCGGCGCCACAGCGAGTCCATGTTGTCACACGCCGTCGCCAGGCGTGCATCGGTGATGCGCTGGAGCCAATATGTGCTCCTGTTCCCGAAAATTACATTCTTTGACCATCGTAAACGGACGCTCGCTCTAGACTTTGCCGAGCACGGCCGAGCCGCGGCCCACGACAGGGTGACCGACCCCCATGGCGCAATTTTCCGTCCACGAACAACTGATGCTCGAACTGGTCAACCGCGCGCGGCTCGATCCGCTGCTGGAGGCCAAGCGATTCGGGATCGACCTCAACAAGAACCTGGCGGCCGGCACGCTGAACGGCACGCCCAAGGCACCGCTGGCGCCCAACGACAAACTGGTCGACGCCGCACGCGCACACAGCCAGTTCATGCTCGATCACGATCGCTTCGAACATGAAGGTATCGGCGACGGCACGCCCAGTTCGCGCATCCAGAAGGCCGGCTACACCTTCCCCAATGGTGGCTCCCTGGGCGAAAACATCGCCATCAACGGCACCGCCGGCACTGCCGACGTTACCACCTTCACTTTCGCCAACCACGAGGGGCTGTTCGACAGCGCCCCGCACCGCCTGAACATCCTGAGCACCAATTTCCGTGAACTCGGCATCGGCATCAAGCGTGGCTCGTTCGTCTTCGAAGGCCAGTCCGAGGCTTTCGACTCGGTCGATGCCACGCAGAATTTCGCGCGCTCGGGCAGCAAGGTGTTCATCTCGGGCGTCGCCATCACCGACGCCGACGGCGACAACTTCTACGACATCGGCGAACAGCGTTCGGGCGTGCTGGTGGACGTCATCAAGGCCGGCGTGACCGCCGGCAAGGACACCACCGGCACCGCCGGCAACTACAGCATCGGCGTTGCCGCCGGCAGCTACCAGGTGCAATTTCACGGCGGCCCCTTGAGCCGAGCGGTGAACTGCACCGTGACGGCGGACGACAACGTCAAGATAGACCTCGCCGGCAACGCCGAGGTGCTGTGCTCGGCGAGCGTGACGCTCGGCAGCGGCGCCACCACCGCCACGCTGCTGGGCGCGGCGAACATCAACGCCACCGGCAACGCAACCAACAATGCCCTGCTCGGCAACCGCGGCGCGAATATCCTCAGCGGGCTCGACGGCAACGACAAGCTGCTGGGCGGCAACGGCAACGACAAATTGCTGGGCGGTAACGGTGTCGACACCCTGACCGGCGCCGGCGGCAAGGACCAACTGACCGGCGGCGCCGGCGCCGACCTGTTCGATTTCAACGCGCTCACCGAGTCCGCCGGCGCCACCACGCGCGATCTCATCCGCGACTTCCTGCATGGCACGGATCACATCGACCTGTCCGGCATTGACGCCATCACCGGCGGCAGCAACAACGCCTTCAAGTTCATCGGCCGCTCGAACTTCGGCCACGTTGCCGGCCAACTGCACTACAAGCTGTTCAACGAATCGGGCACGAGCCTCGATCACACCGTGGTCGAAGGCGACGTCAACGGCGATGCGGTGGCCGATTTCCAGATCGACTTCACCAGCCTGATTGGTTTCACCTCCGGCGATTTCATCCTGTAGGTGCGCATTCAGTCGCACGCCCGCGAGTAACGTGCGAAGGAATTCGCACCTACAGGAGATCCCTCAAACGGTAGTACGCCATCGCCAGCACCAGCATCGGCATGCGCAGCCACGGGCCGCCGGGAAAATCGCGGTGGCGCAGACGGCTGAACAGATCGAAGCGTTCGGCCTGGCCGGCAATCGCTTCCGCCATCAGCTTGCCAGCCAGCGCGGTCAGCGCCATGCCGTGGCCCGAGAAGCCCTGCGCGAACAGGATGCGTCCATCGCGGGTGCCGAAATGCGGCGCGCGATTCATGGTGATGTCCACGTCACCGCCCCACACCGAATCGATGGCCACGTCGGCAAGTTCGGGAAACACCCGTAACATGCGCGCGCGCATCGAGGCGGCGAGGTTGGGCGGCGTCATGCCCGAGTAACTCACGCGCCCGCCGAACAGCAGGCGGTGATCGGCTGACAGGCGGAAATAATCCAGCACGAAATTGATGTCGCACACCGAGGCGTTGTTCGGCAGCAGCGCGCGCGCGCGTTCCACGCCCAAGGGCGCGGTGGCGGCGATGTAGGTGCCGACCGGCATGATCTTGGCGCGCAGGCCCGCATCGAGCACCGGGCGACCGGTGTTCTGCGCCAGCACCGCGTAGCGCGCGCGCACCGTGCCGCGCGCGCAGCGCAACAGCAGCTCCCGGCCGCTGTCGATGGCCGTCACCGCGCTGTGTTCGTAGACCCGCGCACCACTCGCGAGCGCCGCGTGCGCGAGCCCCAGCGTGTAGTTGAGCGGATGCAGATGACCGCTGTCGGGGTCGTACAGGCCGGCGCAATAGCGCGCGCTGCGCACTTCGCGCGCGAGCGCCGTGCCTTCCAGCAATTCGAGGCGGGTGTCGCCGCAGACTCGCGCCAGGGTCGCGGCCATCTCCGCCAGTTCGCGTTGCTGGCGCGGCTTGACCGCGGTGTCGACGTGACCTTCGCGCCAGTCACAGGCAATGGCGTGACGGGCGATGAGATCGCGCGTCAGCTGCACCGCCTCGCGCGACATGTCCCAAAGTCGCCTGACGTCGGCGTCCGCGAGTTGCGCGCGCAGGGTGGCGACGCCGCAGGCGTAGCCGGCCAATACCTGGCCACCGCTGCGGCCCGAGGCGCCGGCGCCGAGTTCGGCGCCCTCCAGCACCACCACCTGGTAGCCGCGCGCGGCGAGATGCAGGGCGGCGGACAGCCCGGTGATGCCGGCGCCGACCACCGCCACGTCGCAGTGCGTGTCGCCGTCGAGCGCCACGCAAGGCGGGCGCGGGCCGGCGCTGCGTGCGTAATGGGATGGGAGGTCGGCTGACATGCTGAGTGGCGGCTTGCGAGGCTCGATGTGCGCGGTGCCGAGCCATCATGCGCGCTGGCCGCGCGTGCCCGCAAGGCGCGTTGGCGGCGACCGCGCGGGCCTGGCTCGACGCTCCAGATGAAACATGTTAATGATGCTTCACAGCGGCCGTCGGGTCGCCGATGCCTTGAGAGTCCCGGCCCGAGCATGAGCACGCTTGCCCCATCCCACGACACGCACGCCTGGCAGGATCTGGACCGACGCCACTACCTGCATCCCTTCACCGACAGCCGCGCCCTGCACGCGCGCGGCGCGCGCATCATCACGCGCGCCGAGGGTGTGTACCTGTGGGATTCCGACGGTGCGCGCATTCTCGACGGCATGGCCGGGCTGTGGTGCGTGAACGTCGGCTACGGCCGCCGTGAACTGGCCGAGGCGGCCCACGCGCAGATGCTGGAACTGCCGTTCTACAACAGCTTCTTCAAGACCGCGACGCCACCCACGCTGGCGCTGGCGGCGCTGCTCGCGGAAGTCACGCCCGCGCATCTCAACCACGTGTTCTTCACCTCGTCCGGCTCGGAAGCGAACGACACCGTGGTGCGCCTGGTGCGGCACTACTGGCAGGTGCAGGGCCAGCCGCAGCGCAAGGTCATCATCAGCCGCTGGCTGGCCTATCACGGCAGCACCATGGCGGGCGCGAGCCTGGGCGGCATGCGCTACATGCACGAGCAGGGCGACCTGCCCATCCCCGGCATCGAACACATCGAGCCGCCCTACTGGTTCGAACAGGGCGGCGACATGGATCCCGACACCTTCGGCCTGGTGGCCGCGCGCCGCCTCGAAGAACGCATCCTCGCCATCGGCGCCGACCAGGTCGCGGCCTTCATCGGCGAACCCATCCAGGGCGCGGGCGGCGTGATCGTGCCGCCCGCCAGCTACTGGCCGGAGATCGAACGCATCTGCCGCAAGTACGGCATCCTGCTGGTCAGCGACGAAGTGATCTGCGGCTTCGGCCGCCTCGGGCGCTGGTTCGGCTGCGAGCATTTCGGCTACACGCCGGACCTCATGGTGATCGCCAAGGGCCTGTCGTCGGGCTACCTGCCCATCGGCGGCGTGATGGTCAGCGACGAAGTGTCACGCGTGCTCATCGAACGCGGCGGCGAGTTCAATCACGGCTACACCTACTCCGGCCATCCGACCTGTTGCGCGGTGGCGGAACGCAATGTGCGCATCCTGCGCGACGAGCGCATCGTCGAGCGCGTGCACGACGACACCGGCCCCTACCTGCAGGCGCGGCTGCGCGAACTGGCCGACCATCCGCTGGTCGGCGAAGTGCGCGGCGTCGGCTTCATGGCCGCGCTGGAGCTGACGCGCGACAAGGCCCGTCGCCAGCGCTACACGCCGGTCGGCGAAGTGGGCACGGTGTGCCGCGATTTCTGTTTCGAGCACGGCCTCATCATGCGCGCGGTGGGCGACACCATGATCATTGCGCCGGCCCTGGTCATGAGCCGCGCGGAAATCGACGAACTGGTGACGCTCGCGCGCCGCTGCCTGGACCTCACGCTCGATACCGTGCGCGGCCATGCCTGAACCCCATCCTGTCATCTCATCGAAGGTAATCCTGATGTCGCACCTGCGTTTGCGTCTTGTCGTTCCTGCCGCACTCAGCCTGTTGCTCGGCGCCTGTGGCGGCGGCGACGGCGCAAACACCGCCGGCACTGCCGCGCCCGCCGCGCCCGCGCCAAGCAGCGCCCCTGCGCCGGCACCGGCCGCGTCGGCCGAGGAACAGGTCTTGAACATCTACAACTGGTCCGATTACATCGCGCCGGACACTGTCGCCAATTTCGAAAAGGAAACCGGCATCAAGGTTCGCTACGACGTGTTCGACAGCAACGAGGTGCTGGAAGCCAAGCTGTTGGCCGGCAACACCGGTTACGACATCGTGGTGCCGTCGGCCAATTTCGTCGCGCGCCAGATCAAGGCCGGCATCTTCCAGCGCCTGAACCGGAACAAGCTCGCCAACTACAAGAACCTCGATCCGGAGATCATGAAGGCGCTGGCCGGCTACGACCCGGACAATGCCTACGTGCTGCCCTACCTGTGGGGCACGGACGGCATCGGCTACAACGTCGCCAAGATCAAGGAACGCATGAACGATGCCCCGATCACCAGCTGGGACATGCTGTTCAAACCCGAAATCGTCGCGCGCTTCAAGGACTGCGGCGTGAGCATGCTCGATACGCCCAGCGAAGTGGTGCCCTTGATGCTGCGCTACCTCAAGCTGCCGACCGACAGCCAGACCGCCGAGGATCTCGCCAAGGTCGAGGCGGCGCTGATGCAGGTGCGCCCGCACATCAAGTATTTCCACTCATCGCAATACCTCAACGACCTCGCCAACGGCGAACTGTGCCTGGTGATGGGCTGGAGCGGCGACATCTTCCAGGCCCGCGACCGCGCCCGGGAAGCCAAGAACGGCAACGAAATCGCCTACGTCATTCCCAAGGAAGGCACGCTCATGTGGTTCGACACCATGGCCATCCCCAAGGATGCGCCGCACGTCGAGAACGCCTACAAGTTCCTCGACTACATCCTGCGCGGCGAGGTCGCGGCGGCCATCAGCAACGAGGTGAAGTACGCCAACGCCAACCAGGCCGCCACCGCCAAGATGGATCCGGAGGTGGTGCACGACCCGGCGGTCTATCCCGACGAGGCGACGCGCGCCACGCTGTTCCCGAACGTGGTCAATCCGCCGGACTACGACCGGCAGGTGACGCGCGCCTGGACGCGCATCAAGACCAACCAGTAAGACGTGCCCGGCCCCATGAGTGACACGCCGGGCGCCGAGCGCCGCGAGCCGACGCCGTGGACCGACCCGGGCGCGCGGCCCTACGTGCGCATCGAGCATGTCAGCAAGCGCTTCGGCGACTTCGTGGCGGTCAACGACGTCACGCTCGACATCTACCACAAGGAACTGTTCTGCCTGCTCGGCGGCTCGGGCTGTGGCAAGAGCACGCTGCTGCGCATGCTGGCCGGCTTCGAGGAACCGAGCGCCGGGCGCATCTTCATCGACGACGTCGACATGACCGGCATTCCGCCCTACCAGCGCCCGGTCAACATGATGTTCCAGTCCTACGCGCTGTTTCCGCACATGACGGTGCTGGACAACGTCGCCTTCGGCTTGAAGCAGGAGAGCCGCCCGCGCCAGGAGATCCGCGACAAGGTCGAGGCCATGCTGGAACTGGTCAAGCTGTCCGGCTTTGCGCGTCGCAAGCCCCACCAGTTGTCCGGCGGCCAGCGCCAGCGCGTGGCGCTCGCGCGTTCGCTGGTCAAGCAGCCCAAGCTGCTGCTGCTCGACGAGCCGTTGGCGGCGCTCGACAAGAAGCTGCGCGAATCGACCCAGTTCGAATTGATGAACATCCAGGACACCCTGGGCGTGACCTTCATCATCGTCACCCACGACCAGGAAGAGGCCATGACGCTGGCCTCGCGCATCGGCGTGATGGATCACGGCCGCATCGTGCAGACCGGCACGCCGAGCGAGATCTACGAATTCCCCAACAGCCGCTTCGTCGCCGATTTCATCGGCTCGGTGAACATCTTCGAAGGGCACATCATCGACGAAGACAACGACTACGTGCGCATCCGCTCGACCAACGCCGATTGCACGCTGTACATCAACCACGGCGTGGCGGCGTCACCGGGCGGCACGCTATGGGTGGCCTTGCGGCCGGAAAAAATCACCATCAGCCGCGAGCCGCCGGCCGACACCAGTGCCAACTGCGTGGCCGGCCAGGTCGATGGCATTGCCTACATGGGCGACATCTCGGTGTTCAAGGTCAAGCTCGCCTCGGGCATGTCGGTGAAGGTCACGCAGCCCAATCTCATCCGCCACGCCGCGGACCGCATCGAGTGGGACGACCAGGTGTGGCTGTCCTGGCATGCCGCCAGCGGTGTGGTGCTGACCTCGTGAGCCGCCTCGGCTACCTGCCGCTGGGCGATCGTCTGGCGCAGGGCTCCGAGCCCCTGGTGCGCACGCTGCTGCGTTTCGCGCCCCTGCGCTGGGCCTTGAACGCCATCGGCGCGCTGGGCCTGGCCGGGCGGCGCGGCGTCATCGCCCTGCCCTATGCATGGCTGGCGCTGTTCTTCCTGGTACCGTTCCTGATCGTGCTGAAGATCTCTTTCGCCGAGCAGTTGCTCGCCCAGCCGCCCTACAGCGCGCTGCTCGAACGCGGCGCCGAGGGCGGCCTCACGCTCAAGCTGCATCTTTCCAACTACCGCTTCCTCATCGAGGACGCGCTCTACTTCAAGACCTACCTGCGCTCGGTCGAAGTCGCGTTCTGCTCGGCCCTCATGTGTCTCGTCATCGGTTACCCGATGGCCTACGCCATGGCGCGCGCGCCCAGCGCGTGGCGCAACGTGCTGCTGATGCTGGTGGTGCTGCCGTTCTGGACCTCGTTCCTGCTGCGCGTGTACGCCTGGATAGGCCTCTTGAACAACAACGGCGTCATCAACAACGTGCTCATCGCGCTCGGCCTCATCGATACGCCCATCGTCATGATGCGCACCAACTTCGCGGTGTACGTCGGCATCGTCTACTCCTACCTGCCGTTCATGGTGCTGCCGCTGTACGCGACGCTGGAGAAACTCGACGACACGCTGCTGGAGGCCGCCGCCGACCTCGGCAGCCGGCCGTGGCGCGCCTTCCTCGCCATCACCCTGCCGCTGTCGGTGCCGGGCATCATCGCCGGCTTCTCACTGGTGTTCATACCGGCGCTGGGTGAATTCGTGATCCCGGATCTGCTGGGCGGCACCGACACGCTCATGATCGGCAAGGTGCTGTGGGAGGAATTTTTCGCCAACCGCGCGTGGCCGGTGGCCTCGGCGGTCGCCATCGCCATGCTGTCGCTGGTGGTCTTGATCATGCTGCTGCAAGGCTGGCTGCAACGCCGCAGCGAGGCGTCGGCATGAAGCGCACGCCGCGCTGGCTGCTGGCCTGGTTGGTGGCGGGCCTCGCCTTCCTCTACCTGCCCATCGCCTCGCTGATCGTGTTCTCGTTCAACGAATCGAAGCTGGTGACGGTGTGGGCGGGCTTTTCCACCAAGTGGTACGGCGCCCTGCTCGACAATCGCCCGATACTCGACGCCGCGCTGCTCAGTTTGAAAATCGCCACGCTGACCGCCAGCCTCGCCACCGTGCTCGGCACGCTGGCGGCACTGTGTCTGGCGCGCTTCGGCGCGTTTCGCGGCCGCGCCCTGTTCAGCGGCCTGGTGACCGCGCCGCTGGTGATGCCGGAAGTCATCACCGGCCTGTCCTTGCTGCTGCTGTTCGTGGCACTGGAACAGGCCATCGGCTGGCCCGCCGGCCGCGGCACGCTGACCATCGTGATCGCCCACGCCACTTTCGCCATGGCGTACGTGACGGTGGTCGTGCAATCGCGCCTGGTCGGCATGGACGCCTCCATCGAAGAGGCCGCCATGGATCTCGGCGCGCGGCCGGCCAAGGTGTTCCTGGTCATCACCCTGCCCATCATCGCGCCGGCGCTGGTGTCGGGCTGGCTGCTGGCCTTCACGCTGTCGCTCGATGATCTGGTGGTGTCGAGCTTCGTGTCCGGCCCTGGCGCCAGCACCTTGCCGATGGTGATCTATTCCAAGGTGCGGCTCGGGCTGTCGCCCGAGATCAATGCGCTGGCCACCCTCATGGTGCTGGTGGTGACGGTGGCCATGATCGTGGCCGGCGTGCTGATGACGCGCCAGGAGCGTCAACAGCAGCGCGATACGCAGATGGCGGTCAACGCCTCCGACTGAAAGCGGCGTTCAGGCGGGCTGCTGTTGGGTGATGCAATGCACGCAGCCGCCGCCGAGCAGGATCTCACGTGCGGCCAACGGCCGAATGTCGCGGCCGGGGAATTGCTCGGCGAGGATGGCGGCGGCGCGCGCGTCGTGTTCATCGCCAAACGACGGCAGGATCAGCGCACCGTTCACCAGCAGGAAATTCACGTAGGACGCCGCGAGGCGCGCGCCGGCCGGGCGCGGATGCGAGCCGACCATCGGCCGTAGACCGGCCGCTTCTTCTGCGCGCATGGTCGGCATGCGTCGCGGCTGCGGCAGCTTCACCACCTCGAGCGCACGCCCGCGCGCGTCGCGAAAACCGCGCAGGCGTCGTAAAGCGTCATGCGAAATGGCGTGCTGCGGATCCTGCTCGTCGTCGCACCACGTCAAGGCCACCACGCCCGGCCGGAGGAAGCAGGCGAGGTTGTCGACATGGCCGTCGGTTTCGTCCTGGTACACGCCGTCGCCCAGCCACAGCACGGTGTCGACGCCGAGGTAATCGCGCACATGCCCTTCGATGTCCGCGCGCGTCAGGCTCGGATTACGGTTGCGATTGAGCAGGCATTATTCGGTGGTGAGACAGGTGCCCTCGCCGTCGACGTGGATGGCGCCGCCTTCCAGCACCAGCGGCGCGCGGTAGCGCCGCAGCTTGGCCAGGCTCGCAACCTTGGCCGCCACCGCGTCGTCGGCATCCCAGGGATGGTAGAGGCCGCCGTCGAGGCCACCCCAGGCATTGAACATCCAATCCACCGCGCGCACGTCGCCCGCGCCGTTGCGCACGAAGGTCGGGCCGATGTCGCGCATCCAGGCATCGTTGCTGTCGATGATCTCGATGTCGACGGCAGTGCCGAGCAGCGCGCGCGCCCGCTGGCGCATCGGCGCCGCCACGCCCACCACCACCGGCTCGTATTCGGCGACGGTGTTCGCCACAGCCGCGAACGCGGCCTGGGCCGGCGCCGCGCCATCGCGCCAGGTATCGGCGCGCGTCGGCCACATCATCCAGCAGCGCGCCTGGCGTGCCCATTCGGCGGGCATGGCGTAGCCGTCGGCGCGCGGCGTGGAAGCTAGCGGTTCGAACATGGCGGCATTGTAGGTGCGATTTCATTCGCACACCCATGCCAGACGATGCGTCGCGCTCATGTCACCCCGCGTGCGAATGAATTCCCACCTACCAATCCGCGTTGCGCCGCCGCTAACGGTCGGGTCATGATGACCATACCGACGCCGCGCCAGCGGCGTGCCACGAGGATTCCTTTATGAGCACCGGCTCCGATCCGGCCCAGGCCCGCGAATTTCTCGCCCGCCATCCCGAGTTGCGTCACGTGCAGCTAATGCAGACCGATCTCAATGGCATCCTGCGCGGCAAGTCCATCCAACGCGCCGAGCTCGAGCGCATCTATAACGAGGGCCTGCCGCTGCCGAGTTCCATCGCCGCGCTGACTGCCGACGGCGATGACGCCGAAAACACCGGCCTGCTATGGGAAATAGGCGACATGGACTGCCTGGCCTGGCCGTTGCCGGGCACCCTGGTGCCGACGCCGTGGCTTAAGACGCCGAGCGCCCAGGTGCTGATGATGTTCGATGCGGAGCAAGGCGGACCGGCCGCCGCCGCCGACCCGCGCCTCGCCGCCGCGCGCGTGATCAGGCTTTTGCAAGAGGACGGCTATACGCCGGTGATGGCGGTGGAACTCGAGTTCTACCTGCTCGACGCCGAGGCGGCGCGTGCCGGTCGCGCGCAGGCGGCCTCGACCCGTGGCAGGCATCCGCACGTCTACAGCGTCGAGGAGATCGAATCGCGCGCGGCCTTCCTCGACGATCTCTACGCCTGCTGCGAAGCGCAAGGCCTGCCGGTGTCGACCACCATCTCGGAATTCGGGCCGGGGCAATTCGAGATCACCTTGAAGCATCGCAGCGATGCCTTGCGCGCGCTCGATGAAGGCGTGATGTACAAGCGCGCGGTGCGCGGCGTCGCGCAACGTCACGGGCTGTGGGCCTCGTTCATGGCCAAGCCCTTTCCGGTGCTGCCGGGATCGGGCCTGCACCTGCACCTGAGTCTCAACGACGCGAACGGCTGCAACGTGTTCGCGGCCGAGGCGCTGGACGGCAACGACCTGCTCAAGCACGCGATCGGCGGCATGGCCGCCAGCGCTGGCGACATGATGGCGCTGTTCGCCCCTTTCGGTAATTCCTACCGCCGCTACCAGGCCTACAACTGCGCGCCGCTGGTGGCGAACTGGGGCGTCAACAATCGCACCGTGGCGCTGCGCATTCCCACCGGGCCGGCCGCCTCGCGCCATGTGGAACACCGCATCTGCGGCGCCGACGCCAACCCCTACGCGGTGGCGGCCGCGGTGCTGGCCGGCGTGCATCACGGCCTGCGCAAGCGCATCGACCCGGGCCCGGCCGTGAGCGGCGACGCCTACCAGCAGAAGAACCACGCAGCGCTGCCGCGCGACTGGCTGAGCGCCATCGATCGCTTCGCCGACTCGGCCTTCGCGCGCGATTATTTCGGTCAGCGTTTCGTCGAGGTCTACTGCGCAATCAAGCGCACCGAGAGCGGTCGCTATTTCGGCGAAGTGCCGCAGCAGGACTACGACTGGTACCTGCATACGCTGTGAACACGCCACGCATCGGTGTCGCGCACTGCGCCGACGGGCGGGGCCCTGAACGCTGATGCACGGTCACGATCATCACCATCACGCGCATCACCGGCATGCGCACACGGCGGCTGCAAACGGGCGCCACGACCTCGCGTTCGCCGCAGGCATTGGTTTGAACGGCGTGTTCGTTGCGCTGGAATTCGCCTTCGGTATCGTCGCCGACTCTACCGCGCTGGTGGCCGACGCGATCCACAATCTCAGCGACGTGGCCGCTCTCGCCCTGGCATGGTTCGCGGCCTGGCTCGCGCGGCGCGCGCCCGGGCCGCGCTTCACCTATGGCTTGCGCAGTTCCACCATCCTCGCCGCGCTCGCCAACGCGGTGATGTTGTTGCTGGCCTGCGGCGGCCTCGCGCTGGAGGCGCTGCACAAGTTGTTCACGCCGGGCAGCGTGGCGGGCGCGACTGTGATGGTGGTGGCGCTGGTGGGCGTGGCCGTCAACGGCGTGACGGCGATGTTCTTTCTGCGTGACCGCGCGCACGATCTCAACTTGCGCGCGGCCTTCATGCACATGCTGGCCGACGCGCTCATTTCGTTGGGGGTGGCGGTGAGCGGCTATCTCATGTTGCGCGGCGGCTGGTACTGGCTGGACCCGCTGGTGTCCTTCGCCATCATGAGCGTGGTGCTGGTCGGCACCTGGCGCCTGTTGCAGGACAGCGCGCTATTGTCGTTACACGCGGTGCCGGCGCACCTCGACAGCGCGCCGGTCACGCGATTTCTGCAAACCCAGCAGGGCGTAAGCGGAGTGCACGACCTGCACATCTGGGCGCTCAGCACCACCGAGGTCGCCTTGACTGCCCATCTGGTCATGCCGCTTGGCCACCCGGGCGATGACTTCCTGGACCAGCTCGCGCAGGCGCTGCGTGATGAATTCGCGATCCATCACGCCACCTTCCAGGTCGAAACCGGCGTGCAGGGCCACGCCTGCACCTTGCTCGGCGGCGCCGGCCACGGCTGAGAGCCACGCACGCGCGGCATCTACCAGCTGCTCGACACCGAGAACACCACCGCTTCGCAATTGTCGTTGCAACCGGACAGGTCGCGCGCGTCCTGCCAGGACAGGTCCGCGGTGAAATGGCCGAGGGTCTTGTTCACGCCGACGGCGTAATGCACGTAGTCGTAGCCCGCCGGTCCGGAAGTCTGGTCGCCGTCGACGTATTGATAGCCGATCGTCACGTAGGGGTTGAATTCATGGGGCAGCGTGGCGCCGAAGGTGCCATAGGTATACACGCCGTCGCCGTCTTCACCGAAATAATCGGGTGAGTAATACAGGCCCACTTCCAGCGACGGCGCAAGCGTCACGCCCTCCCAGGTGTAATTGAGCTTGCCGTAGCCTTCGAGGTAATTGAAATCAGCGGCGAAGTCTTCGTTCTGATCGGGATAGGCGTAGTAGATGAGACCGACGTCCCAGACGATGCCGTTGGCGAAGTTGCCGGTGAAGCCGCCGTAGAAGTCGGTTTCTATCGACGCCGTGTCACTGGTGCCACCGCCGAATTCGATGTTCGACGCCCATACGCCGAGGTAGAAGCCGGATTCGTGCGCGTAATCGAAGCCGCCCTGGATGGCCGGTCCTTCGTTGGAATTGGTGATGCCGCGGAACACGTACTCGGAAAAGAGGCCGACGTTGGCGCTGAAAGTGTGCGCGGAAGCGGCAGCCTCGGCGCCCTGTTCGTCCGCGCTCGCGACGGCGGCGACCAGCATGCCGGCGGCCAGGCCCGCGGCGGTGAAAGAAAGTCTGGAATGGTCCATGTATGAATCTCCGTTTCGGCGCGATGGCGCCGCGATGCGTTCAAACGGAGGTTAGCGGCCGCCGGATAAGGATTTGTAGGTGCGAATTCATTCGCACATTCATGCCCGACGATGGCCTGTCGCCCCCGCGTCAGTGTGCGAATGAATTCGCACCTACTCGGCGGGTTTGGGTGGCCTCGGCGGCGCTGGCGTCGGATGCGGGATCTCGATGCCGGCTTCGCGCAGGCGTGTATCCAACGCCCAGCAGTAATCGGCCATCACCGAGCCCGGACGCTTGATGGCGCGCAGGTTCATCCAGATCACGAGTTCGAAATCGAGGCCGGTGTCACCGAAGCGCACCAGCCACACCTGCGGCTCGCGCGCCGGGTTGTGCAGCAAGGTGTGCTCGACATCGTGGGCGGCGGCCAGCGCTGCCTTGCGCACCTGTTCCTTGTCGGTATCGTAGGTCACGGTGAACGGCACATGCAGGCGCCGACAGGCGTCCTCCAGCGTCCAGTTCATGACCTTGCTGCTCATGAATTCGGCGTTCGGCACCAGGATGTCGACATTGTCGCCGGTGGTGATGCGCGTGGCGCGCATGTTGATTTCCTTCACCATGCCGGTCACGCCGGACTGCAGTTCGATGAGGTCGCCGACGTTGAGGCTCTTCTCGAACAGGATGATGAGACCAGCCACGAAATTGCTGATCAGGGTCTGCAGGCCGAAACCGACGCCGATACCGAGGGCGCTGGCGAACAGCGCGAACTTGGTCAGATCGACGCCAATCGACGACAGGCCGACCACGATACCGATGGTCAGCAAGACGTAATGCAGCACGCGTCCGACGGTGTAGAGCGAGGCCGCGTTGAACGCCGAATAAGCTCGGCCCGAGGCGCTGCAGGGCGCCGCGCATCAGGGCCGACACCCACCACGCGATGGTGAGGATAAGGCCGAGACGAATGAGGCCAAGGCTGGTGACGGGCGTTTCGTTGACTTCGAACAACGGCGCGCCGAGCAGCGCATGGGCCTCGGCGATGCTGCCGCGCACGGCGTCCTTCAGCAGTCGCACGCTCTGGCCCATGCGCCCTTTCGCGTTCGCGCAGGCGCGCATCGAGCATGTCGACGAGCTGCGTGCCGCTGCGCAGCTGCGCGGCAAGATCTTCCAGCGCCGTTTCGACGCCGGTCAGTTCATTGCGCGCGCGGTCGTAGAGCGCGCCTACCGACGGCTCGTCGGAGGATTCGCGTTCAATGGTGATGGCGCTGCGCAGCTGGTTGGCGCGCGCGCGCTGCTCGGTGGCGAGTCGCGCCTGCTTGTCGAGCAGCGCCTGTTGCTTGCGCAACAGCGTGCGATCGGCGGCCGGCTCGGCGGTGTTGCGCTCGGCCACGCGCTGCAGGAGGCGCTGCGCCAGCACCGCGGTGGCGCGGCGCGCCTCAGCGATCGCAATCTCGACGCTGCGACGCTGCGATTTGACTTCGTGATAGCGCGCCTGCGCGCGCTCATCGGGACTGGTGGCGAGCGCCATGGAGCTGGTCAGCTGCAGCTTCATGAGGTCGGCGCCGGCGTTGTGCGCGGCCTTGGCCGCGTCCTTCTCGATGCGCTGCCACTCGGCCAGCGCGCTCGAGGTGCATTCGATACGCTCGCCGGCCGTGGCCAGCAGCTTCATGTGCTGGTCGAGCTCCGCCTGCAAGGCCGACTGGTGCACCCGCCGCCAGCGCAGTTCCTGGTTGAGCGTCTCGATGCGCAGGCGGTCGCGGACCAGGCGCACGCCTTCGACGGTGCGCTCGGCGCTGTCCTGCGCGAGATCGCGATAACGCAGCTTGGCGGCGTCCTGTTCATTGCGCCCCAGCGCCAGTGAGCGCTCGATGAGCGTGATCTCCTGCGCTTCCAGGTCGGCGGCACGGCGCAGCTGTTCGTTCTCGCGGCCGAGCTCCAGCACGTCGTCGAGCGGATAGGCGTCCTTCATGGTCGGCGTCGGCGGCGCCGGCGCGGTCGGCGCCTGCAAGGTGCGCTTATAGCGGCCGTAATGGCGCTCGATGCTGGCGCGCAGCTGCGCCACGTCGTCGCGCGGCTCGCCGCTCATGCCGGCGGCGATGGTATCGAGCTGCTTGATGAAGGCCGCGTAGCGCGTATCGAGCAGCTTGCCGTCGGGGGTTCGCCGACCGCGAAGTAATTCCACCACTCGGGATCGAGATTGCGCGGATCGGGCAGGCTAGGCGTGGCGGCCGACGCCGCCTCGACGCTGTCGGTGCCGGGCAGGGTCGGCACCGCCATGGCCGGCGCGCAGACGGCCAGGCAGACCAGCAACAGTGACAGACGCAGGACGAGCGCGTTGAACGCGAGGCGAGGCAGGCAGGCAATCATCGCGGTGCAGTATAGACGCGAGGCCGCCCGCGCCCAGCGCGATGCCATGGCTGTGCTAAAGTCCGGCCGGTCCCCGGCAAAGAGATGAACGCGCGCCATGCCTCCAGTCCGCCCCCCGCGATGCCGCCAGCCTGGTCATCCATCGTCGCCGCAACACCCATCACGAAGTGCTGATGGGGCGGCGCGGCACCAAGGCGCGCTTCAAGCCTGGCGTGTACGTGTTTCCGGGCGGCGGGCTCGATCGCGCCGATTACCGCGCACAGCCGGCGCGGCCGCTGGCTGCGGAGCTGGTGCCGCAGTTGGCGGTGGCGAGCTCGCACAGCAAGGCCAATGCGCTGGCCATGGCGGCGGTGCGCGAGGCGCACGAGGAAGCCGGGCTGATGTTCGGCGTGCCGGGCAGCGTCGGCGCTGTCGGCCATGCCACCTGGGACGCCTTTCGTCGCGCCGCGCGCGCGCCGGATCTCGGCGAGCTCGAATTCCTGGGACGCGCCATCACGCCCAGCCACCAGCCGATCCGATACCACGCGCGCTTTTTCGCGGCGCCCGCCGACTTGTTCAGCGGCGAACTGGCCGGCGACGGCGAATTGGAAGACCTGCGCTGGATCCGCATCGAGGACACCGCCAGCCTCGACATGATGGAAGTGCAGAAGCTGGTGCTGGACACCCTGGTGCAGCGCCTCGCCGGCCGCCAGGTGCCGGCGCGACGGTTGTTCTTCAACTGGGGACGGCGCAATACGCTGGATGCGTGACGCGCGGCAGTCAGACTGAAGTCCGACCCACAGAGGTCCCGTTTTGTGGGTCAGACTCTGACGGATCCCCACGAATTATGCCGTTAAGGCCTGTGCTGCGGCCATGCTCGGGAGTTCTCTCCAGGCGTTGCGGATGTCGGACAGGGAAAGTAGCTTCCAAGCTCTGCTGAGCAATCGCCTGCCTAGCGAGAACACCGACAGTACGTGACGTTGCTTTTCAGTATTGGCCTGGAATTTTCGAGCCAGGTTGGCGGCGCGAGCCGCCAACCCCGTGACGCAGGTCACCAGCGTCGCCAAAGTGGTGAGCAGCAATAGGTTCGATAGTCGCATCACTGAGTTTGAGCCGCTGTAGGTAGGCCGTAGCCCCAACGCGGGCTCTTCATCACCGGAAGGTCTCTTCAATCTGCATGCGCTGACGATAGGGTGCGTGACTCGTTGAGCCGACCAATCGCTCAGAGGAAGCGACGTCGCCAACACCCAGGGCTCGCGACCGAGCGGCGCTTGCGTGCACCGTTGGGCTTGGAGTGCTGTTTGCCGCGACGGCGCGCTTGGCGGTGTGGCGTGGTAGTGATGCAACTGGCAGCGATAGCTGTTCGTTTTTGCCAGCCACACCGAGCCCACTGTGCGCGGCACGGTCGCTGCCTGGGCATACAACGATTTGACGGGGCGGCATGGTCCGTTCAACTCGTGGCGATACGTTACCCGGTCGCGAACTCGGCCGATCCAATCCCCAGCCCAACGCAGACACGGCCTTGAACCATGGCCCACGAAAGCCGGCATCGGTGATCAGTATGGGTCGACAGCTTGATGGGACCACGCTCTTGAGGCGGCCCAAGAACGCCAAGTGCGTGGCCGGCGAACCGTAGCAACGGCCTGGGCGAACATCGGACCAGTCGACCACCACCCACGGTTGCGCGATGTCGGCCAATAGCCAGCGCCCCAGCGCCTGATAGATCTTCAATCGCTCGGCGGACAGATGACGATTGCCCAACAAGCGATCCGCACACTTGATACCGTGTTTCTCTGCTTGCTGCATCGGGATATGGCGCCCCATGGCGGTGAGGGTTGCGACACCTCCCCGAAGCAGGCCATCGACCAATTTGCACACCGCGCCCTGACGCGCCTTGTGCATCCAGGTGCAGTTGTCCTCTAGCCAACTCTCCAGCAAACTGCTTGCGTACATGCTGTCCTTCTTGCTCTATCGAAGTCTTGGTAAACAACGATTGGGATCAGGAAGCAGCATGGCCGTCTACTATGCTGCTTGATATCTAAGACCACCGCTCGCATTTCTTCTTGTGGGGAGCCGTCGGGGTCAGACTTCAGTCTGACATTGACCAGGTATCGAAGGCTGGTGGTTTGCGTGCGGAGTCGGACTGGAAGTTGACCCACAGAGGAGCCGATCAAACGTCCGCGTTTCCTCGACGAAGCGATACACCACGAACTGCCCAGCGCGCCGGGCGGCCGCGGCCACGCCCAGCGCCGCGCTGCCGAGCCGCACCACCGCCAGCAGCGCGCTGATTACCATCGGTCCGCCAGCCGCCGAGGTGCCGGCATCGGTGAGCAAGCGCCACAGTCCGAGGAATTCACTGCGACGTCCGGGCGGCGCGAGATCGGTGCCGAGCGTCGATGCCGACATGCCATAGCCACGCCCACCACCAGCGCCACCATCAGCGGGCTGTGATAACCCGTGGCCAGGTCATGGGCGGTGAGCGTGACGACGAACAGCATGGATCTCGGCACGGCGGGCGCCACGCCGGCCGTAACGGTCCATGATCACGCCGGCCGGGTAGAAGAACGCAATGTCGACCAGCGCCGAAGCCGACACGATGCTGCCGATCTGCTGCGCACGTCGAGCGCAGGCTTACGCCGATCAGCGACCCAGCACCGTGCGTGATTCCGCGCATCAACATGAAGGACACCGCCGCCACGCCGGCGGTGGCGAACAAGCGTCGATACTCCAGGGCGAGCCTGGGGATGGTCCACCGCTCGGTGGCCGCGCCCTCGGCGCCTCGGCGCGAACACGAACACGCACAGCATCGCCAACAACACCGACAGCGCCGCCGCACAGGAAGGTCACCGAGTAGCCCGCGTAGTGCGCGAGCCCGCCGCCGCACATCGGCCCGAGCAAGGCCGAGGGCCCGCACCGAGCCCGATCATCGCGATCACGCGGCCGCGCTCGGCGGCGTGCAACAGGCCGACACGTAGCTCATGCGTCCCAACAGGAAGGTGCTGCGCCCAGCCGTTCATGAACGCGATGAGATAGAACCAGCCGATGTCGTCGGCGGGACCGTAACCGGCGAACGCCAGCATGGTGAAGGGACACCGCCACCACCATCACCGCTTCTCGCCGAAACGCGCGGCCAGCATGCCGGCCGGCATCCATGGCCATCATGCCGATGCCGCGTTCAGCCCGACGATGGCGGCGGCGGTGGCCGCGCTCCCGCCCTGCTCCAGCACTTCGCATAGCGGCAGCAACATGAAGGTCGCCTGGGCGGGAATGCCCGCAGCAGCAGGGCCGGGCAGGTAGAGCGGCGAGGCTCACCTGCGATGAACGCTCACGCAGTGTTGGCGGGCCGTGCACCCACCGCGCGACAGCGACAGCGTGATACCGACCAGCGACAGCAGCGCCGCGCCGCCGGCGAAGCTGTGTGGAGTTGGCATGCCCGAGCGCCGGGTGACGGCGGGCTCGATGTCCACCGGTCCGAGCTTTCACAACGCCATCACCACCGCCACCAGCGCCATGCTGCACAACTGGCCGATCACGCGCGATCACCGACATCGCGCCCGGGCGCGAATAATCCCGTGGCGGCACCGCGCCCATGATGGCGTTGACGTTGGGCGAACTGGAACAGGCTGGAGCCGGATCCGCAGACGGCGAGACACAACACACCGTCAGATGCAGCGCGCTGTGGTTCATCGAGCAAGGCAAAGCCGACCAGGCCGATGCCGGTCAGCGCCATGCCCAGCGAGGCAATCACGCGCGGTTCGATGCGGTCGACATGCGTCCCGCCATCTGGCAGAACAATGCCATCACCACCGGCTGCGTCATCATGATCACGCCGGCGCGCGACGGCGGCACGCCCTTCAGCAATTGCAGGTAGAGGCTGACCAGCATGACGTTGGCGAAGGTCGTGGTGGTACATCACCTGAGGCGAGGCGAGATAGGACAAGGTGAACACGCGGTTGGTCAAGAACAGTTCCGACATCGAATATCGATTGGTGGTCGCCGCGTTCGTGACGGAAGAACACCCACAGCAGCGCGGCGCCGCCCGCCACCATGGCGAGATCGCGCGCGCTCGGCAGGCTGGACAGGCCGATCGATCCGCCACCATGATGCCTACCGCGCAGCAGCGCGCCGACGACATCGAAGTGGCCGCGCTCCTCGGCCCGCCTCGAAGCGCATGTGCACGAGACACCAGGTAGAGCACCGCCAGCGGTCAGCGGCAGATGCGGCAGGAAGGCCGCGCGCCACGACCCACATTTCGATCACGTGGCCGCCGAGCAAGGGCCCGAGCGAGACCGGGATATACACCGCCGAGATGCTGGCGCCGATGGCGGCGCCGCGCCCCCTGGCCGGCGGATAGACCGACGATTTGATGGCTATCTGGGGCGAACAGCGCCGCCGCCGAACTTTGCCCTGCAGCGCGCGCGCCGCCAGCAGCACCGCCGCGCTGTTGGCGCAGGCGGCGACCAGCGAGGCCAGGATCACGCCGACCGTGCCCCACAGGAAAATGCGCCGTCGGCCGGTACATGTCGGCCATGCGCCAGGCTCAACACGCGCGGCCGCGCTCGCCAAACAGGTAGCCATCGGCACCCAGCCTCAGCAGCATCACCGCGTCGATGTCGAGCGCCTGGCGATGGCGGGCAAGGCGACGTTGACCGTCGACAGCATCATCGCCGTCGCCACCGAGCTCAGCATGATCATGACGACCGCGAAGCGCAGCGCGAGCCGGGCGAGATGTCGTCGGGCGGCGGGGCGCTCATGCAATCGACATGTTGCCAGGCTGAAGCCTGACCCACAAGGATTCGGCGCTGCCGGCTCGCGTGCCGTGGGTCAGGCTTCAGCCTGACATTCCACCAGCCTGCGCGACGCGTCAAAGCAATCAACCCGCGCCCGCTTCCCGCGCACGCAGTTCGACACGGCGAATCTTGCCGCTGACGGTCTTGGGCAGGCTGTCGACGAATTCGATGCGACGCGGATACTTGTAAGGCGCGGTCACACGCTTGACATGCTCCTGCAGATTCGTGACCAGCGCATCGCTGCCGCTGTAACCCGCGCCAACTCCACGAAGGCCTTGACCACGTCGCCGCCCAAGGCATCCGGGCTCGCCACCACCGCCGACTCCGCCACCGCGGGTGCCGATCGGGGCGCTTTCCCACTTCGAACGGACCGATGCGGTAACCGGCCGACAGGATCACGTCGTCGGCGCGACTGACGAACCAGAAATAACCGTCTTCATCGATGCAACCGCGATCGCCGGTCAGGTACCAGTCGCCGATGAAGCAGGCGTTGAGCCGCTCCGGATCACCGCGATAGTCGCGGAACAGGCCGGCAGCGCGCAGCGCTTCACGCGAATCGCGGGTGTCGCCTTCCTGCTGGGGTGGCAAGGGCTTCGCCCTGTTCATCGATGATGGCCATCTCGACGCCCGGCATGGGTTTGGCCCATGGAGCCGAAACGCGGCGTGATGGACGGATGGTTGCCGCACACCAGCATTGTCTCGGTCTGGCCATAGCCGTCACGGATGACGAGGCCTGTGGCGCGCTTCCAGGTTTCGATGACTTCGGGTTGAGCGTCTCGCCGGCGCCCACACAATGACGCAGGTGCGGAAACTTGTAGGCCGACAGGTCCTGCAGCACCACCATGCGATACACCGTCGGCGCGCCGCACAGGGTGGCAGTGATGGGATAGTGCGCGAGCAGATCGAGGCGTCTTCTTCGCATCGAACACCGGCGAGTGATGCACGAACACCGTCGCGCCCATGTTCCACGGCCCGAAGTAACTGCTGTAGGCAGCCTTGGCCCAGCCGGTGTCGCTGATGTTCCAGTGCACGTCGTCGGGCGAGAGATCCAGCCCAGTAGCGGCCAGTGACCTGGTGCGCGAGGCCACGTCGTGACCATGGATGGTCATCTTGGGATAGCCGGTGGTCCGGACGTGAAATAACAGTGCATCTTCGTCGAAGGCGGTGTCGGCGGTCTCGAAACGCGCTGCGTCTGGCCCGGTGCATGAGCTTGTCGTAGCTCGTGCCAGCCGTCGCGCTCGCCATCGACCAGGATGCGCGCGCAGGGTCGGACATTGCTCCCGGCCACTTCGTCGAGCTTGGCGGCGTTCGCGACATCGGTGATGAGGGCGGTGGCCCTGGCCGCGTTCATG